>JAHFTH010000118.1 GCA_023269445.1 Lacunisphaera sp.
CCGGCATGCTCGTGCTTCAATTCGCCTGGGGCGGTGACGCGAAGAATTCCTACCTGCCGCACAATGCTCCGCGCAACGCCGTCGTCTACCCCGGCACGCACGACAACGACACGACCGCCGGCTGGTATCGCACCACCAGCGAATACGAGCGCGACCGCGTGCGCCGCTACCTGCGCGTCTCGGGCGAGGACGTCGCGTGGGATTTTATCCGCACCAGCTACGCCAGCCCCGCGCGACTCGCCATCGTGCCGCTGCAGGACCTGCTCGCACTCGATTCCGCCGCGCGTTTCAACACGCCCGGTGTCGCCGCCGGCAACTGGCGCTGGCGTTGTCGCAGCGAACAATTGGAAAAACTTTTTGCCAGCTCGGCCAATTATCTGCGCGAACTCGCGATATTGACCGGCCGCTGACGAAGTGAAAATTGTTCGTGCAACTGCGCGGAATTTCTCGGATACTTCGTCATGGCCAAGAAAAAAGCTGCTAAGAAGAAAGCCAAAAAGAAGAAGTAACGTTCGCGTTACCCTTCATTCTTCACTCGACGCGGGTTTAACGGCCCGGCGTTTTTAAAAAAAGTCCCGCGCCGTCACTGGCGCGGGTTTTTTTATTTTACCGCCGCCCACACCCGCTGCACATCTTCGTGATCCTCGAGCGCCTGGAGAAATTCACCGACCACGCCGCGACTCGCATCGTCCAGCTCGGGAAACTGCTTGGCGGTGTAGCCGATCTCGCTCGTGACGACGTGCCAGCCGTGCTGTTTCAGCCACACGGACACGGCGTGCACCCCCGTGCGCTCCGTGATGAAGCGGGCACCGGCGGCTCCCTCGGGGATGTCATCGTTTTGCGCGTGCGTCAGCGCCTCGAAATCGTTCGCGCCCGCCTCGATGGCCACCGCTTCGAGATCCGCATTCTTGTCGGCCGTGTGCGCTTCGACGAGCCCCACGTGGTCGAAGAGGAATTTGTTGCTGCCGGCGGTGCCAAGGATGCCGGTCTTGAACAGAAACCGGATCTCCGGGGTGATCCGCTGGTGATTGTCCGTCATGCACTCGACGATGACCGGCACCTTGTGCGGGGCGTAGCCCTCGAAAACCACATGGTCGAGGTGCATCTTCTCACCGCCGGTGCCCGTGCCCTTTGCGATGGCGCGCTCGATTGCATCGCGGGTCACGCTGGCCTTGCGGGCTTTTTCGAGGACGGCGTGGAGCCGGGCGTTGCCTTCCGGATCACCGCCGCCGAGTTTGGCGGCCACGGTGATCTCCTTCACCAGTTTGCCGACGGTCTGACCCTTCTTCAGGTTGACGATTGCGCGTTTCGCGTGAAGCCATTGACGTCCCATAAGACCTTCAGGCTACGACAGGGATTGCCCGCGCCGCAAGTCTGCTGACAGACTGTTGTCAGCATTCTGTGCTATCCTCCCGCCAATGAAAAACCGCTGCCCGTGGGCCGAGGCCGAACTCCAGCACCATTATCATGACACGGAATGGGGCGTGCCCTCGCACGACGACCGACATCTGTTCGAGATGATCCTATTGGAGGGGGCGCAGGCGGGCCTGAGCTGGGCCACCATTTTGCACCGACGCGAAACCTACCGTGAGGCCTACGGAAATTTCGACCCGGCCGCGGTCGCCCGCTACGACGAGCGGAAAAAAGCCCGCCTGCTCGCCGATCCCGGCATCATCCGCAATCGGCTGAAGGTGGAAGCCTCGGTGCTCAATGCCCGCGCCTTTCTCGCCGTGCAAAAGGAGTTTGGCTCCTTCGCCCGCTATCTCTGGCCGTTCGTTGGCGGCCGGCCGATCCAGCACAACCTGTCCTCCTCCGCGCAAATCCCGGTCAGCACGCCCGAATCCGACGCCCTGAGCGCGGACCTGAAGCAGCGCGGCTTCAAATTCGTCGGCCCCACGATCTGCTACGCTTTCATGCAGGCCACCGGGATGGTGAACGACCACCTCGACTCGTGTCCGCGCCACCGGGCCTGCGCGAAGTTAAAATAATTTCCTTCAGCTGTCATTCTGAGCGAAGTGAATAATCCAACAGCACGAATGCAGCGTATATCATTCTGGATTCTTCGCTTCGCTCAGAATGACAGATAGGGCGTTCTTGCCCTGCGCTGTGGCGTCCGTCACACCTCGCGGTTCATGTCGTGGATTGCCGCCAGTCTCGTCTCCGCTTTCTTCCTCGGTCTCTACGACCTGAGCAAGAAGCACGCGCTGCGCGACAACGCCGTGTTGCCCGTGTTGTTCCTCAGCACGCTCTGCGGCGCGGCCGTGTGGCTGGCGCTCCTCCTCCTCGGGCTCGCCGCTCCCGGCGTGGTGCCCGCTTCCTTCGTGCCCGAGGCGCTTACCCCGGCGCAGCACGGGTTGGTCTTCCTCAAGTCCATGATCGTCGCCCTGTCGTGGGCGTTCACCTATTTTGGCATCAAGCACCTGCCGCTGTCCCTCGCGTCGCCCATCCGGGCGACCGGCCCGCTGTGGACGCTCGGTGGCGCGCTGGTGGTGCTGGGCGAACGCCCCTCGTGGCTGGAGAACACCGGCATTCTCCTCACGCTCGCGTCATTCTACGGTCTGTCGGTTGTCGGCCGGAGCGAGGGCGTCCACTTTCACCGCAACAAGTGGGTCGGCTGCATGATTGCGGGCACGCTCTGCGGCGCGGTGAGCGGTCTCTATGATAAATATCTCCTCGGCACGGTGGGCCTGAGCGCCGCGGCCGTGCAGGCGTGGTTCACGCTCTACCTGCCCGTGGTGTTGCTGCCGCTCGCCGTCGGCTGGTGGCGGCAGTGGTGGCCGCGCAACATGTTTCACTGGCGCTGGAGCATCCCGTTCATCGCGGCCTCGCTGCTCGTGGCGGACTTTGTCTATTTTGAGGCCCTGCGGAATCCCGCCGCCCTGGTCTCGGTCGTCTCCAGCCTGCGCCGGGGCAGCACGCTGGTGGCTTTCGCCGGCAGCATCTGGCTTTTCCGCGAGGGCCGGGGCGGAGCCAAGCTCCCCGCCGTGCTCGGCATCGTCGCCGGTATCGTGCTCACGATCCTCGGGTAGACGCGGGCTTTTCTTTTCGGCAAAGCCGGCTAGGTTATCGGTTGGATGTTCGCCAATTTCTTCCAGTCCCTTTCCCCGCGCGACCCGGCGGACTACGACCACGCCTTTGTCGAGGCGGTCCATGTGACCCGGCCCGTGCCCTGCAATCCGCGGGTGGAGAGACTCATTTTGCTCTGCTGGGCGCTGATCGCGGTGAAGCACATCGCGGTTATCTGGGCCGTCCACCACTACGCCGTGCCTTTTCACCAGCTCTGGATCAACTTCCCCACTTTCCTCCTCGGGCTCATCGCCACCTGGGCCTACTACGCCCGCAACTAGGTCCGGCTCCGCTCCCGCCGGCCGCACCCATGCCCCACGTTCCCGGTCTCCGCAGTTGTTACGCCAAGGTCGGCCGCCTCGTCTACTTCGGCCGCCTGCTCGACAAGATCCGCCTCCATGCCGCGGGTCAGCTCCCGGCGGAATACACCGCCAACCTCGGTGATGCGCAATTCTATGTCCTCGACGGCCGGTGCTGCCGCTTTCTCGGTGTGGTCTACGCCGAACTGCGCGAGCACACTTTGGCCGGCGGCACCGACGAGGAGATTCTCGCCTGGGTGCAGGCCCGCGGCACGGCCCGCACCGATGAGGAATGCCACATGTGGAACCGCTTTATCCTGAAGCTCGGCTGGCGTGACGAACGTTCATCCGTCCTGCCGCAACGAATTCGCGACAGCGGGCTTGGCGGCCAACCGATCGAAACCCTCATTGATCACATCGAGTTCGACGAGGGCCGCAATCCGGTGGCGGATCGGTCTTGGGATAAAATCTGATCGTCCGGCTGATTCCCCGGCTTGTTCTGCGTTCTGTCCTCTGTCATCGGTTCCCTATCTCCTCCTCCCATGTCCCACGTCCCCGGTCTCCGCAGTCCCTACGCCAAAGTTGGCCGCCTCGTCTATTTCGGCCGCATGCTCGACAAGATCCGTCTCCATGCCGCGGGTAAGCTCCCGCCGGAATACGTGGCCAACCTTGGCGATCAAGGCGCGCCCACCATGTTTGATGCCCGCTGCTGCCGGTTCCTCGGCGTCAGCTTTGCTGACCTGACCAAGCAAACTCTCGCCGGCAGCACAGATGAAGAGATTCTCACTTGGGCCCACGCCCACGGCACGGCTCACACGGATGAAGAGTGTGAGATCTGGAGCATGTTCCTCTGTAAACGCGGCTGGCGCGATATCGCCTCCGCAGTCGTCAAGCAGCGCATCGAACAGTTCGGCCTGGCCGGCAAGCCTATCCTCACGATGTTCGACTTCATCGATTACGACGAGGGCCGCGATCCCGGGGCCGACCGGCCCTGGGAAAAACTTTGATGGACCGGCCGTGACTTTCCCGCTCCGGCAACGCCTCCCGCTGATCGGCTCCGTCTTGGGCGGGTTGTTACTGCTGGTGGGTGCGGCCCTCGGCTGGGGCTGGTGGCAGATGCGCGGCAGCCTGCCGCAACTCGATGGCGAGCGGCTCATCACCGGTCTTTCCGCTCCGGTCAAAATTGAGCGCGATGGGCTCGGCGTCCCCACGATCACCGGCGCCACGCGAGTCGATGTCGCGCGGGCCACGGGTTTTCTGCATGCCCAGGACCGCTACTTCCAGATGGATCTGCTCCGGCGCAGCGGCGCGGGCGAGCTGGCGGAGATTTTCGGCGCCGCCGCCCTCCCGCTCGATCAGGCGCACCGGTTGCACGGCTTCCGCCGCACCGCGGAAAAAGCCCTCGCGCTCCTCACCCCGGAGAAGCGCGCCGTGCTCGACGCCTACACTGCCGGGGTGAACGCCGGTCTCGCCGCCCTGCCCAAGACTCCGTGGGAATACCTCGCGCTGCGCACCAGCCCGCAGCCGTGGCACGCCGAGGACAGCCTCCTCGTCGTCTACGCCATGTGGTTCGACCTGCAGGACTCCTCGGGCCGGTTCGAGCTCAGTCTCGGTGCCCTGCGGCAGACGCTGGGTCAGGGCGCGGCAGATTTCTTTGCTCCGCGCGGCACCTCCTGGGACTCGGCCCTCGACGGCAGCACTTTCCCGCCCGCGCCTCTGCCCGCGCTGCAACTCAAACCATCGGTCGAAACTACTGCGGCCACCGTCCGTCCTTCGCCCGCTGAAGCCTTTTTCCCCGGCTCCAACAGCTTTGCCGTTTCAGGCGCGCACACTGACAGCGGCGCGGCGCTGTTTGCGAACGACATGCACCTCACGCTCAGCGTGCCCCATATCTGGTATCGGGCCGTGCTCACCTGGACCGATCCGGCCGGCACCGCCCACCGCCTCGTCGGCGTCACTTTGCCCGGCACTCCGGCACTCGTCGTCGGCAGCAATGGCCGCATCGCGTGGGGTTACACCAACTCCAACATCGACACCATGGACATCGTCATGGTCGAGGCCGAGACCACTGTGCAGCTCTTCTACCGCACGCTCCACGGTTACACCGAAATCGAGAACCGCCCGGATCCCCTCAAGGTCAAAAGCGCGCCCCCCGTGACATTCACGGCCCGCTGGACGGAGTGGGGGCCGATTATATCCACCCTCGGCCATGGCCGCTACCTAGCTCTGCGCTGGAACGCCCATGAGCCCGCCGCCACCAACCTCGACGCCCTCGACTTGGAGACGGCCACCACCGCAGCCGAGGCCGTGGCGGTAGCCCCGCGCGTCGGCATGCCCAATCAAAATCTGGTTGTCGCCGATCACGACGGCGCTATCGCCTGGACCCTCACGGGCAAAATTCCCCGGCGCGTCGGCTACGACGGTCGCTTCCCCGCCTCGTGGGCCTACGGCGACCGCCGATGGGACGGCTGGCTAAGGCCTGACGAAATTCCCGTGATTCTTAACCCACCCGATGGCCTGCTCTGGACCGCCAATCAGCGCCTAGTCGGTGGCGAAAGCTACGCCAAGCTCGGCGATCTCGGCTACGATGACGGCCCGCGCGGCCGGCAAATCCGCGACGATCTTCGCTCGCTTGCCGCCGGGAGAAAATCAACCCCGGCCGACTTGCTCGCCATCCAGCTCGACAACCGCGCCGTGTTTCTCGAACGCTGGCAGAAGTTTCTCCTCGCCACCCTGACCGACGAGGTCGTGGCAGAAAATAAGGCCCGCGCCAGATTGCGCGACGCCGTCCGCCAGTGGCCGGGCCACGCCAGTCCCGATTCGGCCGCCTACCGGCTCGTGCGCGCGTGGCGGCTCAAGGTCGCGGAGCGCACGCTGTCTCCTTTCGCCGAGCGCGCCCGCGAGGCCTACGCCGGTTTCAGCTACGCCACTTTCCAGTATGATGATGCCGTCTGGCAACTGACGCACGACCTGCCGGCCCGCCTGCTCAGTCACGAACACGCCTCGTGGTCATCGCTCCTGCTCGCGGCGGCGGATGACGTGCTCGCCGAGGTTGATCAGGCCGGCGTGCCCCCGGCCCGATACACTTGGGGCGGGTATAACACCCTGCGAATGCAGCATCCTTTCAGCCGTTTCCTCCCCGGATTCCTAGCCCGCTGCCTCGACTTGCCCGCCGAGCCACTGCCCGGTGGGGCCGACATGCCGCGCGTGCAGAGCCCCACTCAAGGGGCTAGCGAACGCCTGGTCGTTTCACCCGGCCACGAAGCCGAGGGGATTTACCACATGCCCGGCGGCCAGAGCGGCCACCCGCTCTCCCCCTATTACCGCGCCGGCCACGATGCCTGGGTGAAAGGCGAGCCCACGCCCCTGCTTCCAGGCCCGACGCAGCACACGCTGGTGCTGAAACCTTAGGTTTTTCGTTTCCTGTCATTCTGAGCGAAGCGAAGAATGACAAGCTGGGATGCTGGGATTTCCTTGGCTTGTCCTGTCCTCTGTCTTCTGATCCCACCGCCATGCCGCTCCATGTCCTGCAACACCCGCTCGGTGCCCACGTGCTGACCCACCTGCGCGACAAGACCACCAAGCCCGCGCTGTTCCGCACGCTCAGCTACCAGATTTCGCTGCTGCTCGCGCTGGAGGCCACGCGTGACCTCGCCACCGAGGAGAAAGAAATCGAGACCCCGATGGAGCCCATGGCCGGCCGCGTGCTGGCCCGACAGCTCGTGGTCGTGCCGATTTTGCGCGCCGGCCTCGGCATGGTGCAGCCATTCCAGGATATTTTTCCCGACGTCTCCATCGGCTACGTCGGCCTCGAGCGCGACCACACCACCGCCATCGCCCGCAGCTACTACTGCAAGCTGCCCCCGCTGGAGGGAAAACGCGTCATCATCGTGGACCCGATGCTCGCCACCGGTGGCTCGGCGGCGCAGGCGATCGACGTCGTCAAGGCCGCTGGGGCGAAGGAAATTGTTTTTGTCTGCATCGTCGCCTCCTCTGAGGGCGTGGCCGCGATGGAGCAGGCCCACCCCGCCGTGCCGGTCCACACCGGCGCGCTCGACCGCGCGCTCAACGCCAAAAAATATATCCTGCCCGGCCTTGGCGATTTCGGCGACCGGCTCTACGGGACGTAAACGCTGCTTCCGGGATTGCTGCTCCGCAGCCACGCGCTTGAAGTGAGGCATGGACCTTTCCCAGCTCTCCGACCGCGCCATGCAGATCAGCCAGGGTTTCGCCACCCACGCCCAGCAACAGGGCGGCCGGCCGTGGACTCGCGAGGAAATCATACAGGGCTTCGTCGGCGATGTCGGCGACCTGATGAAGCCCGTCATGGCCAAGTCCGGCGTGCGCCCCATGGCCGACGTGGACCGGCAGCTCGCCCACGAATTGAGCGACTGCCTGTGGAGCGTGCTGGTGCTGGCGAAGCTCTACGATGTGGATTTGGAAAAGGAATTCCTCGCCACGATGACTGAGATTGAGGCAAAACTCACGAAAGCGTAATAACGAAGCGCGGTGCCGGCTCCAATTTTCACCTTCCTAGGGGAAGCGCTACTCCGGCAGGGACACATTTCAGCACCAGGCAATGAATTCACTGTGGACACAGGTTATGTGTGGCTCAAGCTACCGGCATGAAAAACATCACCCTCGCTCTGGATGAGGAGACCTTGGCGGCCGGGCGCGACTACGCGCGGCGCCACCAGACCACGCTGAACGGCCTCGTGCGCGACCTGCTTAAGAAAAACACCGCCACCGACCGCACGGCCGCTCTGACCGAACTGTTGCGGGTGATGGACGCCTATCCGGGCAATTCCAAAGGCCGGAAGTGGCGGCGGGAGGACCTGTATGCCCGCTAAGGTCTTTCTCGACGCAAATATTCTGGTTTATGCCCAAGACGAGGGCGCACCCAAAAAGCAGCAACGCAGCCGCGAGCTGCTGTCCGAACTAATCGACACCGGCGACGGCGTGATTTCCACCCAGGTTTTGCAGGAGTATTATGTGACCGTGACGCGGAAACTGGGGGTCGCTCCGCTGGCCGCGAAAGCCGTGCTCAAAAGCTTTGCCGCCTTCGAGATTGTCCAAGTCACCCCCGCGCTTATTCAGGAGGCGGTCGATTGCTCGATTCTCAATCAGCTTTCGTTCTGGGATGCGCTGATTGTGGCCGCCGCCGATGCTGCTGGCTGCACCCTCCTTTATTCGGAGGATTTTAATCCCGGCCAGATGATCCTCGGTGTAAAGGTCGTTAACCCCTACAAATCCTAGAACCATGATCATCGACCGCCCGGGCCTCATCGTCGCCGACCGCTGGCAGGATTACCGCCTGCTCGACGGCGGTGACGGCATGAAGCAGGAGCAGTGGGGTCCCTACAATCTCGTGCGGCCCGACCCGCAGATCATCTGGCCCAAGTCCGGCGGCAAGCTCTGGACCGGCTGGGATGGTTTCTACCACCGCGCCGAGACCGGCGGCGGCAAATGGGAATACCGCCAGAAACTCCCCGAACACTGGACCGTGCGTTACGGCAACCTGACTTTCAAGATCCACCCGACCAGCTTCAAGCACACCGGCCTCTTCCCCGAGCAGGCGGTCAACTGGGATTGGTTTTCCAAGAAGATCAAGGACGCCCGTGCCGCCGGTCGCGAAGTCAGCGTGCTGAATCTTTTCGGCTACACGGGTGCGGCCTCGGTGGCTGCAGCGGCCGCGGGCGCCACCGTCTGCCACGTGGACGCCGCCGAGGGCATGGTGAAGTGGTGCAAGGAAAACGCCGTGCTCTCCGGTCTGGCCGAGGCGCCCGTGCGCTACATCACCGACGACTGCATGAAATTTGTCCGCCGCGAGATCAAACGCGGCCGCAAATATGACGCCATCATCATGGATCCGCCCACCTACGGGCGCGGCAGCACCGGCGAGATGTGGAAACTGGAGGACCACCTCTGGGACTTGCTCAGTGAGTGCAAGCAGGTGCTGAGCGACCGGCCGCTGTTTTTCCTGATCAATGCCTACACCGCGCGCCTCTCGCCCTCCGTCGTCATCAACCTCCTCGACGGCCTGCTGCACGATGCCGGCGGCCGCATCCACGGCGGCGAGGTCGGCCTGCCCATCCAGCGCGACGGCAAAATTCTCCCCTGCGGCATTTATGGCCGCTGGGAGGCGTGAGGCCACTTCCTTGCGGAAAATTCTGGCCATGTTTCTGGTGGCGGGCGCGATCCTCCGCGCCGACGAACCCGGCGGCACCCTGCCGGAGTTCACCATCCGGCACAGCACGCTCACGGTTGTTTCCGAAAACGATAAATATTTCGCCGGCACCGATCGCCATTATACCAACGGTTTCAAGCTCACTTGGCTGGGCGAGACCGACCTGAACCGCTCGCGACGTTTCGTGCAACAGGCCGCCCACTTCATCCCGTGGATGGACCCGGAGCACGTCGACTGGCACTACAAAGTCGGCTTCGCCCTCGGCCACAATATCTACACGCCCACCGATACCGAGACCGTCGCGCTGCTCCCTGCCGACCGACCTTACG
>JAHFTH010000119.1 GCA_023269445.1 Lacunisphaera sp.
GGCGCTCACCACGATCATCGCCTATGCGGCCGAATACTTTCCGTCGCATCTGAGCTGGGAATTCAAAGGCAACCACCCGCTGGTGGCCGTCGCCTGGCTGGGCGTGGGTGAATTGCTTGCGCTGTTGTCTGGCTGGCGTGCGGGGCAGAAACCTTGGTCTGGCTGGCTGGCCCGCGGCAGATGGATCGGCGCCGTTCTAGCGGTGTCGGCCTTGGGGTATGTGATCTGGAAATCAGAGCTGCCTTGGCTGAATGGGCGGGAGGTTTTTGGCACGAGGCTGACCAGTCTGCCGCAGGCGGCGGCGGCGGCCAACCTTGGCGCTTGGCTGGCCCAGGACGGGCCCAAGTTGCAGCTGTTCGGGGTCCTGCTGCCGTTCGTGCTGCTGGCCTTCCCCCTCTGGCTTTGGTGGAGCAGCGCGACCTCCGGTCGCGACCGGGCCGCGCTAGCGCTGGTGTTCGCTCCGTTGCTGGTGGCGGTGGCATTTGCCTGCGCGCAAATCCGTTGGTGGTCGATGGTTGATGGCCTGTTGCTGGCGCTGACCGTGGCGGTCACGGCGATCTTGGCGCGGGCAGGAAGGCAAATCGCCCTGATGGGCTGGCTCACGATTCTGGCCTTCGCGCTTCTGCCGGGAATGATCTGCCACCTGCCGGTGGCGAAGGAGAAGTATGAGAATGAACTGACCCAATTCGAAGTGGAGGGGATCGTGGAGCGCAGCCTCGCGCACTGGCTCGTCGGGCATGCGGCCAAGCCGCCGGTGATTCTGGCCCCGCCTTTTCGGACGGTGGCGCTGGGCTTTCATGGTAATCTGCGCGGGCTGGGCAGTTTGAATTGGGAAAACAAGGATGCCATGACCGCCGCAGCGCGCATCGCCAGCGCGACCTCGCCCGACGAGGCCCTGGCGCTGCTCAACAAGCGCGGCATCACCCACATCATCATGCCCTCTTGGGATGGTTACCTGGAGGAGTATGCGCGCCTGTTTACGAACCGGCCCCAGAATTCATTGGCCAATGGGCTTAAACAATGGGCCCTGCCGCTGTGGGTGACACCGCTGGCCTATCAATTGCCGAAGGTCGGTGGATTTGAGGGCCAGACGGCGTTTATTTTTGAAGTAACGGAAGAGGTCGACCAAGCCACGGCGCTGTGCCGGCTGGCCGAGTATTTCATCGAAATGGGGCAGGAGCAACTGGCGAACTCCGTGGGCAAGGGGTTGGGCGTTTATATTGAAAGCCTGCCGGCGCTTGCGACGGTAGCCCAGCTCGAGCTCGGCCGGGGTGACACCGGCCTTTTCAACACTGCGTTCCAAGCCCTGTTGGCCAATTATGCCAGCTCCGAGGAGCACGATTTGAGCTGGGATCGCCGCGTCAGCCTGGCGGTCGTGCTGATGCAGGGAAAACGGGCTGACCTGGCCCGGCGGGAAATGGTGATCTGCCTGAACCTGCTGGATGAGGCCAAGCTGCGGTCGCTATCGGTCTCTTCGCTGTATCGATTCCAAGTAATGCAGACGGCACTCAGCCTGAAGATCGACGATGCCCGTTTGCAGTCTCTGGCTAAGTCGCTGTTGCCCGTGTCGCTGCGTAACCGATTGTAGCAATTGCCCTGATGTTGCTGGAGGGGCGAGCTTGCTTCCACTAGCTGAATGAACGCAGCACCGAGGAGGGTCCCTCGATAGATTTCAACTAGGCCAAAAAAAGTGGCGCCAGATTGCTCTGGCGCCACGAAGGATTGAAGGACTACGAGTCGATTAGAACTCGAAGGTATTGGTCAACTGCCAGGACATGCCCTCGCTGATGCGGGAGAGGCCCTTGGTGCCGTCGGGCTGGATGCTGACCGGCACTAGACCGGTAGACTCGCCGACGTTGCGGATGTTAACCTGCCCGCGCCAGTTGATCTTCTTGGTGATCTTGCGCGAATAGCCCACCCACATGTCGAAGTGCTTGTCGGAGGGTCCATACCAAGGCTTGCTGATGTCGAGCGTATCGAGGGCGACGCTATACTGATAGCCTAGGATGCGTTTGTCTTCCCAGCGGTAGGCACCACCGACGTATGCACCTTTCAGGTCACCTTGAGCGAAGCTGTAGGTGCTGATCAGGTTGAAGCGCCAGGGAGCGAGCTCGGGAGCCGCGCTACCTTCCTGATTGCGCAAAACCTGGTAGGGATTGACGATGTTGTTCTTCCAGTAGGCCCGGAAGGTATTGTAGGTCGGATCAGTGCCCCAGAGCACCAGATCGCCGGCCGGCCCCTTTAGGAAGTTGGTGTAGCTCTCCATGAACGCCACAATGGTCGGGCTGACCGACAAGCGGGAAGCCGTGGTCTTGGAAGCGTTCACAGTGATGTTCCAGTTCTTGATGGGCTGGGCCGTCAGTTCGAACTCGATACCCTTGGAGACAGTGTCAACCGAGGCGACCGGGCTGTTGCCCGTGCTCTTCAGACGGCCTTGGTAGGCCGGCTGGATGGCGAGGTTGTTTTTGGCGTCCACAATAGCCGTGGTGGGATCCGCGGACTTGAACTTCGAGACATCGATCGCGAGGCCGTAGGCATCGAAGAATGCCTGCGGGAGCGGGAAGTTCGCGAAGAAGTCAGCGATGGCCGCCTTTTCCTTCACAAGGGCAGGACTGTTGTTGAAGTTTGGCGTGCCCGGCTGCCAAGCGGCATCATATTCACCGGCACCACCATTGACCACGGCACCGGGATAATTCCAATACCACTGGTTGCCGTCGTTTTGGCCATTGATGCCTTGGCGATCAGCGATGGCAAAGGTCGCCTCCCAGGCCGGAACGGCCCAGACGTAGTAGAGAGAACCGGAGAAGCCGGCGTTGTCACCCGCGAGGGTGGCGTTGGCCAGATTGGTCTCATACCAGTTGACCTTCAACGACAGCTTGTCGTTGAGCGTCGAGATAACGAAGCCGTAATCCTTCGTCCGGCCTTGCGGATTCGGGATGATATTACCCCAGATGTCACCACGGGGAGCGTCCGCCTTGAAGTTGTTCGAACGATTGTAGAACAAGCTGGCGGTTGTGCCCCAGGGAAGCTTTTCGCTCCACGACTTGGGCATATGCAACACCCCACCCCAGCTCTTGCTTTCGCCAGAGGCGCTGTTGCTCGGGTCCTTGGCGGGATCGATCAGGTAATTCATGCTCGCGACCGAGGTGATGGCATTCTTCGGGGCCGAGGCCGAGATGTTGGACACCTCGTCACGACGCCAGCCGAACACAGGAACCAACAGGCCGTCGAACATGTAACCCTGCCACGTGATGCCACGGGACTTGATCACATTCTTCGACTTGGTGCCGTCGCTGTAGAGCGCGGCGAGGTCTCCCTTGTCCGCATTGAGGATGCGAATGTTCCGATACTGCCAGCCCACATAGTTGGCAGAGTTCTCGGACTGGGTGGAGGCCTGCGCGACACCATTGGCATCGAGGAAGGTATACGGATCACCAGGACTGACGCCAACCGGAGGATTCCAGCGGGAATCAAAATACCGGGCGTTGACTGAGGTCGGCGGAACCTGATTACCAGTGACGGCACTCAGATTGAGACCAGCGGCGCTGCTCTTGCTGCGCAGATCGGGCCCGATGTAGGTGATGAAGTTGATCTGGCGACCGTTGTCGATGATCGGGCTCGGATTGGGAATGCCATTCAGGCCGTTTTGATTGATCAACTGCGAGTAAAGCTCCTCGGTGGCCAGTTGGGTCCAGCCGCGGGTTTCAACGCGCTTCGTGTCCTTCGAGAGCAGGCCGGTGAAGACGTGCTTGCCGAGGATCTGCGAGAGCTTGCCCTTGCCGAGGAAATCCTCGGTGCGAATCTCACCGTTGGCCGTGAAGCGGATGCTGTCGCGGTCAATGAAGGTCGCGTTGTTGCCATACTGGCTGTTGTTCGAGACGAACGGACGGCCGAGGTTGGGATTCACGCCACCACCGATGAGCTTGGTGTTGATGTCCACGCCGATGACATATTGGTCACCGCCGAGGAAACCGACCTGACCATCGTCATAGCGCTGGTAGTCGTAGGCCAATTCAAAGCCGAGCTGGCCGTTGAAGAAGGTCTGCGAAGCGGCGACATTGCCGGCATCCCAGCTCTGCCATTCCCGCTTGTTCGGGCCATCGATCAACTTGTTGTAGAAGTCGAAGACGGAGGGGTCATCCATCGAGATGTTGACGTAGTAGGAACCGCCCACCGCGCCGGAAGCGCGCTTGTAGGCATTGTTGGTGTTCAGCGCGAAATACCGGAAGAAGGGAATATCGCTGATGGCACCGTCCAGCACGCCCAAGGAGTTGATACCACCGAGCGTGGCGTATTCGGCTTGGATGGCGCGACTGGCGTTGCCGGTCGCGGCGTTGTCGTAGTGGATGGCCAGCGTCGGACCATACTGACGACCGAGGAACGACTCGTTGAAGAGTGCGTTACGGGACTGCGGGTGGGTGGCGGCCTGATCGACGTTCGGATTCAGGGTCAGCTTGTTGGCGTAGGTGAACCACGGGGTGAGCCCGTCAATCGGAGGCAGGGAACGCGGGCGGTTGGCCTTGACGTTGCCTTGCTCGTAATTGGCGCGGATCATCGTGTCGGAGCCTTCGCCGAACCACTTGGGGGCGTAGCGCACCGCACCGTAGACGCGGCGATCATGGTTGTAGGCGTTAGCCTGCTGGTATTTCGACTTGTCGTCCAAGAGCGAGAGGCGGACGGCCAGCTCGTTCTTCAGGATGACATAATTGAAATCAGCGGAGTTCCGGAGGGAGCCCCACTTGTCGATCCGGTTTTCAACCTTGTTCGAGTTCTTGAAGGCGGCACCGTTCAAGCTGGTATTGATGATACCGGCCGGGCTGCCGACGCCGAACAGAATGGAGTTCGGTCCGCGCTGGAGATCGACGCGACCGACGTTGTAACCATCCCACGGGATTTCCGTCAGGAAGTAGTCCCGGGTGTTATCGGCCGAGTCCAAGCCGCGCACGCGGGTGTTGTTATTCGGGCGGAGCAAGCTGCCGGATTCGTTGTAGGTGGAACCACCGCCCGCGCCGGAGAAGTTACCGCGTATGCCGCCAACTTCCGTGTTGGTCGTGTAGACGAGGAGATCTTCGGATTTTCTTGCGCCGGTGTCCTGCAGGAACTGCGAGGTCACCACGCTGATGGCGGAGGCTACGTCCCTGAGATCGGTGCGCACGCGCGTGCCGGCCAGGGTGCTTTTGGCAGCATAGCCATCAGCATCTTCGGATGCGTCCACCACGAAGGGGGAGAGCACGAGGGTTTCCTCGGACTCTGCAGGTTTTGGGCCCGCGGCGGGGGCAGTAGTTTGCGCTGGAAGGCGCAACACGGAAACAAGACAGAGCGCGGCGGTGCCAACAAGGGCACGCGACCGCACGGTCAGGCGTTTCATGGTCATATTTTGGGTTAGGGGTGAATGACGATTAAGAATAATCGCCACTGGGGGCCATTAGGTAATGGCATCCCAGCACGCTGAATATACCCGCGTGCGATACGGGTGGAAATGAGTTTTCTTGCCGCAATATTAATACATATTGCCAGCGCAAACCTCACATAATCTCATAGTAAGCAGAATTTTCTAACGATTTCGCCTATCAATCAGGTCTGCTTGCTTTGAGTGCTTCTCCTAAACGCACCTGGAGAATCGCCTGTCAGCCGTTTAAAGACCACAGACATGTATTCCACATGCTCAAAGCCGGTCATTTCGGCGATCCGTTTTAGGGGATAGTCGGTTTCGAGGAGCAATTGTTTAATCTTGGCAACCTGCACCCGTCGGATTTCAGCTTGTGGCGACCGGCCCAAGTGCTTCCTGAATTTTTTTTCTAGTTGGCTACGAGAAGCATAAGCGTTTTTCACAACCTCATCTACGGTTATACCGGTGCAGGACTTCTGCCTGATGTAACTCAACGCAGTCGCCATGCTGCGATCTGCAATGGCCAACACGTCCGTGGACGGGCGAGTCGCGACTCCTAAAGCCTCAATCCGAAGATCGTATGATTCTGGCGGTCGTTTCGTCATCAGGGCGGCCAAGGTTTCAGCCGCATGGTAGCCAGATTGGAAGGCATTTGGTATTACGCTGGAGAGTGGCGGGTAGGCCAGTTCACAACGAATGGTCTCATTGTTGGCCCCGAGCACGGCGACCTCCTCTGGCACCAAGATTTCACTCGCATGAGCGGCACTGATGATTTGTTGGGCCCGCATATCGTTGCACGCCATAATGCCGACCGGTTTGGACAATCGTTTCAGCCAACTGACTAAGGCTGAGATCTGTTCGGCATCCCAAAAGGGGGTGAAGTCTCCCGGGTAGTTTACGTCTAGGACATCACATTTGCGTCCGGCCAGGCGCAAGGCCTCGGCGAATCCATCCCGGCGTTCCCGGGACCAGGCGTTGTTGTCAAAACCAGCAAACCCGAAGTGCTGATAACCGCGCTCAATGAAATGTTCGGCGCCCAAGTGGCCGATGCCGATGTTGTCTGGCCGGATCTTGGGCACGCCCGGAAAAGGTTCGGTGTCGTTTAGATCGACCAGTGGCAATTTAAGCTCGGCGCAGGCTCGCACCAAGGCCGGGGTAGTGTGTCGGCTGATGACACCGTGCCATTTTTTGCTGCGCAACCATTTGGGGTCACTTTCGGCCCGGGCCTCATCGTCGAGGAACCCGACCCAAAGCTGGTGGTTGCGCTCGAAATGGGCGATGCCTTTGAGCATGGCGGTGCACTCCTCGAAACGAGTCTGGAATATCAGGAGCACTTGGGGCCGCATTGCTTGACGCTGCTCCGGTTGGTTCGGATAGGCAAGCGCGCCCGTTATTGGTGCGCGTGTCATGCGCAAGAATCCGCCCTTCGTTCCCAGTCACCAACGTTGCCGTCGGCATCGTGCGGCAGTTCTGCCGTCACCCTGGCCTACCTGATCAATTGGTGTGGCGGGCCGGATAAAGCGGCCGGCTAGAACAAAAAGGAGCGCACCAGTCTGGTGCGCTCCGGCGGGAAACGGAAATGGTGGCTAAGTTCAGACCGGCACGTTGCCGTCGGCGTCGCGGCGGGCCTTCAGGTCAGTGGCGATCTGGGCTAGCTTGGCTTCGTTGAGCGGGTAGAAGATCACGAAGATGAGGATCGCGAGCACACCGCACACGGCGGGGAAGATGCTCATCAGCTTGACCAGGCCGTGCAGTGCCTCGGGCGTCTGCACCTGGTTGGCGACGAAGCCCACGCCGTTGAGCATGATCAGCGAAAGGCCGCCGCCCCAGCCCCAGCCGAACTTCTGGGAGAAGATCGAGGCCGAGAAGATGAGGCCGGTGGCGCGGCGCCCGGTCTTCCACTCGGCGTAATCCGCCGTGTCGGCATACATCGCCCACAGGATCGCGCTGAGCGGTCCGCCGGTGATTGATGCGATCGTGTTCACGCCGAAAATCAGGAGAACCTGCTCGGGCCGGCACACATAAACCGCCGCTGTGCCGAGGATGGCGATGATGAAGAGGATGACGAACGCCGGCTTGTTGCCCACCTTGCGGGCGAAGAACGGCACCAGCATCGCCCCGATCAGCGACAAGACCTGGTTCATGGTGTTGTAGATCGAGACTAGGCTTTCCCAGCTCCACGTCTGGGTGCCACCGAGCTTGGGCACCCACGCCGGCAGGGTGAGCGTCTGCGTTCCCACGAAATACTTGAAGTAGTGGGTGGTGGCGTTGCCCTTGAGGGCGACGAAGAAGATGAAGGTGATCGTGGTCGCGAGCAGGACGAGCCAGGGGCGGTTCGTGACGAGGTCGCCGAGATCCTTCAGCACCGAAGTCTGCTGGCCCTTGGGTGGCAGCACGCGCTCCTTGGTGTTGAAGAAGACGATCAGGAAGGAGATGATCGCGGCGATGCCGATGATCACGAAGGACATTTGCCAGCCCTGTTTTGCCGTCGTCGCGTTCAGCCAGCCGCCGACCTTCGCCATGGGCAGCAGGGTGGCGGAGATGACAATGCCGCCGGCGAAGGCCCCGACGAACTTGATCGAGGAGAGGGCGGTGCGCTCCGTCGGGTTGGGTGTGATCACGCCGAGCATGGCCGTGTAGGGGATGTTGATCGTCGTGTAGATGAGCATCATCGCGTTGAATGTGGCGTAGGCCCAGATCAGCTTACCCTTGTCGCTGAAATCCGGCACTGTGAAGGTCAGGAAAGCGATGAGGGCCATCGGCACGCAAGTGTAGAGGAGGTAGGGCCGGAACTTGCCCCAGCGTGAATTGGTCCGGTCAGCCAGCATGCCGATGACGACATCAAAGATCGCGTCGCAGGAGCGGCTCACCCCCAGCATCGCACCTGCCGCCAGTGCGCTGATGCCAAAGACGTCGGTGTAGAAATAAGCGAGGTAGACGGAAATCGTCTGCCAGTAGAGGCAGGAGGCGAAGTCGCCGAAGCCGTAGGAGACTTTCTCCCGCATGCTCAGTTTTTCGAGTGGGGCGGTGGTCATGGGTGAGGTGGGGTGGGGTGGACTCAGACTTTCCGGGCCGCGAGCTGCGCGCGAATTTCGGCGACTGTCTGCTGGGTCTGCGGGTGGTGCCACCAAAATATCGCGGTGCGCATGAGCCGGGTTATTTCTTGAGCGGATTGTCCTTCACGAACTGGACGATGTCATGGACATTGCCGAAGCAGAGGGCGGAGAACGTGTCGGCGGCACCGTAGTAAATCGCGATGCGTCCGGTGGCACTGTCGCACAGACAGCCGACCGGGAAGCAGACGCCGGGGACGAAGCCGGTGAGTTCGTAGGGGGCTTCGGGGCAGAGCAGCGCTTGGTTGGCGGAGGCGATGACTTTCCACGGCTGCTCGAGGTCGAGCAACATGGCGCTCATCGAGTAGACGAAGCCGTTGCAGGTGCCGGTGACCGCATGATAGATGAGCAGCCAGCCTTCGCTGGTCTCGATGGGCGAGGGACCGGCGCCGATCTTGGTGCCTTGGAACCAGGGCCAGCCCTTGCCCATGACGTGGCGGTGCTTGCCCCAGTAGGTGAGGTCGGGGCTCTCGCTGAGGAAGATGTCACCGAAGGGCGTGTGGCCGGTGTCGGAGGGCCGGCTGAACATGAGATACTTGCCGTTGAGCTTGCGCGGGAAGAGCACGCCGTTGCGGTTGTAGGGCAGGAAGGCGTTCTCGACCTGTTCGAAGTTCACGAAGTCCGTCGTCTTCGCGATGCCGATGGTGGGGCCGTGGTAGCCGTTGCACCAAGTGATGTAGTGGACGCCATCGATCTCGGTGACGCGGGGATCGTAGGCGTATTCGAAGCGGGTGACCTCGGGGTCGGCGTTTTTCAGGACGATGGGTTTGGGCTCGAAGGTGAACTTGTAGCCGTCGGCGCTGCGGCCGACGTGCAGGTAGGGCACGCGCGACATCGTCTCGGTGCGGAACACGCCGATGAAGCCGCCCTGCCACGGCACGACCGCGCTGTTATAGATACCGGTGACGTGCGGAAGCGGGCGGCGGCCAATGACAGGATTTTGGTCGTAGCGCCAGAGGAGGTCGGAATTGCCGGCGGCGCGCGGCTGCCAAGGAATGTTAGGGAGCGGGGAACCGACGATCTTGAGCTTCATGGTAGGCGTGGAAAAATCAGGGGAAAGTTTTCAGAGACTGGCACCGTTGCGGCGGATCACCTCGCGATACCAGTAATAGGAATCCTTGGGGGTGCGCTTCTGGGTCTGGTAATCGACGTGGATGAGGCCGAAGCGGTCCTTGTAGCCCTCACACCACTCGAAGTTGTCGAGGATGGACCAGTAGAAGTAGCCAGCGAGCGGGATGCCCTCGTCGGCCGCGCGCTTGAGTCCGCCGAGGTAGCGGGCGAGGTAGTCGATGCGCTGCGAGTCGTGCACCTTGCCGTCGAGGTGGACGAAGTCGGTGTTGCAAAAGCCGTTTTCGGAAAACGCGATCGGGAGTTG
>JAHFTH010000120.1 GCA_023269445.1 Lacunisphaera sp.
CTGCAGCGCGGTGCGGGTGACCTTCGTCGGGTCCACCACGCCGGCCTTCACGAGATCCTCGAACTTGTCGGTCGCGACGTTGTAACCGATGTTGCCCTTGGAGGCCAAGACCTCCTTGACGACGACGCCACCGTCCACGCCAGCGTTGGCGCAGAGCATGCGGATCGGATGCTCGATCGCGCGACGCACGATCTGGGCACCGGCTTGCTCGTCACCCTCAAGCTTGAGGGCTTCGATGGCCTTGATGGTGCGGAGCAGAGCGACACCGCCGCCGGCGACAATACCCTCTTCCACCGCAGCGCGCGTGGCATGGAGAGCGTCTTCGACGCGGGCCTTCTTTTCCTTCATCTCGACCTCGGTGGAGGCGCCGACGTTGATGACGGCGATGCCGCCGGCGAGCTTGGCGAGGCGCTCCTGGAGCTTCTCGCGATCATAGTCGCTGGTGGTCTCGTCGATCTGACGGCGGAGCAGCTTGACGCGGCCCTGGATGTCGGACGATTTGCCGCCGCCCTCGACAATCGTGGTGTTCTCCTTGTCGACGACGAGGCGCTTGGCCTTGCCGAGATCGGCGAGGGTGAGGTTCTCGAGCTTGAGGCCGAGGTCCTCGGTGATGCACTTGCCACCGGTGAGGACGGCGATGTCCTCGAGCATGGCCTTGCGGCGGTCGCCAAAGCCGGGGGCCTTGACGGCGCACACATTGAGCGTGCCGCGGATCTTGTTCACGACGAGCGCGGCGAGGGCCTCGCCCTCGACTTCCTCGGCGATGATCAGGAGCGGCTTGCCGCCCTTGGCGACGGTCTGCAGCAGCGGGAGCATTTCCTGCAGGTTGGAGATCTTCTTCTCGTGGATGAGCACGTAGGCGTCCTCGAGGACGACTTCCTGACTCTCGGCGTTGGTGACGAAGTAAGGCGACAGGTAGCCCTTGTCGAACTGCATGCCCTCGACGACGTCGAGGGTGGTCTCGATGGACTTGGCCTCTTCGACGGTGATGGTGCCGTCCTTGCCGACCTTGTCCATGGCGTCGGCGATGATGTTGCCGATCGTCTCGTCCCAGTTGGCGGAGACGGTGGCGACCTGGCGGATTTCCTCGCGGTCATTGACCTTCTTGGAAACGCGGGCGAGCTCGGCGACGGCGGCCTCGACGGCCTTGTCGATGCCGCGCTTGAGGTAGACCGGGTTGGCGCCGGCGGTGACGTTCTTTAGGCCCTCGCGATAGATGCCCTCGGCGAGCACGGTCGCCGTGGTGGTGCCGTCACCGGCGCTGTCGGAGGTCTTGGAAGCGACTTCCTTCACCATCTGCGCGCCCATGTTCTCGTAGGGATCGGGAAGCTCGACTTCCTTGGCGACGGTCACGCCGTCCTTGGTGACGGTCGGGGAACCGAATTTCTTGTCGATGACGACATTCCGGCCCTTGGGCCCGAGGGTGACCTTGACGGCGCGGGAGAGGATCTCGACGCCGCGGAGGATTTTCTGACGAGCGTTCTCGTCGAAGAGGAGTTGTTTGGCAGCCATAATGAGTAGTTAGTTGAGAGTTGAGTGATGAGAGTGGAGACCTCAGGCGATGACGCCGAGGATGTCGTCCTCGCGAACGAGGGTGAATTTCTGGTCGTCGATCTTCACCTCGGTGCCGCCGTATTTGGAGATGAGGACCTTGTCGCCGACCTTCACTTCGAAGGCCGTGACCTTGCCGTTTTCGTCTTTCTTGCCGGTGCCGAGGGCAATGACCTTGGCCTCCTGCGGTTTTTCCTTGGCGCTGTCCGGAATGATGATTCCGCCGCGGACTTGTTCTTTTTCCTCGATGTGCTGCACGAGCACGCGATCACCGATGGGTTTGATGTTCACTTTAGCCATGTTGGGTATGTGGGTTGGGTTTAGAGTATGGGTGGGTTTAAAGAAGCGAACCCGACCCAGTAACCCGGGACGGGCTCGCGCGAAAGGTTATTTCTTCTCCTCGTCGACGATCTCGACCTCGGCGTCGACGACCTTGCCGTCGGCGGCCTTGGCCTTTTTCGGCTCGGGCGTGTCGCCACCGGCGGAAGCGGACGGCTCGGCGCCCGGTTGGGCCCCGGCGGCGGCCTGCGCGGCCTGGGCCTGCTGGTAGAGCTCGGCACCGACCTTCTGGAGGTTCTCGAGGGCGACCTTCATCTTGGCCGGGTCGTTGGACTCGAGTTCCTTCTTGGCCTCGGTGAGGGCGGTCTCGAACTTGGTCTTCACGTCGGCGGGGAGTTTGTCGCCCGAATCCTTGAGGGTCTTTTCGAGTTGATAGATGGTCGTGTCGAGCTGGTTGCGGGTCTCGACGGCCTCCTTGCGCTTGGCGTCCTCGGCGGCGTTGAGCTCGGCCTCCTTGGTCATCTTCTCGACCTCTTCCTTGGAGAGGCCGGACGAGCCTTGGATGGTGATCTTCTGTTCCTTGCCGGTGCCGAGATCCTTGGCGGAAACGTGGAGAATGCCGTTGGCGTCGATGTCGAAGGTGACCTCGATCTGCGGCGTGCCACGCGGCGCCGGCGGGATACCGTCGAGCTTGAACGTGCCGAGGTTCTTGTTGTCGCGGGCCATCGGGCGCTCGCCCTGAAGGACCACGATCTCGACGCCCGGCTGGTTGTCGCTGTAGGTGGAGAAGGTCTGCGCCTTCTTGGAAGGGATGGTGGTGTTGCGCGGGATCATCGCGGTGGACACGTCGCCCGCGGTCATGATGCCGAGCGTGAGCGGGGTGACGTCGAGCAGGAGCACGTCCTTGACGTCGCCCTTGAGCACGCCGCCCTGGATGGCCGCGCCGATGGCGACGACCTCGTCGGGATTCACGCCTTGGTGCGGGACCTTGCCGCCGAGACCCTTGGCGATGTCCACAACCTTGGGCATGCGGGTCATGCCGCCGACGAGCACGAGCTCGTCGATCTTGTCGGCGGAAACGCCGGAGTCCTTGAGACAGTTTTTGAAGGGCTGAATGCAGCGCTCGAAGAGGCTGTCGCAGATCTGCTCCATCTTCGCGCGGGTGAGCTGGATGTTGAGATGCTTCGGGCCCGAGGCGTCGGCCGTGATGAACGGCAGGTTGATGTCGTAGGTGGTGGCGGACGAGAGGGCGATTTTGCCCTTCTCGGCTTCTTCCTTGAGGCGCTGGAGAGCCATCGGGTCCTTGCGAAGGTCGATGCCGTTTTCCTTCTTGAAAGCGTCCACGAGCCAGCCGATGAGCGCGTCGTCCCAGTTGTCGCCGCCGAGATGGGTGTCGCCGTTGGTCGCCTTCACCTCGAACACGCCGTCGCCGATCTCGAGGATGGAAACGTCGAAGGTGCCGCCGCCGAGGTCGAACACCGCGATCTTCTCGTCCTTCTTCTTGTCGAGGCCGTAGGCGAGCGAAGCGGCCGTGGGCTCGTTGATGATGCGGAGCACCTCGAGCCCGGCGATCTTGCCGGCGTCCTTGGTGGCCTGACGCTGCGCGTCGTTGAAATAGGCGGGAACCGTGATGACGGCCTGCGTGATCTTTTCGCCGAGATAGGCCTCGGCGTCAGCCTTCAGCTTGCCGAGCACGAAGGCGGCGATCTGTTGCGGCGCGAACTGCTCGGTCTTGTCGCCGGCCTGGACCTCGATGTAGGCGTCGCCGTTTTTGCCAGCCACGACCTTGTAGGGAAGATTCTTGGCCTCTTCGCTGACCTCGGTGAATTTGCGGCCGATGAGGCGCTTCGCCGAGAAAATGGTGTTCTTGGGATTGGTCACGGCCTGGCGCTTGGCGGCCTGACCGACCACGCGCTCGCCGGTCTTCGTGAAGGCCACGATGGACGGCGTCGTGCGCGCGCCCTCAGCGTTCGGAATGACGACGGGTTCGCCGCCCTCCATGATGGACATACAGGAATTGGTGGTGCCCAGATCGATACCTAGAATCTTGCTCATGCGCGTGGGTTAGCTAGCCGTGTGCCTCGAAACTTGCGCCGGATTCTAAAGCCACATGACCAGCGACTTAACTGTTTAATGCCCGACCTCGGTCTACCGGAAAGCGGGACATTTCGGGCCTCAATGTCACACTTTCGCCAACGCGGTCAGCTGCGTGACAGCCAGCGTGTCACATTGTTAGCCGGCTAATTCTCCAACTGTCGTGAAGGTTTGGTGCCACGGCACCTAGCTAAATTTTTCGCTCTTTGGGCCGATAACATAAGGTGACCGGTGCGCTGCGTTTGCGATTCGCCTTCGTCTGATCAGCCGCCCCCGGTCCGGTTCGAACCGTGTCACTCGCCCAACATATTCCCCTTTGGCCCAAGCGGGTCGTCCTCTGGCTGTGCGTGCTCGCCAGCGGAGTCGCCGTGCCCGCCAGCTTGGATGCCATAACCCTAAATGAGCTGGAAGACAACTCCCCGCTCACGGCCAAGAAATTCGCCGGTTACTTCGGCAGGTTTTCCTACGAGTTCAGCAACCCGATCCAACCCCCCACCACGTTTCTGTCCCGGGAAAGAGGCGACTGCGACGACTATGCCGTGCTCGCAGACTTCGTCCTGAAGAAACACGGCCTCGACACGCGGCTCATCCACATTCGCCTCGCCGGGCGCGTCGCCCATGCCGTCTGCTACGTCACCGAGAACAAGGCCTACCTCGACTACAACAACCGCGCCGTCTTTTTCACCCTCGCCCGCTCGGGCTCCGACCTCCGCGACATCGCCGCCAAGGTCGCACACTCCCTCGACTCCAACTGGACCAGCGCCTCCGAGTTCAGCTACTCCTACGACACGCGGCGCAAGACGATGATCACCACCATCGCCCAGATCGGGGCCGGCCCGGACAATGCGGCCAAACCCTCCGCCTTCAATGTCAACTGACGCCGCCCAGCCCGCCTTGGGGAGCGACCGGACGCTACGCCGCGTCCTGATCTTCTTCGTCCTCATTCTGGCCGTGCTGGTCTTCGTCGTGGTCGCCTCGGTGAGCAACCTCAACCGCTCCATCGCCACCAGCGACTGGGTCAACCACACGCACGCCCTGATCACCGAGCTCGACGCCCTCCAGCCCACCCTGGTCGCCGCCGAGGGCGAGCTGAGCAAATTCTTGCTCACCTCCGACCCGCGCGACCACACCGCGTATCAGGAAAAATTCTCCGAGCTCGGCGAGCGCGTCGATGTCGCCACCGCTCTCACCGCCGACGCCCCCGCGGAGCAGGAACTGTTCACCCCGATCACGGATCTGCTCACCCGGCGTGCCGGACTGGCCGAACGCATGGCCGCCGCCAAGAAATCCGGCGACACCGCCGTCCTCGACCAACTCCTCGCGGCCGATGCCGAACACAACGACCACCACGAGCTCGAGCGCCGCATTGGAAAATTCCGCGAGGCCCAGACCGACCTGCTGAGTGCGCGCGACCGCGCCTCCTTCCTCCAAGCGCAGACCACCCGCTGGACCGTGTTCAGCGGCGCCGTGCTCGATTTTCTCCTGCTCTGCGGCGCCGCGTGGTTGATCCGCGACGACCTCGCCGCCCGCCGTCTCGCCAACCGGCTGTTGCAACAGACGAACGCCGAGCTCGAGGACAAGGTCAGCCAGCGCACCACTGAGCTTACTGCCACCAACGCTCAACTCGTCGCCCAGAGCCTGGAGGACCGCTGGTCCAAGCAGGCCATCGAACACCAGAACCGCTACAACCTGCTTATCATCGACTCGATCTCCGACGCCGTGTTCGTGGTCACCAAGCTCATGAACCTTTCGCGGCTCAATCCCGCCGCCATTCACCTCACCGGCTTCGAACCGGCCGAGCTGATCGACAAACCGCTGGCCCGCATCCTCACGCTCACTGGCGCGGCCGGCACCACCCCGCCTTCGTTCGATCCCCTCGCCCGCACCCTCATCGAGGGCCACGAGCTGCGCGACCGGCCCGCGACCGTCATGACCAAGAACGGCCAGTCGATTCCCGTGCGCCTCAATGTGTATCCTCTCCGCGACCGCGATAAGGTCGTCGGCGGCGTCGTCATTTTGCAGGTCCTTCCCCTCACCCCATGAGCAGCGCCACCCGCCCACCCTTCGCTCCTTCCCACACACTCCCGGCTCCGGGAGCCACCCGGAAGCACATCCTCGCGATCGACGACGAGCTGCCCATCCTTGAGCTGCTCCAGGAATACCTGAAGGCCCAAGGCTACCGCGTCAGCACCGCCAGCACCGCGATGGAAGCCAAGCGCATCGTCGAGGCCGAGGCGCCCCAGCTCATCATCTCCGATCTCCAGTTGGAAGAGACCGACGGCCTGCACCTCATCGAGGAATTGCGCGTGCTGCTCCCCCAGACCCCCGTCATTCTTCTCACCGGCGTGCTGTTCGACGCCCAGGTCGTCGAGGACAACCTCAAGTGGAAGATCTCCAGCTACGTCAGCAAGACCGCCCCGCTGCAGTCCCTCGTGCAGGAAATCCGCCGGCTCATCGGCAGTTGATAATCCCGGCGGTCCCGCTTTAGTTCGCGGCATGGATACGCTGCATGTGCCCGACACCGTGCCGGTGATGACGCTGCCCCACACCGTCTTCTTCCCGCAGGCGCTCCTGCCGCTCCATATCTTCGAACCCCGCTACCGCCAGATGCTGCGCGATGTGCTGGCCCGCGACCGGCTCTTCGCCGTCGCCCACCTCGATCCGGTGCGCGCGGCCCAGCCAGACGCCAACGAACCCGCCCACCCCATCGCCACCGTCGGTATCATCCGCGCCTGCCAGAAAGCCGACAGCGACTCCTCCAACCTCCTCCTGCAGGGCCTCTGCCGCGTCGAGATCAAGAGCATCGTCCGCCAGCATCCCTACCGGCTCATTGCCATCCGTCCGCTCACCACCACCGCCGGCGGCAACCACAGTCAGCTCGAGCTCGAGCGCCTCGAGGTCATGCGCCTGCTCAACCTGCGCCGCCGCCTCGGCACGCCCGCCCCCAAGGGCATGACCCGGTTTCTCGAGAGCATCGAGGACTTCGACTCGTTCGCCGACCTCGCCGCCTTCAACCTCTGCGAAGACAGCGCGATCAAACAGAAACTCTTGGAGGAACTCGATACCTGCCGCCGGCTCCGGCTCTTCGCCGCCCAGCTCAAAGCCGAGATCGAAGGCCAGAAACTCCGCCGCAAGCTCCAGGGCCACCTGACCGACGACCACATCGCGGACAATTGACTCACCTGCTTGCAGGTGAGTCATCCTGAAGCGACAGCGTGGCTGAAGGATCCAGAGGACTCAGACTGGATTCTTCGCAGGGCTCAGAATGACAGGATGGAGGACTGGCCGTGCCATCCGTAGCAGCCACGACCGGGACCGGCTTCACGCCGCCACTCAGGCTTCCCGAACACTTCCCCCATTCCCGTTCCACATCGAGCGAAGGCTGGAGCCGCTTGTCGGATTTGAACCGACGACCTACTCATTACGAATGAGTCGCTCTACCAACTGAGCTAAAGCGGCCAAAAGTGAAGCGGCATTCGGCGCATTTGCCCCGGGCGAGGCAAGCCCGTTTTTGAAACCCCGGATTCGACCCGGGATTTCTTTTTGCTGACACCAGCGCCCAAGCAGAGAGCCTTGGCCCGAGTGCACGCCGACCTGTTCGACTACCCGTTGCCCGAGAGGCTCATCGCCCAGCGGCCCACCGACCGCCGCGATGAGTCGCGCCTGCTCGTGGTGGACCGGCAAACCCGCACGATCACCCACCGGCATTTCCGCGACCTGCCCGAATACCTCCGCGCCGGCGACACCCTCTTCCGCAACAACGCCGCCGTCATCCCTGCCCGACTCCACGCCGCCCGGCCCACCGGCGGCCACGTCGAGTGCCTGCTGTTGAGGCCAGCAATTGACTCAACCTGTCATCGCGAGGTCAGCGCAGCTGACCGTGGCGATCCAGCTGGATTGCTTCGTCGCTTCGCTTCTCGCAATGACGGCACAGAGGTCTGGTGGTGTCTGCTCCGCCCGGGTAAGAAGCTGCCCGTCGGCGCGACCTTCGGGATCGAGAACGTGTTCACTGCGACAGTGCGCGAGAAAACCGACGACGGACTCGTCCGGGTGAGCTTCGCAGTGCCCGAGGGCGACATCCTCGCCGTCGCCAATCGAATCGGCGAGATGCCGCTGCCGCCCTACATCACCGACCGCGAAAATAATCCTGACCGGGCGGTGGACCGCGAACGCTACCAGACCGTCTATGCCGACCGCGGCCACCAGGTCGCCGCCGCCGCGCCGACCGCCGGGCTGCACTTCACGCCGGAGCTGCTCGCCCAGATCGCCGCGCAAGACGTGGCCTTCGCCGATCTCACGCTGCACGTCGGCCTCGGCACGTTCCGCCCCATCGCCACCGCGCGGATCGAGGACCATCCCATCCACCGCGAGGTTTACGAGATCCCCACCACCACCCAGCAGGCGCTCTTCGCCGCAAAGGGCCGCCGCATCGCCATCGGCACCACGTCCGTGCGGACGATTGAGGATTTCCTGTGGCGTTCCCCTCAACCCTCTGGTCATCGCGAAGCTTCCGTAGAAAGCTGTGGCGATCCAGCTGGATTGCTTCGTCGCCCTGCTCCTCGCAATGACGGTCAGGGGGGCGATTTCATTGGAGAAGCGGGCATCTTCATCTACCCGCCGCGCACCTTCCAAGGCGTGGACGCGCTCGTCACCAATTTCCACCAACCCCGCTCCACTTTGCTCTGCCTCGTCGCGGCGTTTCTCACCCCCGGTTCGACCGATGGCATCCTATGGCTCAAGGAAATCTACGCCGACGCGGTCGCCCGCGACTACCGCTTCTTCAGCTACGGCGACGCCATGCTGATCCTGTAAGGAAGTGCCAAGTGCCAAGGAGCAAGTTCCAAGAAAAACCATGCTCCGCCGCAGGATCGGACTGTCCCCCTTGTTACTTGATACCTGTCCCTTGTTACTTTCTTCCCCCATACTTCCACTCTCCGGTTGCATCACAACGCGAATTGGCTACCCGTTAGCGCTCCACTCAAAACAACTCCTTCTATGAAAAAACTACTCGCCCTGTTCGCCGCTCTCGCTCTCTTGGTCGCCGCCCGCGCCGAGACCTACACCATTGACCCGGTCCACTCCTCGGTCGGCTTCAGCCTCCGCCACCTCGTGTCGAAATTCTCCGCGACCTTCACCAAGGTCAGTGGCGCGATCGAATACGATGCCGCCGCCCCGGAGAAGAGCAGCGTCACGGCCACGGTCGAGATCGGTTCGATCAATACCGCCAACGACATGCGCAACGGCCATCTCCTCGACGCTGAACACAATTTCTTCGACGTCGCCAAATTTCCAGCCGCCACTTTCAAGAGCAAGTCTTGGAAGAAGACCGGTGACGACACGTTTGATGTCACCGGCGATCTGACCATCAAGGATGTCACCAAGGAAGTGGTGCTGAAAACCACGCTCCTCGGCAGCGGCCCCGGCATGGGCGGCGCGACCGTCACCGGCTGGGAAGCCACCACCAAGATTAACAAAGCTGACTTCCACGTCTCAGGCCCGGCCATGCTCGGCAAAGCACTCGGTGATGAGGTCACCCTGACGCTGGGTATCGAGGCCGGCCACAAGCCCGCCGCCGCCAAGTAATCAATCCTCCCTTCCCTTTCGCAGGCCGGCGGCAACGCCGGCCTTTCTTTTTGCCCGCCGCCCGCTACCGTGCCTCCGTGACCGCCGACGAAATCCAGCACCTGATCGAAGACGCCACCTTCGACTACACGATGGGCGACAACGAGGCCGCCCTGGCCAAGCTCGCCGGCGCCACCACCGCCGCGCCTGCGTCGTTCGATGCGTGGCACGCGCTCGCCGAGGTGAATTTCAATCTCCGCCGTTTCGACGCCGCCCTCGCCGCCGCCGACCAGGCCCACGCGCTCCAGCCCGGCGACCTCTTCATCAACACCACGCTCTCCCGCATCTGGATGGAGAAAGGCGACAAGCCCAAGGCCGAGCACTACG
>JAHFTH010000275.1 GCA_023269445.1 Lacunisphaera sp.
CCGCAAAGCCGGTCGTGCGCTGCTCGTCGGGCAGCATGTCGCCCACGAACGCCCGCATCGGCTCCATCGTGACGTTGATGGCCGCGTCCATGATCCAGAGCATGCCGGCGGCGAACCACAGCGCGGGTGAGTTGGGCATGACCAGCAACGCAAGCGAGGCGCAGATGGCGCCGATCAGGAAGTAGGGCTTGCGCCGGCCCAGCCGGTTCCACGTGCGGTCGCTCAGGTAGCCGATGATCGGTTGCACGACGAGGCCCGTGACGGGGCCGGCGATCCAGAGGATGGGGATCTCGTCCACCTTCGCGCCGAGCGTCTCGAAGATGCGGCTCACGTTGGCATTCTGCAGCGCGAAGCCGAACTGGATGCCGACGTAGCCGAAACTCATGTTCCAGAGCTGCCAGAAACCGAGGCGGGGTTTTAGTGAAGTAAGCATGGGAGGCGGGGGTATGGGTTTACCCGGACCAGTCCGCACGGCGGACCTGCCGGTTGATGGCCTCCACACTGACTTCCGCGAGGTCGCACACAACCACATCGGCGCCATTCTCGCGCAGTTCCTGCTCGTTGTCTTCGCGCGCGACCCCGATCACGAGGCCGAAGCCGCCCGCGGCGCCGGCGCGGACACCTGTGACAGCATCCTCCACCACGACTGCGCGTGCCGGCGTCGCCCCGAGGGCGGTGCAGGCGGTGATAAAAATATCCGGGTGCGGCTTGCCCTTCAGCCCCAATCGCTCCGAGACCAGCCCGTCCACGATGGCACCGAACAGGGCGGCGGTCTGCGTCTTGTCCAGAATCGGCGCGGCGTTGCGGCTCGAGGTGGCAAGCCCGACCTTGATGCCCGCCTGGCGCAGGGCCCCGATCAGGGTGATCGTCGAGGCATAGAGTTTCACGCCCGAGGTCGCGATGAGCTCGTTGAAGAACTCGTTCTTCCGGTTACCGAGGCCGCAGATCGTTTCCTGACCCGCCGGGTCGTCCGGCGTGCCCTGCGGCAGATGGATGCCGCGCGAATCGAGAAACGAAGCCACGCCCTGATCGCGCGGCCGGCCGTCCACGTGGGCCCGGTAGTCGGCGCGGGTAAATTCGTGAAACGCGCCGGTAGGGCTCACCGGCCCGGTGAGCCGCGGCGGGGCGGGCCGCCCCGCCCTACCACAATTCCCTTCGCCGAACCCCGCCCGCAGCTGGAGATACTCGTCGAACATCCGCTTCCACGCCGCCGAATGCACCGCGGCCGTATCGGTGACGACACCATCCATGTCGAAGATGACGGCGTCAAAGGCGCGCCTCGCCGACGAAGCGAAAGCCGCGGATGATCGGGAGGAGAGAAGAGGAGAATCCACGAGGAGGGTCATTCCGATCGAAGAAAGAAATTCGTCGGCTCGAGGTGGGCGGTAAGCTTGCTTACGCCACGAACACCCTGTCGTTCGCGTGGCGCCAGCAAGCTGGCCGCCCACCATGCCGGAATCCATTCCGGGCCGCGCCCCGCTGCGTTCAGCGAGGCGCGGCGGCAGAATCAGAACTCGAACGTGTTGGAGAGGCTGAACGACTGGCCGGAGACAATCCGGTAGGCGGCCACCGTGCCGTTGGGCTGGTAGGAGATCGGGATGAGTTCCTTGCTTTGGAACGCGTCCCGCACGTTGAGCTGGATGCGCCAGTTCACCTTCGTGGACAGGCGGCGGTTGTAACCCACCCAGAGGTCGAGATTGGTCTCGGCGGGGCCGCGATAGGGATTGTTGAGATCATACTCGACGGTGGTCGGGTCGTTCGGGTTGCCCATTGGCGGGTAGCCGACGATGACATCGCTCTGGTAGCGCAGGCCGCCGCCGACGCTGATGCCCTTGAAGCGACCGCTGTCGAAGTCGTAGTTCGTGATCAGGTTGGCGCGCCACTCACGAAGCTCGGGCACCGTGGTGTTCTCGACCAACTGGGCCAGCCGCCACTCGCTGCCGGGCGCGCCGGCGAGACCCTCGCCGTCGAACCAGTTCTTGCCGGCGGTCACGACGTCCTCGGTGCCCCAGTAGTGGTGCAACTTGGAAACACCGTCCGGCACTTTCAGGGCGGCGGCGACCAGGTCCATGAATTCACGCATGTTCGCATTGCCGATGTTTGTGCGGCGGGCGTCCGTCTTGCTGGCGTTGAAGAGGACGCGCCAGTTCTTGGTCGGCTGGGCGCTGAGCTCGATTTCCCAACCCTTGGAGACGTTGTCCTCCGTGATGGCGAAACCGGTCGGCACGCTGTAGGTCACGTCGCTGGTGGAAGGACCGAAGTCGCCGAAGGTTTTGATGCGCCAGGCCTGCCAGAAGCGCGGGTCGACGGCGCGCTGGAACGTGCGGGTGTTGTCGATGATCTTCTGCTCCAGGGCCGGTGACACGATCCAGGCCCCATCGGCGGAGAGAATCTCGCCGGCCTGCAGCGGACGGTTGGCAAAGTAGTGGAAGTTGTAACGCATCGGCTGCCACACGCCGGTGATGCCGTTAAAGATGTCGCTCGAGCTGCCGGTCTGGCCCGCCGCGGTGGCGTCATAGCCCCAGGGAAGGATATTGTAACCGAAGACGTTGGCGAAATTCTGCGTGAGCTGCATCCAGCTGCCGATCGAGGCGGCGTTGATCTGCGTGCTGCTCGCGTTGGAGTTGGTCGTCTCGTAACGGTTCACGCGGACCGCAAAACGGCCGTTCTTCGACTCGAGGCGGATGCCCACGTCTTCCGTCTTGCCGGCCGGTGCGGCCAGTTGCTCGCCGTAGATGTCGACGCGGCTGGAGTCCGGTTTGAAGTTCGTGGACTTGTTGTAGTAGAGGCTGACGTTCACCGGCAGGCGCTCGGTCACGGTGCGCAGGAACGGCAGGTCGGAGAGGTGCGCCACGATGCTGTAGGACTTGGACTCGACCTCGACGCTCTGGCCGGTGGCCGGGAGCTTGTAGTAGCTCGGGCTGAGGTTGACCGCACCCCGGTCTGCGCTCACCGGAAAGTCGTTGGGGGACATGTCGAACGCCCACGATTCGGCGATGTCCTTG
>JAHFTH010000121.1 GCA_023269445.1 Lacunisphaera sp.
AAAGCCGGCTTGAATACTCCGCCTCTCTCGCGGGAGTAGCTCAGTTGGTAGAGCACCACCTTGCCAAGGTGGACGTCGAGAGTTCGAGTCTCTTCTCCCGCTCCAATTTGGGAAAGCGTCCAGGAATGCCACTGGGCGCTTTTTCGTTTTCCGGGCTAAAGCATGGGTTGGGAAACCGCTGGGAAACAGTGGTTTTCGCAGGGCGCGTTTGTCCAGTTGCACCGCGCGCCGAAGCGCCTCTCACCACCTTAATCCAGACTTAACCTGTCCTCTGCTAAACAGGGACATGAAATCTCTCTTTTGGGGCACTCTTGGCCTTGTGACTGCGGCGGTGAACACCGGCCGGCGTCTCGGTGGTGCCCATGGTTTGTGATCCCCATGAAGCACAGCACACTCCCGGTGTTTTGTTTTCTGGTGCTGCTCGGCTCCGGGATTCAGTTGCGGGCAGATGATCTGAAATCATTGCTGGAAAATTCCCCCTTTGGCCCGACGGCGGGAGCCCAGGCGGCTGGTGCCGCTCAGGAACTTGAGTTTCGCGGAGTGGTGCAGGAGGCGGAAATTTATCTGATTAACTTATACAACCCGGCGGCCAAGACCTCGCAATGGCTGGCGCTCCACGAGCCGGCAGCTGACGTGGTCGTCCATTCCTACGATCCAGCGACGGGCGAGATCCAGCTTTCGCGGGCCGGCCGGCCCCTCCGGCTGAGCCTCAAGCAGGCTCGGGTCTCCTTGGTGCAAGCGGCCCAGCCGGTCGCGCCCGAGGAGGCTGGCAATCCGGCCGCGCGGGATGATCGCGCCAATCGTCCGGATCGGCGTGACCCGACGCGGCCGCGCGGCGAGGGCGGTGAGCCGCCGGATTTCAACCGCCCTCCTCCGCCCGAGGTGCAGCAGATGATGCAGGAGGTGCGCCGTCGCCGCGCTGAACGCGGTGGTGCGCGCGCCGAGGAGACCCCGCCCCCCGCCCATCCGTGATTTTCCCATGATGAACCATCCGCCGAATTCCTTCTTTCCCTGTGACCGCCGCGGTTTCACCCTGCTGGAAATTCTCGTGGTGCTCGCGATCATCGGCCTGCTGGTCGGGCTCGTCGTGAGCAACACGGACAAGATTTTCGGCCAGAGCCAGGAGGCTGTCGCCCGCATCTTTGTGCGCGACTCGCTCAAGACCCCGCTCGTGCGCTACCGGATCGACGTGGGCGACTACCCCTCGACCGCCGAGGGGCTGGCCGCGCTGATCACGGCTCCGCATGGGGCGGTGGGCGGCTGGCGCGGCCCTTACCTCGATGTGTCCGGCGGCAAGCTGCCGGTGGATCCGTGGGGGCAGCCCTATGTCTACCGTTATCCGGCGACGAAGAATCCCGGTGGGTTTGATGTGTATTCCGCCGGCCCGGACAAGACCGCTGACACCGCCGATGATATCGGCAACTGGTGATGTTCTTTCGCCGTTCCGCCGCTTTCACGTTGCTTGAGGTCCTGGCCGTGCTGGCCCTCATGGGCCTGGTGTCGGCCTTGTTGATCGGCAGTGGCCAGGAGTTGCTTCAAGCCATGACCCGGGACGATCCCGAGCAGGTCGCGCTCCGGGCCATCGCCAGCGCCCGGCACAGCGCGGTGCTCAAGGGGCGCACCCTTGAGCTGAGTTACGACGAAGTCTCCCGGATGCTCAACTGGGAAGAGGGCTGTGTGGTGCTCGCCGGCGCAGAGGGCGTGCGCCTGTTGCCCGCCGTGACCGTCTCGGCGGAACTGATCGGTGGCGCACGCCGGGAATCCGCTCTGGCTCGCGTGCGATTCTATGCGGATGGAACCTGCGATCCTTTCAGACTTGAGACTACCGGTCGGGCCGGCAGCCGCATCCTGGCGATCGATCCGTGGTCGTGCGCCGTGTTGGCGGCGGACGGGAGGGCGCATGCGTCCTGAACGATCAAGCCAAGCGCGGCGGCGCGGTTTCACCTTCCTCGAGGTGATGGTGGCGCTGACGGTCTTCGCCTTCGCGGGGCTCGTGCTGGCCTCGGCCTGTCTGAATTTCCTCAACGCCCAGCAGGCCGGCCTGCGGCATGACACCGGCGCCCTGGAGCGCCGGCTGGTGCGGGAGGCACTCTGTGCCGAGGCCACGCTGGCCAAGGTCACCACTTGGAACCAACTGGCGCTGCCCGAGGGGCGCACCGCGCGCTGGCGGGCCGTGGTCGCGCCGACCACCGTGGCCGATCTCTTCGAGGTCACGCTGGAGATTGAATACACCGATCCCGCTGGGCAAAGCACGCCGGTCGCGGCCGAGACCTTCCGGCTGCTGCGCCCGACCTGGTCCCAGCCGGCCGACCGGCAGACGCTGCGCGCCGCCGCGCGCAGCAAACTGGCCCGCCGCACCTACCAATGAGAAGTCGCGCTGCCTCCGCCTTCACTCTGATCGAGGTGCTGCTGGCCCTCGCGTTGCTCGCGTCGCTGCTCGCCGCCATCAACCACTTTGTCTTTTCCATGACGGAGGCCTCGACCAAAAACCGCGATCGCTTCGTCTTCGCGCAGCATGCTCGCGCGGTCACGCGGCATGTCGACGAGTTGCTGGCGGCGGCGGCGGCCTCCGCCCGTGCCAGCAGCGTGAGTGTCGGCGCGCCCGCCGCCGCCGAGCTGCGCCTGCCCGAGGGCGGCACGGCCGATCTGCTGGCCTTCGATCTGCCCGTGGGTGACCGGCTGCTCACCTGGCCCGGCCGCCCCTTGCCCGAGGTCCGGTGCGGGCTCGACTGGCGCCCGGAGGAGGGCCTCGTCCTCTACTGGAAATCCCGCCTCGAGTCCGACTTCGCCACGGCCGAGCCGCGCCTGGCCGTGGTGTCGCCCTTCGTGACTGCACTGAGCTATGACTATTACGACGACGCGACGAAAACCTGGTCCAACGAGGCGGAATTGCAGCGGAACGAAAGTGGCGCCCTGCTGACACCGCAGCGGCTGCGGTTGCAATTCGCGCGCCGCGGACAAGTGATCGAGGAAATCATCCCGTTGCCTTCGACCGCGCAGGAGGGGCTGCCGACCTATTGAACGTGAGTGTGTCCCCTTCATTATTTTCGCGGCGCGGTTCGGTGCTGGTCGTGGTGCTGGTCACGCTGCTCTTCGCCTCACTGCTGCTCACGCGGTTGATCGAGGCGGGCAGTGCGGACCTGTTGCTCGCCATGCGACAGGCCGACCGCGCCCGGTTACAGGCCGACGCGCACAGTGCCCTCGAGACGACGCTGGCCGTCCTGATGGATTTCCGCACGGTGGACGGCGGGCTCTATGCGTCCAGCCAAGGCTGGGATGATCCGCTGGGCTACGCCGGTTATACGCCCCGCGAGGGAGTGGCGGTGCAGGTGGGCTTTGAAGATGAGAGTGCCAAGCTCTCGCTGCCGCGCCTCACGCCCGACACGTTGAACACGCTGCTGGTGCAACTGGGACTGGCGGCCCCGGACGCCGCGCGGGTGACGGACGCGATGTTCGTCTGGATGCACCGCGGCCATCTCGCCGCCGAATCGGAGACGAGCGCCCGGGTCTACGAGCAAGACGAGCTGCCGGCAGTTCCCCCGGGCCGGCCGCTGCGCTCATTCGACGAGCTGGCGGGCATCGAGGTCGCCCGGGGATATTTCTACGACCCGGCCGGCCGGCCGCGGCCGTTGCTGGAGGACTTCCGGCGCGTCGTGTCGCTCTACGAATTTAACGGCACCAATCTCAACATGGCGGCGCCCGCCGTCCTGCGCGCGGCGGGTTGGGAGGCCGATCAGATCGGCCGGTTGGAAAAATACCTTGCGCGACCGGTGATCGCCACGCGGAGCCGGCCCTACCTGCGCTCGCCGCAAGAGGTGCACGGCCAGTTGGGCAAGGTCAGCCTCAACAACCTCGGCGAGCAGAGCCACCTGCTCCGCATCAACGTCACCGTGCGACGGGGGCCGGCCGCTCTGCACCTGTCGGCGCTGGTCACCTGGCTGGACCTGGCCCGGCTGCCCACGCCGTTCGCGGCCAGTCCCGAGGGGACGACCCGGGTGGTCGGGGAACAAGCCTCGGCCCAAAGCGCGAGCCCGGCGCTGAACGCCTCGGCGAATTCGCTGCGCTATCCTTTCACCGTGCTGGAATTTTCTGAAACCGTCCTGCCTGCCACCACCGATGCGCCTGCTGCCTGATTTTTCCTTCCGCTCCGCGGTCACGACCGTCTTCGTGCCCTCGGACCACTTCTTCCTGCGGATCGTGCCGCTCGTGCCCGGCGTGCCCGTGCCGGAGCAGGCCGCGCTGGCGCTCGAAGGGCTGGCTCCGTTTCCGGCCGCCCAGCTCGCGTGGGGTTGTTGTGCGGCCCCGGACCTGACCGCGGCTTTGGTCTATGCCGCCCACCGGCGCCGGTTCGCACCTGAGCATACCGCCGCGTGGGAGCGGGCCGAACTGACCGTGCCCGACGTGCTGCCGCTGCTCGGCACCGCGCCGACGGGCGCGGGTTTGCGCGTGCTGGTGACGGGAACGAGACTGTGCGGCGCGGCTTGGGACGGTCGCTCGGCCTGGCCCGGGGCCGTGCTGGCCCGCGACTGCGTTGCGCCGGTCACGCAGGAAGAGCGCCGGCAGTTTGCCACCGAGCTGGCGGCGCGCGCGGGATTGCCGGAAACGCCGGTTGAGTTTCTTGAGGGCGAGCCGGCCGTGCGACGCGAAGGACCGCGCCTGATCTTTGAGGTGCGCGATGCGGCCGGCGCGGTCGTGGCGGCGACGGTGTTGCCGCTCGCTGCGCAGGACCAGTTCGATATTCGCGATCACGCCTTTCTTGCTGACCGGCGCGGGGAGCGCCGCCAGGCCGACCGACGCTGGCGCACAGTGCAGGTCGTGCTCGGGGGACTGGCCGCCGCGCTGCTGCTGGATCTCGGGGCACTGGCCCTTGGGCTGGCCGGCCGCGCGCAGCACGCACGGATTGCCGCGCAGGCTCCCTACGTTGCCCGACTGGAAATGGCGCACGGTCTGACCAACCGCGTCGATACGCTCGCACACCGCCGGCTGCGGTTCTTCGAGATGTTGGCGGCCATCAACGAGCCGCGGCCCCGCTCGATCCAATTCACCCGCACCGGCAGCTCCGGCCGCACCGGCCTTGAGATCGAGGCGCAGACAACCTCGGCCGACGATGTCGGCCTCTATGAGACCGCCCTGCGGAACCTCCCTACATTGGATACGGTGGAGGTGCACGATCTCCGCGCGCGCGACGGGATCACGAGCTTCCGGCTGGCGGTGATGTTCCGTGTCGAGCAGGGAGGTGCACAATGAAAACCTGGTTCCAACGCCGCCGCCTGCGCGAGCAGGTCCTGCTCCTGCTGTTTGCCGGCCTCGCCGGCCTCATCTGGCTCACGGGTGCGGTCGGGCGGTTGCGCCACGGCGTGACCGATTGGCGGTCCGCGCGCACCGGCCTCGCTGCGCAGCAGCTCTGGCTCGCGCAACGGCCGGAGATCGAACGCCGCTCGGCTGCGGCCATTCGCGATCTCGATCCCACCCGCACCTACGACGTGGCCAAGCTGGTCGCCACGATCACGACGCTGGCGACAGGCGCGGGCCTGACGGTGGCCATCGATCCGCCGGTGACGGAGCGCACCCCGCGGTTTGCCTACCACACCGCCAAGGTCACGCTGCGCCGCGCGAGCCTGCCGCAGCTGCTGCGGTTCCAGGACGAGCTGGTGCGCCTGGCGCCCTACCTGAATCTAGAGGCGGTCACGTTGCAGACCGACCGCGCCGCCGGTGCGCTCAACGCCACGCTGCAGATTTCTGCGTCGCAGATCACGGCCGCGCCGGCGAGCGGACGTTGAGGGCGCGTTGCTCGGGGGGCGCCTAAAAACCCACCTTGCCTTGTTATTCTGAGCTGGGCGAAGAATCCATCAGGACTATCGCTCCCTGAAAACGCTTCGTTAATCCAACTTGATTCTTCGCTGCGCTCAGAATGACAAACCTTTTTAGACGCGCTCTCAGAGCCGGAAGCTGGCGCTGACCTGAAACAGCGCGCTGACGATCGCGTAGGCGAGGAAGGCGACGAAGCCGAAGGTCAGGAACAGCACGGTGCCGGAGGCGAGCCGGGTGACCGTGTGGAGCCGACGGGAGAGGTCGGCCTGGTAGGACTGGGCGATTTGCCGCAGGCTGGGCGCGAGGTGGCCGGTCTGCTCGCCGACGGCCAGCCGGTCGAGGAACAGCGGCGGCACGAGGGCGGTGCGTGACAGCGCGGTGCAGAGGCTGGCCCCTTCGATGACCTGGTCGGCGGCCACGTGGAGAATCTGCTGCACGCGGGTGTTGGCCACGGCGCGTTCGGTGAGGCGCAGGGCCTCGGCGGTGTTGACGCCGTTCTCGATCAGCACGGCGAGCGTGTGGGTGAAGTCGAGGATGGCGGCCTGCACGACGAAGTCGCGCACGAGCGGCAGGCGCAGCAGCCAGGCGTCGCACCGGTTCCGGCCCGCGGGCGTGCGCCACCAGCGCAGGAACAGCGCGGCCCCGAGTGCCAGCAGCACGGCGAGGACGGGCCCGGCGTAGAGCAGGCAGCGCGAGCCATAGACCAGCAGCCGGGTGGACAGCGGCAGGTGGCCGCCGAGTGAGCCGAGCAGGGTTTCCAGCCGCGGCACGAGGAAGAAGACGAGAAACAGCACGACGGCGCCGCCGAGACCGCAGATGAAAGCCGGGTAGGCCAAAGTGGAGAGGAACTGTTGCCGCAGTTCGCGCTGCTCGGTCAGGTGGCGGATGAGGCGTGCGAGCACTTCGCGCAGGTTGCCCGTGGCTTCGCCGGCGGCGACAAGGTTGACGGTCTGGCGGTCGAACACCGCGGGGTGCGCGGCCAGGGCTTGGGAGAGCGGGCTGCCTTCGCCGAGGCGAGTCCAGAGCGCGGTGCACAGGGCCCGGAGGCGCGGCTCTTGCAGGCGGCGGGCGAGCAGGCGCACGGCTTCGCCGGCGGAGAGCCCGGCGTTCACGAGATCGGCCAGTGCTTCGAGAAAAGGGAGGCGAAGTTTCGCCGTCAGGCGCACGTCGGCCGGGGCGGCGGCTGCATCCGTGGCGGGGCGGGTAGCCGTGCCCGCTTCGTGCAGCCGGGCGACCTGCAGGCCGCGAATCTGCAGGACGTGCAACGCCTCGCGGCGGGAAAAGGCCTCGAGGGTGCCCTCCTGCAAGGCAATCCGGCCGGCGGTGCGGGCGGTGTAGTGGTAACGCGGCATCGGCTACTCCGACGCGGAGCTGATGGTGCGCCGCAGTTCCGGGAGGGAGGTGTGGCCGGCCTTCACGCGTTCCCAACCGGATAGGGCGAGCGGCCGCATGCCGTGCACACGGGCGAGCGCGCCGAGGGCCTTGCTCGACTCGCGGCGGATGATGAGATCGTGCAGTGGCTTGGGCCGGAGAATTTCGAAGAGTCCGATCCGGCCGCGGAAACCGGTTTGCCGACAGTGGCGACAGCCGACTGGCTCGGCCAGCGCGGTGACGCCGTCCGCTTCCGTCGCCGGGATCTGGAGCGTGGCGAGCGTGGCGCGCAACGCGGCCGGGTCGCACGGGCGCCAGAGCAGGCAGTCCGGACAGAGCCGGCGGACGAGGCGCTGGGCGATCACGAGTTCGACGGCCGAGGCGACGAGAAAGGGTTCTACTCCCATGTCAACGAGGCGGGTGAGGGCACCGGGGGCGTCGTTGGTGTGGAGCGTGGAGAAGACGAGGTGGCCGGTCAGCGAGGCGCGGATGGCGATCTCGGCGGTCTCAAGGTCGCGAATCTCGCCGACCATGATGACGTCGGGATCCTGGCGGAGCACATGGCGCAGGGCGCTGGCGAAGGTCAGGCCGATCTCGGCGTGCGTCTGCATCTGGTTGGCGCCGGGGACCTCGTATTCGATGGGATCCTCGATGGTGACGATGCGGAGCTCGGGCGCGTGGATCTTGCGCAGAAAGGCGTTGAGCGAAGTCGATTTGCCGGAGCCAGTCGGGCCGGTGACGAGGATGATGCCGTGCGGCGAATCAAGCACCTGGTCGATCTGGGCGCGCTCGGCGACGGAGAGACCGATGCCTTCCATGGTGTAGGCCTGTTTGCGCTGGTTGAGCAGGCGGAGGCTCACGCTCTCGGCGTAGATGGTCGGGATGGTGGAGACGCGGATGTCGAGGACGGTGCCGCCGGCGCGGAAGTCGATGCGGCCGTCCTGCGGCAGGCGTTTCTCGGAAATGTTCATCCGGGCCATGATTTTGAGGCGCGAGATAATGGCGTCGCGGAAACGCAGGAGGTTCTCGGGCACGGGCACGGGCACGAGCAGGCCGTCCACGCGGTAGCGGATGGCGAGCTCGGTTTCCTGCGGCTCGAAATGAATGTCGGTGGCCTCGGCGGCGACGGCTTGGGCGATGATCTCGGTGACGAAGCGCACGACGGCGGCGTCGGCATCGGCTTCGAGCTCGGGGCCGGCGGAAGCGAGGTCGAGGGTGGAGTCGTCGGCGTCGTCGAGGCTGCCGGAGCCGATGCCGTAGTTTTCGTTGATGAGCGCCTGGACGCGGTCGGCCGGTGCGAGGTGCCAGATGAGCGGGCGCGGCGTAAAGGAGGCGACCCAGTCGGCGATCGTGGCGTCGGGCGGCCAGGCTGTGGCCAGCGCCAAGGGCGCGGGGTTGAGGGCGCGGGGTTGAGGGTTGAGGGACTCGTCAAGCAGGACGGGCACGATTCGGTATTCGTGGACGAGCCGGGCGGGGAGGAGGGCGAGGGCGGTCGTGTCTACGCGCGGTGAGTCGAGCAGGGCGAAGCCCGTGGCATCGGCCAGTGCGGCGAGGGCGCCGGCTTCGTTGAGGCCGAGATCGGTGGCGAGCAGGGCGAGGCGTTTTTCGCGCGCGCATTCGGCCAGGGTCTGGCGGGCGGTTTCCGACAGCTGGTCGGCGAGGGCGCCGGGGATGACAGAGTCCATCGCGAGAGGCGGCATACGGTCAGCGGGGGGCGGACAGCTTCTGGCCGGCGAGGGCGGACTGGATATCCTTTTCCTGCGGGTTGCCCTTGAGCCGGTCGAGGGTCTCGGTGTTGTCGGCCGCGGTGTTGGTCAGGATGCTGGGGCGGAGAAAGAAGACGAGATCGTTGCGGGTGGTCGTGCGCGTGCGTGCGCCGAAGAGATCGCCGAGCAGGGGGATGCCCCCGAGGCGGCTGGCGCTGCGGGCCTGGGATTTGCGCTGGAGGCCGCCGAGCACGACGATCTCGCCGCTGCGGGCACTGACGAAGGACTCGGTGGTGCGGCTGCCGATGACGGGCTGGGCGTTGCCGTCGATGGTGACGGAGTCGAGGATGTCATTCACCTCTTGCTTGATGTCGAGCTGGACGGAGCCGTCGGTGCCGATGAGGGGTTTGACGGTGAGGCGGATGCCGATGTCCTTGTAGGTGACACTGCTGGTGTAGCCGGTGCCGGTGGAGGAAGTCGTAGTGGTGTTGGCGTAGCTGGTGATGACGGGGCGGGATTCGCCGACAAAGATGGTCGCCTCCTTATTGTGGGTGGTGACGATGTTGGGGACGGAGAGGATGTTGGTGTTGGATTTGCGCGGAGTGGTGGTCAGGGCGAGGGTCGCGGCGAGGCTGCGGCTGCTGGTGGTGGCGTCGACGAGGGTGCCGTTGGTGACCGTGGCGCCGGCGGTCGCGCCGGAGAAACCGACGAGTCGGTTGGCGTCGAGGACAAGGCCGAGGGACTCGATACCCGAGGAAGCGGCATCGGTGAGGGAAATCTCGGCGATGACGACCTCGATACGGACCTGGGCGAGGAGCACGTCGAGCTGGGTGACGATGGCGCGGATGAGCACGAGGTCGTCGATGGTGCCGGAGACGACGAGGGCATTGCTGCGCTCGTCGGCCACGACGGTGAGAATGCTGCTGA
>JAHFTH010000122.1 GCA_023269445.1 Lacunisphaera sp.
CCGAGCAAGGCGACCAGCCGCAAGCTCTGCTCGGCCAGACGCACGACCGGACGTGTCGAGGCCAGGGCCATGATGACCACGACGAACATCGGTTCGGTGAAATTGACGGTGTTGGCGATGTAGTGGACCGCCGTGTCGAGTCCCTTGAACCACACGATGGCCGCACCGAGCACGAGCGCCCAGATGCCGAACACCGCCTCCACCTCGCCGAGAAAATGCAGCACCTGTCCGCCGAAGCTCACCTCGTCGGGCTGGCCGTCATCATCGCTATCCCGGGTCTTGGCCTGAAACTTGAGTTTCGCCCGGTGACGTTCCTCGACCACGTGTCCCCAATGGCGGATCTTGCCTGTGGCAAAAGTGTGCAGCACCGCCAAAATGAAGATGACGGTCGCCACGACATTGAACGGGTCGAGCCTGGCCCGGGATTTGAGCACCTCAATGACCCCGCCCGTAAGCGGATCCTCATAGTTGGTCAAATCCATGGGAAACGTTACCGCCGGCGCGGCGTCAGCCGCCCACGCCACTGACACCAGTGCCAGCGAGGAGAGGAGAGCGATAAGCAGCCGTTTCATTTTAAAAGAGAAATGAGTTCCGCTAAACTATGGATGAAGGCGTGGGCCCCGGCCTTGACCTTGGCGCGCTCGGCGTAACGGCCGAAACCGACGAAGAGGTCGACCTCGCCCTTCGTTTCTAGATCGCTGACGCCGTCACCGACGGCCACCGAGCGAGTCGCTTGGAATTCTCTCTTCAACGCGCGGACGATCTCCGGCTTGCCGCCCTTGCGCGTGGCGGGATGGGCGGTGTCGAACCCGGCGTAATTGCCCTTCGCGTCAAAGTTCAACCGCACGGCCTCGATGCGCGCGATGCCCAGCAGTTTCGCGAGCGGCTCGATGGCCTGCGTGTAGCCCGCGCTGACGATGACGGGCGTCCAACCCGCGGCCTTGAGCGCCGCGACAGTGGCCCGCGCGGTGGGCTCGATGTCCTTAATATAAAGCTGGCCGACGGCCTCGGTCTCGGCCCGGCCGGGGCGGATGATCTCCAGCCGGCGGGCGAAGACCTGCTCGAGCGGGATCTTGCCGTCCATGGCGTCGTTGGTCATCGCGGCGACCTGGGCCAGCACGGCCGGGCCGCGCAGCCGGGCGAGTTCGTCCACGCCCTCGATGGCGCTGAGCGTCGAATCGCAATCGAGGCAGATGAGCTTGGCCGGAGGATTAACCACAGAACACACGGAACACACAGAAGCGCCCGGTGGGAAGGATTTTTAGCCACGGATGGCACCGATGCTCACGGATAAGCCAAGACCACCGGTAGCTGTCATCCTGATCCCGCAGTCGCGGGAGAAGGATCCAGTTTTTGTGGGCGGGGTGCCCTCACCCCGCCTACAATTTCCCGAGCCCATCCGTGCCCATCAGTGTAATCCGTGGCGGAAGAAACATAAAAAAAGCCCTCCGCGACGGGAGGGCTTCGGGGGACCAGCGAGGCGGGGCCTTACTTGACCTTGGTGGCGCGCTTGAACTTCGTGGTGAACTTCTCGACGCGGCCGGCGGTGTCGACCAGGCGCTTCTCGCCGGTGTAGGCGGGATGCGAGTCCATGGTGACGTCGCGGACGATCACGAAGTAGTCCTGGCCGTCGATCTTCTCGGTGCGGGCGGACTTCATCGTGGACTTGGTCAGGAATTTCTTGCCTGTTCCGATATCGAGGAAGCAGACGTTGTTGAGCGCGGGATGGACTTCGGTCTTCACGGTAAGAGAGTGGTTGGATCAGCCTTGGCGCGCCTTGTAACGCGGCTCGACTTTATTGATGACGTAGATCTTGCCCTTGCGACGCACGACCTGACAGGCCGGGTGGCGCAGTTTGGCGGATTTGATGGAGGAAACGACTTTCATAAAAATAAGGAAGAAGATGGCCGGTCCGAGTTGTGTCAAAGGAAAAGATTTTGGCCGCAAGACAGTCCGTCTGTAGCGGCGGTCTGCGACCGCCGATCCTGCAAAACGGCGGTCATAGACCGCCGCTACAGTTGATGACTAACCTGCCTAACCCGCTGACAGAACGTGGTGTTTGTAGGCGGGGTGCCCTCACCCCGCGGGTTTCAGCTCTCGGTGCCCGGCGCTTCCGTGAACGCGGCGAATTCAGCCGCGTGCCCATGCCTCGCGGGGTGAGGGCACCCCGCCTACATTAATACCGCTCTCACCGAGCTAGTTTACGGTCGGATCGTCCGGGGCATCGGCCATGACTTTCAACTCCGGGTCGATATGGCTGAGCAGACTGCGCCACAGGGCGATGCCGTCGTGCTTGATCAACCAGTCGCCCTCGACCGGAGTCGCGACCCAGGTGTCCTGTTTCATTTCGTTTTCGAGCTGCCCCTTGCTCCAGCCCGAGTAGCCGAGGAAGGCCCGCATGGTCAGGCCCGGTGTGCCCACCAACTCCGCGGCCTGCTCCACCTCGACGCCGAAGTGCAGTTGGAAGGCATGATCGGCCGCGATCCACTGCCACGTGACGATGATCAATTGCTCCGGCTCGACCGGCCCGCCGTAGTAGAGCGGCACGCCCGCGAGCGGGCTCAGGGCGAACTCGGCATTCAACTCGCCCAGCTGCTTATCGAGCGGACGGTTGAGCACGACGCCCATCGCGCCCTCGGCGTCATGGCCGGAGAGCAGCACGACCGTGCGCTTGAAATGCGGATCGCGCAGCACCGGATGCGCGAGCAGCAACTGCCCGGCGAGGCGGGGCGATCGTTTCGCGGTGCGGCGTTCTTTCATCGGGAAAATTCAGAAGATTGAGGGAATTCAGAAGCCATGAAACCAAGGGTTCTGGATGAAGGAGGTTTGAGTCGGAATCTGATTCCTGGGTTCCTGGCTTTTGAATAAATCAACCCGTCAATCTAGAGCTTGCTGATTTTTACGCCGGCATCCTTCAGGATGGGGCGCACGAGCGGGTCGTTGTGGTAGTCGGCGTGATACTTGATCGCGGCGATGCCGGAGGCCGCGAGAATCTTGGCGCAATTGATGCACGGGTAGTGCGTCACATAAGCCGTGCAACCGTCCACGCTGGAGCCCCGGCGGGCGGCATCGGCGATGGCGTTCTGCTCGGCGTGGACCGTCGCCTGCTCGTGGCCGTCGCGCATGCGCGAGGCGTGCGGCGTGCCCGGGAGCCAGCCGTTGTAGCCGGCGGCAATCAGGCGGTTCTTGCGCTGCCCGGAGGAAACGACCACGCAGCCGACGTTGAGCCGCTCGCAGTTGGAGCGCGAGGCGATGAGCTTGGCCGTCGCCATGAAATACTCGTCCCAGCTCGGGCGGTGGGAGAACGCCTCTGTGGCCTGAGCGATGAGATCGATGGGACTGGGGGGTGGCGATTTCTTGGCCATAATCGAAAGCCAAATTGGCACCGACCGATGCCGTGGCAACAAATCTTACTGGAGGCGGGGTGCCCTCACCCTGCGGGTTACAGCCCTCGCAGCGCCTGCCTCGCGGGGTGAGGGCACCCCGCCTCCAATAGCCAACACTTGCACGCAGCGGCGCCCTCCCCCAACCTCCCCGGCCATGGCTTCGCTCCAACAACTCGTCGACTACTGCGACAAGCGCACCCGGCGTCCGTCCTTCAAGGACTACCCCGGCGCGGTCAACGGCCTGCAGGTCGCCAACGACGGTCGCGTGACCCGCATCGGTGCGGCCGTGGATGCGGGCCTCGTGCCCTTCGAGCACGCGGTGGAGCGCGGCGTCGATTTTCTCATCGTGCACCACGGCCTGTTCTGGGGCGGCGTGCAGCCGCTGACCGGTCCGGTCTACGGCCGGTTCGCGGCCCTCGTCCGCGGCAACTGCGCGGTCTATTCGAGCCACCTGCCCCTCGATGCCCACGAGGAGATCGGCAACAACGTGCTCATGGCCCGCCAGCTCGGGCTCAAGCCCCGCCGCCAGTTCCTCCCCCACGAGAACGAACTCATCGGCTGGATCGCGCCCAACAAATACAAGCGCGCCCAGCTCTGCGCGCGGCTCGAGGAACTCTACCCGCGCGTCATCTCCATCGAGTGCGGTCCGGCCGTGCCCAAGCTCGTCGCCTTCTGCACCGGCTCGGGCAACGGCGCCGTGCCGCACCTCCTCGCCGCCGGCGTGGACACCCTCATCACCGGCGAGCTCCGCGAGGAGTGGTTCAACTACGCCCAGGAGCACAAGCTCAACCTCATCTGCTGCGGTCACTACGCCACCGAGGTCCACGGCGCGAAAGCCCTTGCGGCCGAGCTGGCCAAAAAATTCCGCCTGCCCTGGGAATTCATCGAAACCGACAATCCCCTTTAAGATCCATTCTGAAGCCATGAAGCCGAGAATTTTCCCTGCCTGATCCTTTCCTGGATTCTTGGTTTCTGAATTATCCGTCCCATGAAAAAAATTGCCATTCTCAACGGCCCCAATCTCAACCGGCTCGGCAAACGCGAGCCCGAGATCTACGGCACCGCCACGCTCAAGGACCTGGAGAAACTCGTCAGCGCCGAAGCGCGGAAGCTCGGCGTCGCCGTGACCTTCTTCCAGTCCAACCACGAAGGCGCGCTGGTGGACAAGATCCACGCGCTCGCCGACCGCGGCACTGAGGGCTTCATCGTCAACTTTGGCGCCTACTCTCACAGCAGCATCGCCCTGCACGATGCGCTGAAGAGTGTCTCCCCGCGCCCCGCCATCGAGGTCCACATATCCGACATCAAGAAGCGCGAGTCCTTCCGCCGGCACTCGATGACCGCCGCCGCCTGCATCGGGATGATCAGCGGCAAAGGCTTCCCCGGTTACATCGAGGCGCTGCGCCAGCTGGCCAAATTGTAGGTCGGGCTTTACGCCCGACATCTTTTCTGTCGGGGATAAACCCCGACCTACATGGGAAAACATCTTCCAGACTTTGCCGAGCCGCGCTGGTTCGTGTGCCACACCAAGCCGCGGTGCGAAAAGAAATTTGACGACCTGATGCAGCGGGAAGGTTTCGCGCACTACCTGCCGCTCGTCCAGAGCGTCCGCCGTTACGGCACGCAGAAAAAGACTTTCACCAAGCCGCTGTTCCCCGGCTACGTGTTCACGCGCATCGAACCGGAGCGCAAAACCCGCGTCTATCAGCAGGACCTCATCGTCCGCGCCCTGCCGGTCGAGAACGAGCCGGTCTTCCTCCGGCAGATGGAGGAAGTGAAGACAATCTGCTCGTCCGGCCTCGAAGCGGCGGTGCATCCCCTCATGAAAAAAGGCCGGCATGTGCGGGTCGTGGGCGGACCGCTGCACGGACTCGAAGGTTACGTGGATGATCCCGTGAACCCGCAGGGAATTGTCGTGTCAGTGGACGTTCTCCAGCAAGGCCTGCTCGTGCGCCTCCCGCTCGACTGCCTCCAACTCCTTCCCTGAATCATGCGCCGTCTCCTCTTCTTCGTTCTCCTCATCCTCGCGCTGCCCGCCACTTGGGCCCAGACCGCGCCGGCGGACAACACCCAATCCCCGCCGCAGGATCAGCGGCCGTTCTTCACGCGCATTCGCGGTCTCTTTGACTTCGACCTGCCGACCATCGACCCGCCGGGCACGATCAAGTTGATCCTTCACCCGCACCTCGGCGATTTCGTGCGCCGTGACTACCTGAAGCTGGACGGTGGCTTGCGCTGGGCCCTCAACGACCACTGCGAAATCAACCCGGAAGCCTCCGTCTATTTCACTCACGGGCTCGGCGGCAGCACCGCGGATGGCTACGGCGTCGGCGAGGTGCGCCTCGGCAGCAAATATATCCTCCGCCAGTGGCCCGATGCCAATTACGAGACCAGTGTGTTCCTCAACGTCGAGGTCCCGGTCGGGCATCCGCCGGTCGATCTGACGGACGGGCTCAACCACTTCGCCCCCGGCTTCCTCGTGCAGCACCATTCCACCCGCTACCCGAAGCTCACGACCTTCTCGGGCGCGGGCTTCGACCTCGTCTCCGACAGTGCCATCGCCGGCACGCCCGTCCGCAACCAGCCGCTCGACGATTCCACGAATGTCACCGCCGGCGCAATCTACGACCTCGGCCAGGTCAAGTGGACGCTGGCCGCCACCTACGCCACCACCGCCGGACTGGGCGACACCACCGAGCATTTCTTCTACCTCCGGCCGAGCCTGCTCTGGTATGTGCCGAAGAAATACACCTTCAACTACAAGACCCAGTGGATCGTCGGCCTCGGTCTCCGCGCCTCGTGGGGCCCCGATGGTTCCGAGCTGAGTATCTCCAACCGCGTGCGCGCCGAGATCACGTTCCGGCAGGTGCTGGACAAACTCCGCACCCGGAAGCCCGCGCCCGAGACCGGTCGCTAGCCTAGCGCCACGTCCACAGCCACGCCGTGAGATGCAGCGAGCCGCACGCCACGAGCGCCGCGGCAAAGTCGTCGGCCACGATCCCCCATCCGCCCGGCCAGCGTTGCAGCCGCGCGATCCCAAACGGCTTGGCGATGTCGTAGAGCCGGAAAAATCCGAAGCCCACGCCGAGCATCGCCCAGAGCGGCCACGACGCGAGGTAGCTCGTATGTCCCCCCAGGAACACGAGCGGCATCACCACAAACTCGTCGAGGATGATCTCGCCCGGGTCGGTCTTGCCCAAGCGCCGGGCCGCATCGCCGCAAAACGCGACCGCGACATAGCCCAGCACCACGGTCCACGCAAAAACCACCTCCCACCGGGCGTGGCGAAAAATCACGGCGAAATACAAGAGTCCGGCCAGCGAGCCCCAGGTGCCCGGCGCCAGCAACTTCAGGCCCAGTGGGCCCAGCGTGGCGACGGCACAGACGAACCGGTTCGAGAAAATCCGCGGCCAGCGTGGATCGGACAGGGACATGGTTCACTCCAGCACCACGTGGCCGTGGCGCCGGAAATACGAAACGCCCGAGGTGATCGTGAGCACGGCCGAGAGCGCATACAGGCCCATGCCCATCCACTGCAGGACGGAAATAATCACCCGGTCATCCCCGGGAAACAGGTCGCCGAAATCGCGCGACATCATCCGCGCGCCCATCAGCCAGCCGATGGCGTTGAGCTGGACGAAAGTCTTCACCTTCCCGCCTTGGTCGGCCTCGACCACCAGTCCCTTCGTCGCCGCCGCCATGCGCATGCCCGACACAGCGAACTCTCGGCCGAGGATGCACAGCAGCAGGCCCATCGCGAACACCTCGTGCCCCATGAAATACTTCCCAACGACCAGCGCGATCATCAGGCCGATGATCATCACCTTGTCGATTACTGCGTCCATGAACCGGCCGAACGACGACACCTCGCCGCGCGCCCGGGCCACCATGCCGTCGAACCAGTCGGTCAGCGCCGCGGCAATGAACAGCCAGAACGCGATCGTCGCCGCCCAGTTGAATGAGCGGTTCATCAGCCAGACGATGATGAACATCGCCGGCACGCGGGAGACGGTCATCCAGTTGGCGATGGTGAAACGCATGGCGCGAGTCGAGCGCGCCGGCCCCGCGTTGGCAATCTCTGGATTACGCACACCACCGAAGATTGTGCATGACGCGACACACCCCGGCGCTCACGCGCCACCCCTCTTGATAGAGGGGACCCAACCCCACGCCGCCGAAGATTCCCCTCTATGAAGAGGGGTGCCCGCTAGGGCGGGGTGTGTTGGGTCTTGGTTGCCAGACTGGCGATCATAGGGCCGCCACTACCGCCAGGCCATCGGATTTGACACAGAACCTGCTCGCCATTCGGGGCCGCCCGGCAATCCTGATGGCGACGCATGAAGCACTGCATCTACCCCGGATCCTTCGACCCCGTCACCAACGGCCACCTCGACGTCCTCGAGCGCGCCTCACGGCTGTTTGACCGCGTGACGGTGGCCGTGGCGCTGAGCACGACCAAGACCGCCCTGTTTTCCGCTGAGCAACGCGTCGGCTTCATCCGGGCCAATGTGACCAAGCTCGCCAACGTCGAGGTCGTCAGCTTCGACGGCCTGCTCGTCGAGTTTGCCCGGAAGCAGAAGGCCAACGCCATCATCCGCGGCCTGCGCGCCCTCTCCGACTTCGAGTTCGAATTCAACATGGCGCTGATGAACCGCCACCTTGAGCCCAAGGTCGAAACGATCTTCGTCATGCCCAACGAAGCCTACAGCTACACCAGCTCCACGCTCGTGAAGCAGATCGCCAAGCTCGGCGGGGATGTGAACCACTTCGTCCCGGCCAACGTCGCCCGAGCGCTCAAAGCCGCGAAGTGAGGCGCGCTTGGAGGCGGGGTGCCCTCACCCCGCTGGTTGCACGCATCGAGAAACATGCCTCTCGGGGTGAGGGCACCCCGCCTCCACCCTCTCACCCCGGCAGCCCCACCTGTCGGAGCGCCTCGTAGGTCGCGATGCCGGCGGCGGTCGAGAGATTCAGCGAACGCAGTTCGCCGTTCGCGTGGGGGATTTTCACCCGCCACTCATCCGCCAGCTCCGCGTGCAGCCAGTCCGGCGCTCCGGCTTCCTCGTTGCCGAACACCAGACCGTCGCCGTCGGCGTAGCGTCCATCCCAGAAGCCCCGCGTCGCGTGCGTCGTGAACAGCCACAGGCGCTTCGGTGCCACCGCGCTGGCCTTGAACGCCGCCCAGTCCGCGTGGTGGTGCACATCGAGCGAGAACCAGTAGTCCATCCCCGCGCGTTTGAGGTTTTTGTCCGTTACCTCGAAGCCGAGCGGATGGATCAGGTGCAGCCGCGAGCGCGTCACCGCGCACATCCGGCCGATATTGCCGGTATTTTGCGGGATCTGGGGCTGGAAGAGCACCACGTGCAGCATAGGCCGTTGGATGACTTAATCCGCTTTACGGCAAGCCGTATTCCCCTAGAAAGACCGCGTTGCCCGGGCCCGGCACACCTCCCTCGCATGTCCAATTCCCCTACCAAGAACGGAGATAAAATCGTCCTCCTCGTCGATGACGAGTTCTCCTACATCGACCTGTTGCAGCAGTTGCTCAGCGACCATTTGGCCTGCCCGGTCCACGGTTTCACCAAACCCGCCGACGCCCTTCGCGCCATGCCGAGCCTCAATGTCGGCATGATCATCACCGACTACCAGATGCCCGATATCAACGGCCTGCAGTTCGTCGCCGAGGTGCAGAAGATAAATCCCAATATCCCGGCGGTCATGATCACGGCCTACAACATGTCCTTCACCCCGCGCGAACTCGCCGCCGTGCCGTCGCTCAAGGCTGTCGTCCGCAAACCCTTCAAGTGGACGGTGCTCGCCGACGAGGTCGTCAAGTATTGGCCGGACGCGAATCCGCCCAAGGTCATCAGCTCAAAAAACCCGTTTACGCACAAGTAGACCGTCGTTGTCGGCGTGCAGCAGATGGATGGTGGCAGACAATTTGTGCGCGGCAAACGCCGCCGCCATTGCCCGACCCACCTTCGCCGCCAGCTTCGGCCGCGCGACGCAGAGCACACTGGAGCCGCTGCCACTCAGCCAGCCGGTCAGCGCGCCGGCCGCGACGCCGGCCTCGATCGCAGGCTTGGCCCCGGGAATCAGCGGCAGACGGTAGGGCTCGTGCAGAAAATCTTTCACCGCGTGACGCAGCCGGTCGTATTCGCCCGAGAGAAATGCTGCGACGACGTAGGTCGCGCTGTTCACGCTCTTCACCGCGTCGAAATACGGCAGCTCCTTCGGCAGAATGCCGCGCGCCTTCTTAGTCTCCAGTTCCTGGTCGGGTGAGACGACGACGAAGCACAGGTCGCGGCCAATGGGCTTGCGCAACACGCCGAGCAGTTCGCCGGTGCTGGCGTCGCACCGCGCCACGCAGAAAC
>JAHFTH010000123.1 GCA_023269445.1 Lacunisphaera sp.
GAGCCAGCGGTCGTATTGGGGTGTCATCACCTCGGCCGGCAGCACACCGTTGACGCGGATGCCGTGCTGCGCGAGGTCGAGGGCCCACTCGCGCGTCAGACCGTTCATCGCGCCCTTCGATGCGACGTAGCCGCTCGTGCCGCCCTGCCCCGTCACCGAACACTTGGAACCGATGTTGATGATCACGCCCTTGCTGGCGATGAGTGCGTCGAGCGCGGCCGACACCAGCACGAAACACTGCACGATGTTCTTCTCGAGCGAGGCGCGGAAATCCGCGACCGGGCTGCGCAGGCCCACGCCGTCGTTGACGCCGGCGTTGTTCACCACGCCGTCAATGCGACCATGCTTCTTCAGCACCGCGGCGACGGCGGCGCGGATGGACGCCTCGTCCGTCATCTCGCAGGCGAAGCTGTCGGCGCGGCGGCCCTGGGCCTTCAGGCCGGCGAGGAGCGCGGCCGCCTCGGCGGGATTGCGGCCGAGGATGCAGGGGATGGCGCCCTCGGCGGCGAAACCCCGGGTGATGGCTTCGCCGATGCCCTTGGCTCCGCCGGTGATGAGGATGACCTTGTTCTCCAGTTCGAGGTTCATAAAAAAGGGGTGAGGCGGCCCGGGGTTGTGGGGCACGACCCCATGATGCCTATTCTAGGCATGACCGCCACTCCCTCCAGATGGAGATCCATGGCATAGGGATGGATATTCTTGCCACCCCGCCCCCACCCCGCCATCGGTCGACCATGGCCCTCCGCCCCGATCCGGTCCTCGCCAGCGCCGTCCTGTCCAGCCAGGTCTCGGGCTCGCGTTATTTTTTCCTCGGGCTGACGGGCACGAGCCGAGCCGGCGTGATCCCGGCCTACGGTGGTTTCGAGCAGTGCGACCCCGACTACGTGGTGTCGCGGGAGCATTTTGATTTCTGCGCGCTGGAACTCGTCGTCACCGGGGAAGGCAGCGTGCGCCTGAACGGCGTGGAGAGTCCGCTGCGCGCCGGCAGCCTGTTCCACTACGACCACACGACGAAGCTGGAAATCCGCTCCGACCCGGCCCGGCCCATGGCGAAGTATTTCCTCTGTCTCACCGGCGCGCGCGCCCGGACGCGTTTGCGCGCCGCCGGCATCCGGTCGAGCAGCGTCACCCAGCTGGCCATGTTCCCCGAGGTGCAGCGCGTGTTGGAAGATCTCATCCGCGAGGGCCGGCACCATCGCGCGACCGCCGGCCGCATCTGCGCGGCGCTGGCCGAGGTGCTGCTGCTCAAGATCGAGGAGCTCGCGGGCTTCTCCGGCCGGAAGGGCGCCGCCACCGAGGAGACCTTCCTCCGGTGCAAGGGCGCGATCGAGGTGCAGGCCACCAAGCTGGCCACGCTGGGCGATATCACCAAGGCCGTCGGCGTCGAGGCGTCGCACCTCTGCCGGCTGTTTCGCCGCTACCAGGGCCTCAGCCCCTACCAGTATCTCCTGCACCGCAAGATGGCGCTGGCGGCCGAGCTGCTGATGGATCCCACCGCGCTCGTGAAAGAGGCCGCCAGCCATGTGGGCTTCGCCGACCCGTATCACTTCTCGCGTTGCTTCAAGAAGGTCCATCGCGTCGCCCCGAAGGAATTCCAGAGATCATTGAAACACCTTTAACCAAACAATCTCCTCGGTAAAAAGTCTTTCCCCTCATGCTGACCATTGTCCTCCAGAACCCCGGCTCGTTTGTCGCCGTCGACCGCCCCGAGCCCGTCGCCGCGCCCGGCACCGCCCTCGTGCGCGTGCACCGCATCGGCGTCTGCGGCACCGACCTCCACGCCTTCGCCGGGAAGCAGCCGTTCTTCACCTACCCGCGCGTGCTCGGCCACGAGCTCGGTGTCGAGGTCGTCGACCCGGGCGACGACCCGCACGGCCTCCAGGCCGGCGACCGCTGCTCCGTCGAGCCCTACCTCAACTGCGGCCACTGCCTCGCCTGCCGCCGCGGCAAGCCCAACTGCTGCACCACGCTCCAAGTCCTCGGCGTCCACCTCGACGGCGGCATGACACCGCTTCTCCGCGTGCCCGCGCGCAAACTGCACCAATCCACCAAGCTCGACTACGAACAGCTCGCGCTGGTCGAGACGCTCGGCATCGGCGCGCATGCCGTCGAGCGGGCCCAGCTCGCCCAGGACGACTTCGTTCTCGTGATCGGCGCGGGTCCGATCGGGCTCAGCGTGATCCAGTTCGCGAAAGTCTCGGGCGCCACGCTCGCGGTCATGGACGTGAGCGACACCCGCCTCGAGTTCTGCCGGAAGCTCGGCGTGGCGCACACGCTCAAGCCCGGCGCGTCCGCCGTCGAGGAACTGAAGCAGATCGGTGGCGGCGACCTGCCCACCTGCGTGATCGACGCCACCGGCAATCCCGGCTCGATGATGGGCTCGTTCGATCTGCCCGCGCACGGCGGGCGCATTGTGTTCGTCGGGCTCTTCCAAGGCGACGTCACGTTCAACGACCCCAATTTCCACCGCCGCGAGCTGACCGTCATGGGCAGCCGCAACGCCACGCCCGCCACGTTCCGCGAGGTCATCCGGCTCGTCGAGGAAGGCAAAGTGGACACCCGCCCGTGGATCACGCACCGCTTCAAGCTGGCAGACACGCCCACCGTTTTCCCCAAGGACATCGCGGGTAATCCGACCGTGCTGAAGGCGATGATCGAGGTGGGATGAAGAGCGGTAAGCAATAAGCGCTAAGTTTTAAGCTTCAGACAAAAGGCCCTCGATCACCACCCACCCACTTGCTCTCGAGTTTCAGGTCACCCTTGCCCCTTTATCGCGTATTGCGCTCTCTGCCACCTTCCCTAGCTTACGGCTTATTGCTCTCTCCCCCATGTCTACCAAGCCAACCGTTCTATTTATCGATGACGACGCCGTGATGCGGAAAGTCTACACCGTCGGCCTGGCCATGGCCGGCATCCCGATGCATGTCGTGAGTTCCCCCGAGGAAGCTCTGGCTGTTTTGGAGGAGAAAACGATCGATGTCATCGTGACCGACCTGATGATGCCGAAATACAGCGGCGTCGACGTGATCACCGCCGTGCGCGAGGCCGACTACACCAAGCATATCCCGATTTTGGTTTTCACGTCCGGCGGCAACATGGATATGGTGGAGAAGGCCGCGCTGGCCGGTGCCACGGAGATCATGCAGAAGCACAACACCCCGCCCCCGAAGCTCATCGAGCGGATCCTGAAGGTGCACGCCGACGCGACGGGGAAGAAGTAGCGGACAGCTGTAAGCTTTAAGCCGTAAGCCAGCGAAGACCGCGTCTCGTGCTTTAAGCTTACTGCTTACCGCTTATCGCTGCTACCCTCCCGGCATGCCCGCCACCTCTTCGCCCGTCCACCCCACGCCCAAGCGGGAGATCGTCTGCGCTGATGCGATCGCGTGGATGAAGGCCCGGGGCCGGATCGACGGCGCGTGCGCGGTGACATCACTGCCCGACGTATCCGAGGTGGGCCAGACGCTGCCCGTGTGGCGGGAGTGGTTTCTGCAGGCCGTGCGCCTCGTGGTGGACGCCGTGCCCGCCGACAGCGCGGCCCTGTTTTTCCAGTCCGACATCAAGCGCGACGGCGCCTGGATCGACAAGGGTGCGCTGGTGATCCGCGCCGCCGAGGACGCGGGCGCGCGCCTGCTGTTTCACAAGATCGTCTGCCGGCGTCCGCCGGGAATGCTCACGCAGGGCCGGCCCGGGTTCACCCACCTGGTCGCCGTATCCCGCGCCATGAAGTGCCCCGACACTTTGCCGATCCCTGATGTCATCACCAACGCCGGCCGCAGCCTCTGGGTGCGCGCGATGGGTGTGCGCGCGGCGGCGCACGCCGTGCGCTTCGCGCGGGATCAGGTGGGGGCCAAGCTGATTTTCGATCCGTTCTGTGGCGTTGGCACGATCCCCGCCGTGGCCAACGCGCTCGGCCTCGACGCCTTCGGCGTCGAACTCGCGAAGAAACGCTGCGAACAGTCCCGCGCGCAAACCGTGCCAGCGGTGGATCTCTGAAGCACCGGAGCGCACCCTTGGACCGCTCAACCCGGCCCTTTCCCGCCGCGCCCGGATTCCTTGCAACTATGAGGACTGGTGCGGTGTGCTACCCGGGCACACCTATGCGAATCTTCGAATCTTTCCACCGTCCGGCCCGACTGGCCGCACTCGGCATCCTCGCCCTGTCCGCGACCTTCGGCCACGCCGCCACCAGGCCCGCGCCCCAGGACGACTTCATGCCCTACGTGCAACTGGCCCCGTTCGTCATCAACGGCCAGAAGCTGACGATTTCGATCCACGCCCGGACGAAGAAGGACCGGCGCTACGCCGAGGTTTTCGCCGAGGAGGTCGTGAAGGTCGTCACCGAGGCCGTGACGAAGGAGACGGGCAAGGGTCTCGTCATCATCGGCAAAAAGGGCGAACCGCATCCGACCCTCGTCTTTCAGAAATTCCTCGCCCTCGCCCGGGACGGGAAGCTCGACCCCGCCGTGGCCGCGCGCGCCCCCGAGCTGTCCGGCATGCTGGACCACTGGCAGGACGGCATTGGCGACGGGAAGACGATCCGCATCGAGTCGGACGGCGATGGCGACGATCTCGAGTTTGAGAAGATCGTCACCGCGCTGCCGCTGCCCCTCGAGGGCCTCGGCGCGAAACTCTACCAGCTGGCCTGGGGGGAGGGATTCAACGACGCAATGGTGGAGACGCGTCTGCGGGCGCTGCACGCCGGGGATCTCGAAGGCAACCTGCTTGCCCGCTTCGACTGGGTTTTCTACCTCCCGCCGCGCGGCGCGCTGGAGGACGCGCTCGACGATATCATCGCCGACGCGTTGAAGAAGGAGAAGATGGGTTTCTTCGCGCGCACCGCCGTGAAGGGCGTGCTGCTGTTCGTGAAACCGATGATCCGGAAAGCCATCGAAGGCCTGCGCCAGGGCGTGATGTTCGACACGGTGGTCCGTGCGCGGACCCCCTACACTCGCGAGGAAGTCGCCACTCTCACCAGCGCCTACCTCGAGGTGCTGATGCCCGATCATGAGCACAAGAACCAGACGACCGGCACCGAGCACGAGCGTGCGGTCCGGGCCATCCGCGCGCGCGTGCAGGAGCTGGCCAAGAAAACCCCGGCACCACCGGAAGTGACCGAGCCGGCCACGCCAGAAGACACAAAGTAATCTTTGCCCGGGAGAGGGAACGGCGGGCACGAAGTCCTTTGTAGGCTATTAAACTACAAACCGGCTTGAGGGAGTCTTGTCATATAATAGATGACAAAAGAACTGGGGATGAGAGTTGTTGCGCCGAGGCGATTGGCCCAAGAGGCAATGTCACGTATTACGTGACATGTTGCTGGGACGGACTTGTAACGTAATACGTTATCAGAGATCGGGCGTCGGCACGACCACCTCTGGCCTACAGCTTAGCGCTTATTGCTTAACGCTCGTTGCCGCCCGCAGGATCTTCTCCATGGTCCTACCCTTGGCCAGTTCGTCCACCAACTTGTCCAGATAGCGCATTTCCCGCATCGTCGGCTCCTTGATGTCCTCCACGCGGATGCCGCAGACGACGCCGGTGATCAGCTTGCGCGCCGGATTCGGCTTGGGTGCTTTCGCGAAGAAGGTTTCGAAGTCGGTCTGCAGCTTCAGCTGTTTTTCGAACTGCTTCGGCGTGTAGCCCGTCAGCCAGCAAAAGATGATATCCACTTCCGCCTTCGTCCGTCCCTTCCTCTCCGCCTTGGCGATGTAGTAGGGATAGACCTTGGCAACGGGCGTCGTGAAGATGCGGTGCTTGGTGGGCATGGGGGTGGCGGGCCTGAGAGTTAGGATGAATGACCGCCGAGTTCAACCTCCCGATACTCGTAACTTGAAATCTGAGACCTGAAGGGTTGGCCACTCTCGAGCGAAGCGACAGTCAGCCAAATGCACAGAAGGCTCAAAAACCCGAGCCGTTTTTAACCACGGATTACACAGATGGACACGGATAGGACCCAAACACTGCACAGGAGATAACGGAGGAAATGGAGGGATTAAATACGACCTCTGTTCTCTCCGTTGCCTCCTGTGAAACCGTTGTCGGGTGGCTACCTTCTGGGTTCATAGCGCAGCGCCACCGCTCCCGACTTGAACTCCAGCCGGCTCACCAGCTTCAAGTCGACATGCTTCGACAGTCCCGCGAACAACGTCGGCCCGCGCCCTGCCAGCCGGGGTTGCACGATGAACTCGTATTCATCGATCAATCCCAGCTCCGCCAAGGCCAGCGGGAGCTTCACGCCGCCCACGAACAGTCCCCGGCCCGGTTCCCGCTTCAGCTGCTGGACGGCCTGCGCGAGATCTCCGCGCACGAGCTCCGCGTTCCAGTCGACCTGCGCCAGGGTGCCCGACACGACATACTTTTTCGCCGCATGGATCGTCCGGGCAAAGGGCATCATCCAAGGGTCCATCCACTCCGGCTTCACGCCCGTCCGCCCCGGCTCCCGGAAAGCTGATTCCATCATCTGGTAGGTCACGCGGCCAAACAACAGGGCATCGGCCCGGGCGATGCCTTCCGCCGCGTGCCGATGCATCTCCTCGTCCGGGGTCATGCCCTGATGATCGCAGCACCCGTCCAAGGTGACATTGATGGAATAGCGCAGGGGTCGCATGGAAGTTAATCTACTTCTTCGCCGATGGCGGTCTGCTTGGTCGTCAGCACCGTTTTAACCAGCTCTCCTTCCCCGCAGAGCGTGAAGGTGTCGAACCGCTTGAACCACGTTCCCGTAGGGACGATCGGCTCCTTATCCATCCAAGCCGCCATAAGCCCGAGATCTTCCGGTGTGATTCCTCGTTCCTGAATACGCAGCAGGATGTGATCAAACAGCGCTTTGGGTAGCCCGCTGCGCTTGATCCGGGGCATGGCGGTTCAAGCCTGACCGTAGAATCCGGCGACCAGTCGCTTCTTTAACAGCGCCGCCTTGGCGGGGGATTTGCTGACGGCGAGCTGCCGCGCGAGATCGGTCAGTTCGGCCGGTGATTTCTGCCGCACGGTAAAGGATATTTCCAAGCCGGCGACCTCGGCCGCCCGGGCCAGCGTGTGGATGGTGATGGCGGTATTATTCGTATCAAGCAGCCGGCGCACGGCCGACCGGCTGGTCTGCATCTGCTTGGCAAAACTGGAGACATCAAGGTTGCTGCTGGCCATGCGCTGTTTCAGCGCTCCGGCCAGCTCGGACTTCAGGGTGCGTGCGGTGGTAAGCTTGGGCATGCCGCCAGTGGACCAAATTAGAGCCACGTTGCAAGATCGATTCCCCTATCGGCCACCCAGGCACAAGTAACGTAATACGTTACTTGTGCCTGGGTGGCGCTTTGAAGGAGCACAAGGGCTCAGAGGCAATGTCACTTATTAAGTGACATGTTGCTGGGGCGGGCGCGGCCTCCTCAGGTTTCAGCTACCCTGTCAGCCATAGGCCCTGCGACGGTTGAAGCTTTCAGGTTTTCTTCCCCGCCCTCGGTCTCTAACTGGCGAAGAAACGCTGCGAGCAGTCCCGCGCGCAAACCGTGACGTCCGCGGATCTTTGACCTCGGCATACTCGACCTACCTCAGGTTGCCTCCTCACGATGGTAACAACCCCCTTTCAGTCCCTCCGGCTCGAATCATGGCACAAGCACGAGTTCCGAATCCCGGGCGAGAACCAAAGCCAACTCCTTGTGGCGGGCCTTTTCCTTCTGTGGGTCGGCGTCGTTCCAAGGCCAATCGCGAATCGCTGCGTGGCGTGGCGGCGGCTCACCTGAAATAACATCCAGGTCCGTGTCCCGGACCTTCCCTGTTGGGATAATTCCCGCCCCATACACTTTGCGACCGTTGGCGGCGACAGCTGCGAGATTCCAGAGGTCATCGGCCGGTATCGCCCCATGACGCGAAACGGAAGTTTCTCGGTCCTCTTTGCGGGGAAGAAATGCCGACGCCTTCACCCCCGTGGAATTCATATGACCGGACGAAAACAGGAAACGCGCTAGCATTTCCACGTCGTCAACGATCTCAGGCAAGCCCGATGGAAGCATAGCCGACAATGGAAGTAATGCCTTCCAGCACTCGGTGCGGAATTGCCCTGTAATCAAAACGTGCAACAGCGTGGCCTTGATCAGCGCCATCTATCCAAGCATACGAAAGCCGACCCGACTTCCCCACTGACATAGAGAATACACGACCCTTGGAATGCACCCAATCGAGCGAGATTTGACCGTCAGGTTCCGGTGCCAGCTCCGGCATCTGTAGCGATTCCGGGAGGGCCTGAATAAACGACTCTGCAGTGATAACGGCCATCATGTCGATTGGCTCCGCGCCTTCTCCGTCCCAATTGGGCTGGCTGTAGTCAATCGCGAGCTGACGGAGTTTGGAAATGGTCGCAGCCCGCTCCCCGAACAACGCATGCGAATGCTCTACACTCTCCGCCAGTTCCTCTGCGGCCAATTCGCCAGCCTGCGCTGTCTCTGAGACTGCGGAACTTGCTCGAGCATGAAGAGCGAGCGCGGCATAGCCCACGGCTGCCAGACTGCTTATTGAAATAGGGCTAGGCATTTCTCCGTCAAGGTGTCCTTGAAAATCGCATTCTTCAAGCTCCGTAACGCAACGATTTTACCAAGTAAATAGTCCTTGTTTGAGGGTGATTCTCTGCTCGGAGCCTCAACCGAAATATCGAAAATCACCGGAAGCTTACCGCCTTCGGCTATCTGGCTTGTCAGCACAATCACCCCGCGATGATCCGTCCCGACCTCCGAAACGACATTTTGGTGGAGAAATCCGCTCAAGATAAGCCGTTTCTCGTCAGAAAGCCTCGGGCCAATGCGCAAGAAATAGTCGAGGTCCACTTTTTGTTCCGCCATCGGCAACATGAGACGGTTAATATAGCGCATTCGCACTAAACGGATTTGCACGGGTTTTGTGAGGTGCACAAATTCCTTCCACGTTCTTTCGACCTCGGGCAGGTAGTCGTCGAACCCTCCGTATGGGGCGAGGCGGTTGAATGAAAACCCGGTTGAGCGAACTTGCACCAATTGCTTCCCATCTGGCTGAATGAAGTGCAGCGATTGAAGCCCCTGATTAACCGCCCGGGCCGTGTTCTCATGCGCCTGCACAGTAAACTCCTTTAAAAACTTTTTTCTTACCTTGGGGTAGGTAGCTTTGAAAAGGTCGGTGGCGGGAACCTCCATCTCCGTGAGGGAGTATTTGGGTGGCATATCACATTCCACGTCGAGAATCGCCTCCACGATGGGGGCGTTCTTCAGCCTGAAAGGTGGATTCGTCATTCGTTGCGGAGGAAAGCGGTGCGACTTACTGGAGACTATCGGCGCCGGGGACCTCCAGCCAAGCGGAAAGAGCGCCCTAAGGGGCCGAGCTTTACTGCTTACCTTCCACAATCGGGCTGAGCCCGTCCGGGCCGCGGTTGCGCCAGAGCAGCATCAGGAGGAAGCCGATCGCGGCCCCGCCGAGATGGGCGAAGTGGGCGATGCCGGCGCCGAAGATGGAAAAACCGGTGACGCCGGAGAACAGGTCGAGCAGTAGCAGGCCCGGGATGAAAAACTTCGCCGCGATCGGGACCGGCACGAACATCAGGGAGAGCTTGGCGTTGGGATGGAGAAAGCCAAACGCCACCAAGAGTCCATAAATCGCCCCGGAGGCACCGACCATGGGACTGGAGTAAATCCCATACAGCTCGACGAGCACCGCCTCCACCGCCGGATCCGTGGGCAGCTGGCCGCGCCCGGTCGCCAACAGGGAATTGAGGTCGGTCGGCGTCAGCCCC
>JAHFTH010000276.1 GCA_023269445.1 Lacunisphaera sp.
GCGGGGCGGCCCTTGCCCTCGCGGTGCGGCCCGAGGCCGAGCACCTGGATGACGCGACCGATGGCGCCCTGCTGCACGAGGTCGGTGGCGAACATGGCGGACTCCACGTGGAGTCGCTCGCTGTAGTAGACCATGTATTTCTTGCCCGTGGCGGCGGCGACCTTCTTCGCCTCGTCGAGCTGAGCCATGGTCGTGAAGGGGGGCTTGTCGGTGAAGTAGTCCTTGCCGGCCTGCATGACGCGGCAGCCGATGGGCCCGCGCTGGTTGGGGATGGCGGCGGTGGCGACGAGCTTTACCTCGGGGTCGGCGAGGATATGCTCGAGGGAGGTGGCGGTCTGCGTGCCGGGATAGGCCTTCAGGAAGGCGGCGAGCTTCACGGGGTCGGGCTCGTAGACCCACTTGAGGGTGCCGCCGGCTTCGATGAGGCCGTTGCACTGGCCGTTGATGTGGCCGTGGTCGAGGTGGGCGGCGGCGAAGACGAACTCGCCGGGCTTGACGACGGGGCTGGGCTTGCCCTTGGGGGCGTAATTCTGGCCGTCGGCTTTCTGAGTCATGGGCGGAGGGGTTTGGGCGGAGGCAGTGACCGTGGCGGCAGCGCTGACGGCGAGGGTGGTGATAAAGTCGCGGCGGGGTATCATTGGCAAGGCAGTGAAAGCAGGTCAGTCCGATTTTGCGAGCGGTCCTTGTTCGCTGTGGCAGGTAAAATTATTCCGGCAGGGGCCGGTCCTTGGTTTCGGGCAGGAAAGGGATTGCGAGGAGGCCGGTCAGCAGGAAGAGGCTGACATAGAGGCCGGCGGTGCGAAACGCCTCGATGTCGCCGCCCAGGTTTCTGGTGATCACGCCGATGGTGAACGGGGCGGTCGCGGCGATGATGCGGCCGGAGTTGTAGCAGAAGCTCGTGCCGGTGCTGCGCAGGCGGGTGGGGAAAAGCTCGGGCAGGTAGATGGCATAGACGGCGAAGACCGAGAGCTGGCCGAAGCCCATCAGCGGCAGCATCCAAAAGATCTGGTCGAACTCCCGGAGATGCTTGAAGACGAGCACGGTGCTGAGGAAGGACAGCGTGATGGCAATGGCGTAGGCGATCCGGCGGCCCCAGCGCTGCGCGACCCAGGAGAGCGTCATCATGCCGGCAAAGCCGCCGATGTTCTGCAGCAGGAGCCCGACGGAGCTCCAGTAGGAGCGGGCGCTGGGCAGCGACTCGGGCGCGACGCCGGAGGCCGTGAGGTGCTTGGTCACGATCGAGCCGATGATCTGCGGGTGGAAATTACCCAGGCCCCACAAGCCGACGACGCCCGCGCAGCACATGACGACGCCGAGCCAGGCATTTTTGCCCCAGGGCTTGGCCCCGAGGAGTTCCGCGTAGGAGCCGAGCTGCACGCCGCTTTTGACGCCGGCGTCGCGGGCCTGCTGCCATTTCGCGGGCTCCTTGAGCCGGCGGAGGATGAAGACGCAGAGCAGCGCCGGCAGCGAGCCGATCAGGAACATCACCTGCCAGTCCTTCAGGCCGAAGGGCAGGAGCGCGCGGGCGGCGAGCGCCCCGATGCCCATGCCGATGAGGCCGGCGGTGATGTTGCCCCAGGTGGAAAGGGACTGGAAGAGCCCGAGCGCGGGGGCCCGGGCCTTGTCCGGGAGCGAGTCCGCGATGAGGGCGACACTGAGGCCGAACACGCCGCCGACGCCGCAGCCGGTGATGAAGCGATAGACGCTGAAGTCAAAGAAGCCCGTCGAGAGACTGCTCAGGCCCGTGCAGACCGAGTAGATGAGCACGGAATACGTCAGCATGCGCGCACGGCCGAAGCGGTCGCCGAGCGCGCCGAAGACGAAGCCGCCGACCGCCCAGCCGAGCAGGAAGAACGACATCGAGTAGGAGCCATACTCGGCGGCGCGCTGCGGGCCGACGAGCTGGGCCATGGCGCCGCCGCGCGCGAGATTGAAGAGCTGGGAGTCGAGGCAGTCGAAGAGCCAGGCCAGCGAGGCGACGTTGAAGACAAACCAGTGCTCGCGACTGAGGCTGCGCCACCAGGGTTGGGTCGGGGTGGACATGTTAGGGAATTGTCATCGCGAGGCCCGCAGAGCGGGCCGTGGCGATCCAGCTGGATTGCTTCGTCGCTGCGCTTCTCGCAATGACAAGCCTTGGCAGAAATCTACACACCCCGCCCTGTCGGGCACCCCTCTTCATAGAGGGGACTTCGGCTGCGTGGGTCTGATTCCCCTCTATGAAGAGGGGTGGCGCACCGCGCCGGGGTGTGTTGGTCGCATTCATGTGGGGTGAGGGCACCCGCCCACAAAGAATAAGGCACTCACAGCTTCACCGCCTTCCCGGATTTCGCGGACTCGTAGATGGCGTGGACGAGGGCGACGGCCTTGCGACCTTCGCGTCCGTCAATGGCGGGCGCGCGGTTGTCACGGACGGCCTCGACGAGGTCGCCGATCTGCCGGAGGTGGCCGGTGAGCGAGATGCCGCCGGGCACGGCGGCACCGGAGCCGAGGGTGTTGTCACGCTTGGCGGAGCGGATGGCGTCGTCGCCGGGCTCGGCCTTCGCGAAATCCCAGCGGGCGATGTGGTCGTCCTCGAGGCAGATGGAGCCGTGCTCGCCGCAGAGCTCGATGCGGCGCGACCAACCGGGCCAGAGCGCGGTGCTGGCTTCGATGACGCCGAGCGCGCCGTCGGGAAATTTCAGCGTGGCGACGGTGGTGTCGTCGGCCTGGATGCCGGTGTGAACGCGACGGGCCATCTGGCCGAAGACTTCGCAGGGGAGACCGGCGAACCACTGGAGCAGGTCCACGCCGTGGATCGCCTGATTCATGAGCGCGCCGCCGCCGTCGAGCTCCCACGTGCCTTTCCACGGGGTTTTGTAGTAGTCGACGGTGCGGTGCCACTTCACGTAGGCGCTGGCGAGCACGAGCCGGCCGAGGCGACCGGCCTCGACGGCGGCCTTGACGGTCTGGGCGCCGGAACCGAAG
>JAHFTH010000124.1 GCA_023269445.1 Lacunisphaera sp.
GAAATCAGCAGCAACCGCGGTGCATCGCCCGGCAGCGTGGCCGGCGCGCGGTGGACGCAAGGCGGCACGGGACTCCCCGGCCAGTCCACGGCGATACGCCAGAGATTGAAGAGCCCGAAGGACCAAGGCTGCGCGCCCGGGACCGGGGCGTAGTGGAGATCGTAGTGGTTCTCGCTCAGGAATTCGCGGAAGGGGTCGTCGTCCGCCCCGCCGTGGAGTTTGAGGAGTTCGGCGCGGATGGCCGGCACGTCCACTTTCCGCAGGGCCTCGTCGTTGCGCAGGCCCTCGCTGGCGGGACCGTGGTAGGTGCAGAGCCAGGTATCCGCCTCGACCGGGGCGCTGTCGGCGTGAAAGGAGAAGACATCCGTCGGCACCGGACCCGGCTCCTCGTCACGCGGGTAGCCGTCGATGCAGTTAAGGACCGGGTCACGACCGAGCTCCCGCAGCAGACGCAGGTCAGTGAGCATTACTTCAACCGCCATTCGACCCGTCGCGCAGACCTTGAGCCCGCGTAGGCGCGCCTCATTGAGAGTGGTGATCGCTTCTTCGCTTTTGCCGAGCGCAGCGACTACTTCACCGAAATCACCCGGCAGCACGCGCTCCCAGCAGAGGGCGTTGACGCCATCGGCGAACGGGGTGCTGACCAGTTCCTGGAAACTGTTTACCCGCTTGCTGCGCGGGTAGTTGGGAGACATTGCGAGTGGAGTCATCGAACCTACGACTTGTAGTAGGCTTCCCTCGCCTTCACTTGGACGATCTTTTTCTCGGGGAGGATGTAGGCGGTGAGGCTGCCGCCGAGGACGCAGGCCGTATCGATGCCGAGCGTCCACTTGGTGCGGGCGACGTCTTCCCGCGGGGTGTGGCCATAGACGACGAAGGGCGGGCCTTCCCACAAGGTGGACCAGTGCGGGGCGTCGGGCAGCTCTGAGCGTTTGTGCGGTTCGCCATCCTTGCCCACCACTTGAATGCGGGTGACGATCCGCGCGGGCTGTTTCTGCCAGGGGCGGTCGGGCAGAAACCCGGCATGGACGAAGACGACGCCGAGTTCCTCGTCCTCGTAGGTGAGCTTCATGGTCTCGAGGTAGTCCCAGTCCTTGCCCCGGAGCTGCTCCATGGTGGCGTAGTCGTATTTCTTGAGGTGGCTGGGGTCGTCGGTGCGCCGGTAGTTGAGGTGGCGCAGCTCGTGGTTGCCGAGGAGGGAGGCGGTGGCGTGCTCCCGGGCCAGCTCGACGACCTTGCCGCTGTCGGGTCCGCGGCTGATGAGGTCGCCAAGAAGGATCAGACGGTCGTCTTTCTTCAGGTCGAGCTTGTCGAGGAGATCGGCAAATTCCTTGTGGCAGCCGTGGATGTCGCCGATGGCAATGAGTCGTCCGTTCATCTGGTGGCAAATTTGCTAGCGTTCGCCGGGGCCGGGGGTAAACAAGAAAACGTCCATGGAGCTGAATCTTCACCCGATCGCCACAATCTGTTACGTCAGCAGCCGCGAGTTCGCCGAGCACGACCGCGTCGTCAGTTACCTCGTGCGGGAGGCATCAGGCGACGTCGCCCGGCGCGACCTGCTGGAGGCCGAGGATGGCCGTTTCATGCCGCCGGCCTTCGTCTATTGCCGGTGGGTGACGGCCTACAAGCCGCGCCGGAACGACGACACCGCCCTGAACCTCAAGCTCACAGCCGAGAACCTGTTCCTGACACTGGCCACGCCGGCGGGCTCGGAAGCGATCAGCGATCAGCCTTCGGCGATCAACACTCCCCTCCTCCAGTTCCTCGCCCTCATGCTGGAGCGCAAGCGGCTCATCAAGCTCCGCGGCCTGACGGAGGACGGTGCGCGCCAAATCTACGAGCACATGCCTTCACACCAGCTCTACGAAGTGCCGGTCGGCGACCTGAACGTGGAGTTCTTCCAGAAGATTCAGGAACACCTCGGAGTGCTCGTCGGCACGCCGAAACCCAAGGTCGAAGTGCTCGCTCCGGTCACTGCCACCACCTGAGCCTCGATTCCCATGGCTGACATCTCAAACGCTCTCACGGTCCGCGACATCAAGGCCCTGCCGCGCGATGGCGGCGACACCTGCGCCAGCGTCCTCCTCGTGCGCCGCGTGACGCCCAAGACCGCGAAGAACGGCAACGCCTTCCTCACGGTCGATGTCGGTGACAAGACCGGGAATTTCAACTTGAACATCTTCGGCGACAGCCCGGCCTTTGAGCTGTTCTCCACGCTCAAGGAAGGCGGCATCGTCCGCGCCGAGCTGCGCATTGAGTATTTCGCGGACCGGCTCTCGCCCAAGCTCCTGCGCGCCGAGGCGATCACGCTGGACCAGCTCGCGGGTTCGCCGTTGCTGGCCAACCTCGTCGAGACGGCACCCGAGGACGGCGACGCGCTCTGGGCGGAGTTCCAGGAACACATCGCGGCCATCGGCCACGCCGAGCTGCGCGCGACGGTGCAGGCGGTGTTTGACGAGATCGGCGCGCAGTTCCGCACCGCGCCTGCGGCCATCGCCATGCACCACGCCTACCGGCACGGCCTGATCGAGCACACCGTGCACATGGCCCGCGCCTGCCGCGCGCTCCTGCCGCTTTACCCGGAGGTGGACGCCGACCTCGCGCTGGCGGGTATCCTCGTGCACGACACGGGCAAGGTCATCGAATACCAAGGCGACCTCGTCACGTCGCGCAGCCGCAAGGGAATTTTGCAGGGTCACGTCGTCCTCGGCTACCAGCTCGTGCGCAAGGCGGGCATCAAGTCCAAGCTCAACGCGGACCTGCTGGAGCGCCTCGAGCATATCGTGCTCAGTCACCAAGGCGAACTTGAGTGGGGCGCGGCGGTCATGGCCGCGACGCCCGAGGCGGTCTTCGTGGCGAAGATCGACGACCTCGATGCGAAGATGGGCATGGTGCAACGCCTGCTCCGGCAAGCGAACGAAGGCGATGCGTTCTCCGACAAGCATCTGGGGTTGAACGCGCAGTTGTTGCTGGCGAAGCCGAGCAAGGGCGAAAGCGGCAAAACCTAAGGCGCGCCAAGCCCTAATGGTGGACGGCCACGAGACGAACCAGCGCGTGGCTGGCGGGCAACTCGACTGCGGCGTGCGGCACGGCGGCTGGTTTGACGGCAGCGGTCAACTGGCCGAGGGCTGCTTCAGGCAGTGCCCTGCCCTCCTGTAGAGCTCCACTCACCACCAGACCGGCGTGGGCGGCATCAGCCAGAGCCTGCAACAACGGTTGAGCCTCGGCCAGCTGCGGCGAAAGTGCGGGCAACCGGGCGAGCAGGTGCTGCGCCGTGGCGTGCCAGTCCGCGAGCATCGTCTCTACACGCCGAGCTGCCTCGGCCGAGCGCGGCGCGGCGAGGAGTTGATCGACGGCCACGGCGAATTCCCGGGCGGGTCCGCTGTCGGGTCGGGCACAATCCACCAGTCCGGTCAGCGGCGTGAACTGGGTTGCACCTGGTTGCTGCGAGCCGCGTTTATATTCTTTCACGGGTTCCAGCAGATCGACGAAAGCGCGCAGCGCCCTGAGATCCTCCGCCGTGGCCTTTTCCCCGGCCAGCCGGCGCAACGCAGGCTCAATATAACTTTCGTGTTGGAGCCCGGCCTCCGCGAGCCGCCGGCTGACGATGGCGAGCCGCCGATACATGTCGGGCACATCCCGCACCTTGCGGGGGGACCAGAGCCGCTCGGCAATGGCGGCAGTGCGCGGCCAGATCCGTGAGTCAATCAGCTCGGGTGTCACCCACTCCGACCACATCGTGGCCTCGCCACCGAGGATGAGGCTGTGCTGGGCGCTGGTCAGCGACCCCGTGGCCGGATCGGGGTCAGTCAAATAGTGGTGGGCGGCGGGATCGTTCAGGTCGATATAGTAGCCGTTGGAGAGGAGGGTTTGGAAGCCCTGCTTCGTGGCGGCCGCAATGCCGTCTGGGCCGCGCCAGGAGTGGATCACGCTGCCGGCCGGCAGGTCGGGATGCAAAATCTCGTCCCAACCGACGAGCTTCTTGCCGTGCTTCCGAAGAATGGCGTTCACCCGCTGGTTGAAATACGCATGGAGGCCGGCGTTGTCCTTGAGGTCGTGGTCGCGGATGAACTGCTGGATACGCGCGTTGGCCGACCAGTCCTTGCCGTTGTTCTCGTCCCCGCCGATGTGCAGGTAGGGATCGGGGAACAGCGCGGCCATTTCGCCGAGGAATCCATCGAGCACGCGGTAGACCTCCTCGTTGGTGGGATCGAGCACCGGGTTGAAGACGCCCCACTTGCGCTCGATGGCATAGGGCCCCGGCGCGCTGCCCAGCTCCGGATAGCCGACCAGCCAGCTCGTGGCGTGGCCGGGAATGTCGAACTCCGGCACGACGCGGATGCCCCGCGCTGCAGCATAGGCGATGATCTCGCGCATCTCGTCCTGGGTAAAGTAGTGCCCGTCGGAACCCAGTTCATGCAAGCGGGGAAAGGTTTTGCTCTCGATGCGGAAGCCTTGGTCCTCGGTCAGGTGCAGGTGAAGGACGTTGAGTTTCACGAAGGCCATGCCGTCGAGGTTGCGCTTGATCACGTCCATCGGCTGCCAGTGGCGGCACACGTCGATGAGCAGCCCGCGCCACGGGAAGCGCGGCTCATCGACGATCGCGATCACCGGCAGGAACCAGCCGCCCGAATCGCTTTGCAGAAGTTGCTGCACGGTGGTCAGGCCATGCAAGACGCCCCAGTCCTCGCGCGCGGTCAGCAGCACGCGTGACGAGCTGATTTGAATGACGTAGGATTCATCCTCGCGCAGTTGGGGAACCGCCTCACCTGCTGTGTCGCACTTGATGACCAGCTGCGCGGAACCGGCACCGGCCGCCACCGCGAATTCGCCGGTGGCGGTGCGCGCGAAAAGCAATCCGCTCCTTTCCTCCATCCCGCGCAAAGTTCGGGTCAAGGCGTCGGTGAGCCGCGCATTTTTCACCCCAGTGAAAGCGACGCGGAAGGCAGGGGTGAGCTTCAGCTGGCCGGGACCGGTCTCCATCATCAGGGGTGCGGGCATCAGGTCTGATTCGCTCGCGACCGCCATGGCCACGGGACCGGCCAGAAGTCCGGTCAGGAGGGGCAGGAGTTTCATGGGGAGGGGATATCAGAGGACAGATTACAGAGGACGGAGGACAGGCCAAACAGAATGATTAACCACCAGCCGTCGCCGAGCCTATGGCTGGCAGGCGACGACACGACGGCGCAAAGGTCGAGCCTACAAAGTGATTTGGTTCAAAACGTGGTGTCGTCGTGTCGTTGTGGTGAACTCAGGTGAGGAGTTGCACGATGCGGATGATGGGAAGGAACAGGGCGATGACGATGGTGCCGACGATGCCGGCGAGAAACAGGATCAGGATGGGCTCGATGAGCGCGCTGAGTCCGGCGACGGCGTGGTCCACCTCGTCTTCGTAGATGTCGGCGACTTTGTTGAGCATCTCGGGCAACTGGCCGGAGTGCTCCCCCACCTCGATCATGCTGGTGACCATCGGCGGGAAGACAGCGGTGGCCTCGAGCGGCCGGGCGACGGGCGAACCTTCCTTGACGCGGTCGTGAACCGCGCTGACGGCGGCGGCCACGCGGGCATTGCCGCAGGTGTCGCGGGTGATGAGCAACGCGGGCAGAATGGGCACGCCACTGGAGAGGAGCGTGCCGAGCGTGCGGCTGAAGCGGGCGATGATGGCCTTGAGGATGAGATCGCCGAAGAGCGGAAGCTTCACGAGCAACGTGTCGACCGCGCGTGCGCCGGCGGGCGTGCGCCGGAAAAACCGGAAGGCCAGCCAGACCGCGACGGCGAGGCCGAGCGCTGCGAGGACGTTGTGGCGCACGAGATCGCTGACGTTGAGCACGGCCTGCGTGAGTCGGGGCAACGGCGCGCCCTTGAGCAGGTCGGCGAAGATCTGCTGGAACTTCGGCACGACGAACACGAGGAGTCCGCACAGAATCGTCACGGCCACGGCCAGCACGATGACGGGATAGACCAGCGCGGCCGTGACCTTGCCGCGCAGGTGGAGGCTCTTTTCCTGGAAGCGCGCCAGCCGGTCGAGCACGGTGTCGAGCACCCCGCCCGCTTCGCCGGCCTTGATCATGTTGATATAGAGCCGGTCGAAAATCCGCGGATGCGACCGCAGGGCCTCGGAGAGCGTGCCACCGGACTTGATGCTCGCGGCGATGGCCTCGATCACCGCGCGGAAGCGGGAATTCTTCTCCTGCCGGCCGAGCACCTCGAGTCCGCGCAGCAGCGGCATGCCCGCGCGGAGGAGCGTGCCCAGTTGCCGGGTGAACACGGCGAGTTCTTTCGTGCGGACGGGGGCCAGGAACGGAAAACTAAACTTAATCCCAGCGGCCCGCAGGGACGCGGGCCCTCCAGGCATCGTCCCCTCACCTGAGGATACATTGGTCGGAAAGAGGCCTTGGGCCTTAAGCAGCGCGGCGACCTGGCGAACATCGGGTGCGTCGAGCAGGCCGGAGGATTCCGCGCCGGTGGCATCGAGGGCGATGTAGGAGAAGCGGGGCATCAGGAAGGACTGTTTTGAACACAAAGCAGCGAAGCAGCTAAGTGCCGAACTTTGCTTCTTTGCTGCTTTGTGTTCATCGGCTCAGGTGTATTTCACGATTTCCTCGACGGTCGTGTCGCCGGCAAAGATCGCGGCGAGGCCGACGGCGCGGAGGGTGGTCATGCCCTCGTCCAGGGCTTTTTGACGGAGATCGATGAGCGAGGCGCCCGCCACGATGAGTTCGCGGAGCGGATCGGAGACGCGCAGGAATTCGAAAATGCCGACGCGTCCGCGATAGCCGCTGTGATGACACTCGGGGCAGCCGGCACCTTTAAAAAACTGCCGACCGGCCACGGCGGCGGGCGCGACGTTGAGCTGGCGCAGCAACGGTGCGGTCGGCTCGTAGGCGGTGCGACAGGTCGGGCAGACCCGGCGGAGCAGGCGCTGCGCGAGCACGGCCTCGACGGTCGAGGCCAGCAGGAAGGGTTCGAGGCCCATGTCCACGAGGCGCGTGATGGCGGACGGCGCGTCGTTGGTGTGCAGCGTGGAGAGCACGAGATGGCCCGTGAGCGAGGCCTGGATGGAAATCTGCGCGGTATCGAGATCGCGGATCTCGCCGACCATGACGATGTCGGGGTCCTGCCGGAGAAAGGTGCGGAGCGCGCGGGCGAAGGTGAGCCCGGCGGCGAGGTTCACGGGCACCTGCATGATGCCGTCGATCTCGTATTCGACCGGGTCCTCCACCGTGAGGAGTTTCGCATCGAGGGTGTTGAGCAGCTTCAGGCAACTGTAGAGCGTGGTCGTCTTGCCCGAGCCGGTGGGACCGGTGACGAGGAAAATGCCGTTGGGCCGGTGGATGATCTCCTCCACGCCGCGCCGGATCGGCTCGGGCATGCCGAGCTGGGCGAACTCGAGGCGGACGGCCGACTGGTCCAGCACGCGCAGCACGACGCTTTCGCCAAACTGCGTGGGCAGCGTGGAGACGCGCAGGTCCACGGCGCGCCCGGCGAGCGTGAGCCGGATGCGCCCGTCCTGCGGCAGGCGGCGCTCGGCAATGTTGAGATTCGCGAGCACCTTGAGCCGCGAGATGATGGGCAACGCGAGGGACTTGGGCGGCGGCGACATGTCGTGCAAGGCGCCGTCGATGCGGTAGCGAATCTTAAACGTGTGATCGAAAGGCTCGAAGTGGATGTCGGAGGCCTGGTCGCGAATCGCCTGCGCGAGCACGACGTTGACGAAGCGGATGATGGGCGTGAGTCCCGCCAGTTGCTCGATGTCCGTCTCAGTGAGAGTGGACTCAGCGGGCGTGGCCAGCGCCTGGGCGTTCAAGTCGCCGAGCAGGCCTTCGAGCGAGGTGTCCTCCTCGCCGTAGTGCTGACGGATGAGGGACTGCACGCCGGCGGGATCGGACACGGTGAGGCGCACATCGCGCTCGAGGGCAAAGGTGAGGTCGTTGAGGAGATGCGGATTGAAGGGATCGACGGCCGCGAGCGAGATGGAGAACCCATCAACGGCCAGCGGTGCGATGCCGTAGGTGCGGGCGAGCTCGGCCCCGACCAGCGCCACGGCGTCGTCAGGCAAGGCGGCGGGCAGGACAGGCAGGCACTCGCAGCCAAGATGCCCGGCGACGGCGCGGAGCAGGGCCGGCTGGTCGAGCAGGCCAAGGTCCACGATCATGCGGGCAAGCGGTTTGCCGGTGGCCCTATGCTCGTCAAAGGCGTCCCGCAACGAGTCGGGCGCGACGAGTGAGCGTTCGGCGAGGAGATCGAACACCGCCTGATCGTGCCCCTCGAACATGGTCGGTGGGCCGCGGGATCAGATTTCGCGCAGCTTGAAGCCCATGCTGATGAGCTTGTCGCGCATCGCCACCGGCTCCTGTGATTTCTCGAGGGCCTCGTCGGGCTCGATGAGCTCGCGGTTAACCAGGCTCATGAGGTGGGTGTCGAGCGTGATCATGCCGAGGTTGGCACCCGTCTGGATGTCGGACGGGATACGGAAGGTCTTGTTGTCGCGGATGAGCGAGGCGATGGACGAGGTGTTGACCATGATCTCGTAGGCCGCGATGCGGCCGCCGGTCTTCTTCTTGCAGAGCGACTGGGAGATGACGCAGATGATGGAGGTGGAAAGCTGCATGCGGATCATCTCCTTCATGGTGGCCGGGAAGGCGTCCACGATGCGGTCGACGGTCTTGGCGGCGCTGTTGGTGTGCAGCGTGCCGAAGACCAAGTGGCCCGTCTCGGCGGCGGAGATGGCGGCCTCGATGGTCTCAAGGTCGCGCAACTCACCGACGAGGATGACGTCGGGGTCCTGACGGAGGGCGCGCTTGATGGCCTCGGAGAAACTCGGGACGTCGCTGCCGACCTCGCGCTGGGTGACGACGCACTTCTTGTGCGGGTGGTAATACTCGATCGGGTCCTCGATGGTGATGATGTGGCCGTCGCGGTTCTCGTTGATGTAATTCACCATCGAGGCGAGTGTGGTGGACTTGCCGGAGCCGGTCGGGCCGGTGACGAGGAACAGGCCGCGCGGGCGGTGGAGCAGCTCCTTGATCTTGTCGGGCATGCCGATCGTGCGGAGGTCGAAGAGCTGGTTGGGAATCTGGCGGAGGACGAGGCCGTAGTTGCCCTTGGCCTTGAGCACAGAGACGCGGAAGCGGGCTTTGTCGCCAAAGGCGAAACCAAAGTCGGTGCCGCCGTTGAGCTTCACGTTCTGGATGTGGTTGTCCGGCGTGATGGAGAGCATGAGCTGCTCGGTGTCCTCGGGCTTCAGCTCGGGACCATCGATGGGGGTCATGCTGCCGCGGAGGCGCAGACAGGGCGGCACGCCGACTTGCAGGTGGAGGTCGGAACTCTTCTGGTCAACAACCAGCTCGAGGAGATCGTTCATTTCGTAGCTCATGCGATGGGTGGGTTAAAAGGGTTGGATCAAGCTTGGTCGCCAACGGTCACGGACACAACCTCTTCGATTGTGGTGAACCCGGCGAGAACTTTGCGTAGGCCGTCTTCTCTCATGGTGCGCATGCCATCCGCCCGGGCCTGATGGCGCAAGCGGGCGGCGGTAACGTTGTCGTAAATCATGGCGCGAATCCCGTCGTGGACGAGAAAGATTTCAAAAATTCCCATCCGGCCCCGGTAGCCCGTGCCACGGCAGGCGGCGCACCCCACCCCGTGGGCGAAAGCGGCCCCGGCGAGTTGG
>JAHFTH010000277.1 GCA_023269445.1 Lacunisphaera sp.
TTCACCGCGGCGTTTGTGGTGCGCGACCAGCTGCCGTGGCAGGTGCAGCAGTTCACCGACTTCTTCTTTCAGGGCGTGATGGCGCTGCCGTATCACATCTACGTCGTCGCCTCCAAGATCCCGCAAAACGAATACACCCGCGACGTCCAATACGGCACGGCGTTCGTGTTCCTCTTCACCGTCGCTGCCATCGCCATGACCGCCGTCATCCTGCGGCAGCGCCTCCGCAAAAAATACAAATGGTAGCCCACCTTCTCCCCATGTCTGAAACCGTAGTTCCCTCCCTCACCGCGCGCTCCGGCAGTGCGGTCCCGCTGGCCCCGGCCGTTCCGGCGACCCGCGCCGTCATCGAGATCGACGATATCGATTTCACTTACGGCGCGTCCAAGGCGCTGCACGATATCACGCTCAACATCAGCGAGCGGCAGGTCACGGCCTTCATCGGGCCGTCCGGCTGCGGCAAGAGCACGTTGCTGCGCTGCCTCAACCGCATGAATGACCTGGTGGATGGCGCCCGCGTCTCCGCCGGCCAGATCCGCATCGACGGCGTGAACATCTACGACCCGCGGGTGGACGTCATCGAGCTGCGCAAGCGCGTCGGCATGGTCTTTCAGAAGTCCAACCCGTTTCCCAAATCCATTTACGAGAACATCACCTACGGCCTCCGCATCCAAGGCGAGAAGCGCAAGGCCCGCCTCGACGAGGTCGTGGAGAAATGCCTGCGGAGCGCCGCCCTGTGGGACGAGGTGAAAGACCGTCTGCATGACAGCGCGCTGGGCATGTCGGGCGGCCAGCAGCAGCGCCTGTGCATCGCCCGGGCCATCGCGGTCGAGCCGGAGATCATCTTGATGGACGAGCCCTGCTCGGCCCTCGATCCCATCGCCACGGCGAAGGTGGAGGAGCTCATTCACGAATTGAAGAAGCAGTTCACCATCGTCATCGTGACCCACAACATGCAGCAGGCCGCCCGCTGCTCCGACCGCACGGCATTTTTCTACCTCGGCAAACTCATTGAATATGCCGAGACCCGCACCATTTTCATGAATCCCTCCAACCCCCAGACCGAGGCCTACGTTTCCGGCCGTTTCGGTTAACCCGCCCCCGCCATGACCAACTTCGACGAAGAACTCCAGATGCTGAAGGACAAGCTGCTCGCGATGGCCAGCCACGCGGAGAGCGCCGTCTCCCGGGCCATCCGGGCCTTGACCGAGCGCGACGATGCCCTGGCCAAGCAGGTGCAGAAAGACGACAACATCCTCGACCGCTACGAAATCGAGATCGACGACATCGCGATCCACCTCCTCTCGATGGCGCCGGTGGCCTCGACGCTCCGGCTCATCACCGTGGCGATGAAGATCTCGCAGAACCTCGAGCGCGTGGGCGACGAGGCCGTGAAGATCGCTCGGCGCGCCATCGACCTGAATGCCGAGCCCCAGCTCAAGCCCTACGTGGACCTGCCCCGCATGGCGCAGATGTCCCTGAAGATGTTACGTGGCACGATCGACGCCTTCGTGCAGCGCCAGCCGGAGGAAGCGCGCAGCATCATCCCCAGCGACGCCGAGGTGGACACGCTCAACAAGCAGCTGCACCGCGAGCTCTCGAGTTTCATGGTCGAATCGCCGACCAATATCTCGCGCTGCCTCTCCCTCATGGCCATCTCCCGCTCCCTCGAGCGCGTGGCCGATCACGCCACGAACATCGCCGAGGAGGTGGTTTATCTTTACGAAGCGCGGGACATCCGCCACTCCAAGACCAAGCCGAATGAAACCAAAAATCCTGGTCGTTGATGATGAGCCGGACGCCCTCGAGGTCATTGCGTTCAAGCTGAAGGAAGCCGGCTACGTCCCGCTGACAGCGGCCGATGGCCTCCGCGCCGTGGAGCTGGTGCGCGATGAACGGCCCGCGCTCGTCGTGCTCGACTTGATGCTGCCCAAGATGGACGGCTTGGAAGTGTGCAAGCTCCTGCGTCGCGACCCGGCCACCGCCGGCATTCCCATCATCATGCTCACGGCCCGCGCGGCGGAGATGGATCGTATTGTCGGGCTCGAGTTGGGCGCCGACGACTACGTGACCAAGCCCTTCAGCCCGCGCGAACTGATCCTGCGGATCAAGAAGGTCCTCGCCCGGAGCCAGCAGTCGGACGAGCCGGCCACCCACCTTCGCATCGGCACCCTCGATATCGACGTCGGCCGCCATCTGGTGAAGGTGAAGGACCAAGCCATCACGCTCACCGCGACCGAGTTCAAACTACTCGAGCTGCTGGCCCGACGCCGCGGCCGGGTGCAGACGCGCGACCGGTTGCTGCAGGACGTCTGGGGCTACGACAACCCGATCGACACCCGCACGGTGGACACGCACATGCGCCGGCTGCGCGAGAAGCTCGGTCCGGCGGCGGAATATCTGGAAACGATCCGGGGCGTCGGTTATCGCTTTGGATCGAATGGATGAATCTAGCTCAAAAATTTAATCCGCCTGTCTGGGTCCTACACACACCCCGGCGCTGCGCGCCACCCCTCTTCCTAGAGGGGAATCAAACCCACGCAGCCGAAGTCCCCTCTATGAAGAGGGGTGCCCGACAGGGCGGGGTGTGTGGGTCTGTCGATCATCAGTATCTGGGCATGTGATAGCCTCACTATGATGACCGGATTCACCTTATTCCTTCTGCTCGCGCTTGCCGCCACCATCGGGTGGGCGGTCCGGCTGCGCCGGCAACTGGCGGAGGCGCGGGAGGAAAACGTGAGGGAGCAGGCGACGCGGCAGCGCCAGCATGCCACCGCCCTGCGGGAGCAGCAGGAACGGCTCGCGGCCGTGCTGTCGCAGATGCTGGAGGCGCTGATCGTCGTGGACACCACGGGGCGCATCCAACTGGCCAACCGGGCGGCCGCGCAGCTCTTTGGTTTTCAACCGCCGGTCGAGGGCCGGCCGTTGCTCGAGGCGGTGCGGCATCACGAATTTGCGG
>JAHFTH010000125.1 GCA_023269445.1 Lacunisphaera sp.
TTTCATTGGCGGCCGCAACCTCACCCACGAGCGGCGATTGCAGGGCCAGCGCGATTTTGAGCCGGCTCTTTTCCTTTAGCGCGACCACCGTGCCATTCGGAATCACCAGCATGACGCTGGACTGGGCCGCAGTGGTGATGATGTCATCCTTTCCCAGCTGGGTGCCATCGACCACGACTTCGGTTCCGGACGCAGCGCCATGTTGCACTTCCACCGTGCCCCGGACCTGCACCGCCACCACCGTGGCCGGTTGGGTGGTCGCCGCCGTCAGTCGGCCAACTCCACTTAGCCCGAGAAGCACGCCGAGAATCAATCTGCCGGGGTAAGATTGCATGCGTGAAATCTAACTGGCTCCGCCCAATGGTCTAGACTGTTCTGCCCGCCCCGGCGCGGAAATATCTTGGTAGTCTTCGGCCCGCCCGGCAGGATGCACGTCCATGGCGCTGACCGCAGGAAATACGCTCCGGAAAACCTGGTGGCTGCCCCTGTTGTGCTGCGGCCTGGCCCTCTGGCTGGCGCGCACCGGGACGCTGCAGCTGGCCGAGGTGCGCACCCTCGACTGGCGCACTAAGTATCGCACGTTTTTCCAACCCCCGCCCGATCCCCGGATTGTCATCGCCCTGTTTGAAGACAGCACGGAGGCCCACATGGCTCTGTGGCCGGTGGACCGGGCCTTTCACGGCAAACTGAACCAGTTTCTTGCTCTGGAAAAAGCCGCGGTCGTCACCTGGGACGTGATCCTCGACGCCAGCCGGGCCGGTGGCGGCGACGCCGCGATGGCGCGTGATACCCACGCCGCCATTCAGTCCGGCACCCAAGTCGTGCTGGCTGCATCGACCAGCCGCACCCGCGTTGATCTTCCGGCCGGCGCACCCGGCCCTACCGAACCGCTGACCCACATCGAGGGCGATCTGCAGAATATTCACGGGGCCGATTTCGCCCTGCTACCCTTCCCCGAATTGCGGGCGGTCAGCTGGTGGGGCGCCGCCGATGCGCCGCGTGGAGCGGACGGCATCATCCGGGAACTCCCGCTCATCGTCCGGATGGGCGAAAAATATTATCCCGCCCTCACCTTGCAAACGCTGCTGGCCTATCTCCATGTTCCGGCGGCGCAGGTGCAAATAAAGTTGGGTGACGCGATTTACCTCCCGACGAAGACCCGGACCTGGCGGATCCCCATCGATCGCCATGGCTGGTTTCTGGTGAACTACCGTTACGACCAGACGGGTGTGCGCACGGATTTTCCCACCTACATCTACCTTGAGTTGCTGGTGAAGATTAACGACTACCGGATGGAGCAGAGGCCCGGCGCTACGCCTCCCCCGGACCTGGCGGGGAAAATTATCTTGGTCGGGCAGACCGTGACCGGCAAAGCCGACGCCGGCCCCACTCCGTTGGGCGCTTTCAGCCCGCTGGTGTTGGTGCACGCGAACATCCTCAATAACCTGCTGGCCGATGACTACGCCCGGCGTGTCCCGGACGTGCTGGCCTGGGGGCTGGTGCTGCTCCTCTCGTATGGCGCGATCGCGTGGCTGGCCCATCGCTCGGTGATTATTTTGTGCGGTGGCGCGGTCCTCGGCGTGGTGGGTTACGCCGCGCTGGCCACCTGGCTGTGGACCTATGGCAGCTGGTGGCTGCCCGTCGTGGGCCCCTTGCTCGGCTACACCGGCGTGCAATTCATCATCATCGCCCGGCGAATCCGCGTGGAACAGCAGGCGCGCCAGGAAATCAAAGTCATGTTCGGCTCCTACGTTTCGCCTCAACTGGTCGACCGCCTGGTCAAGTCCGGCCAGCCGCCGCAACTGGGCGGACACGAGGAAGAGATCACCGCCTATTTCAGCGACATCCAGGGTTTCTCCGGTTTTTCCGAGGTCCTGCCGCCCGCCCGGCTGGTGGAATTGATGAACGAATACTTCACGGCGTGCACCGAGATCGTCCAGGAGGAAGGCGGCACCCTCAACCAATACGCCGGCGATGCGATCGTCGTGATGTTCGGCGCGCCGGTCCCCTTCCCCGACCACGCCAGCCGGGCCTGCCGCGCAGCCCTGCGGGTGCAACTCAAGCTCGACGAGCTGCGGTCCAAATGGCGGGCCGAGGGCGCGAAGTGGCCGCCGGTCGTGGGCGTGATGCAGTCGCGCATCGGCCTCAACACCGGCCGCTGTGTCGTCGGCAACATGGGCAGCCGCATGCGTTTCAATTACACGATGATGGGTGACAACGTGAACCTCGCGGCCCGCATGGAGTCGGGCGCGAAGCACTGGGGCGTCTACACGATGTGCAGCGAGGCAACCCGGCTGGCGTGCGAACAGCACGGCGGCGACCGCATCGTGTTCCGTCCGCTCGGCCGGATCGTGGTCAAGGGGCGGACGCAGCCCGTGCCCATCCACGAAATCGTCGGCCTGAAGGAAAACGTCCGCGCCGAGGTTCACGAGTGCCTCGGCCTCTTCGCCCAGGGACTGGCGCGCTACTACGCCCGCGACTGGACCGCTGCGCGTGAACTCTTCACGCGCAGCGCCGCCCTCGAACCCGCCATGCCCAGACGCGACCCGGGCATCATCAGCAACCCGTCCCTCGTCTACCTCGGCCTCGTCGACGAATATTCCCGTCAGCCTCCGCCCGCCGATTGGAACGGCGTCTACCAGATGAAAGAGAAGTGATGGTGGGCCCACCGGGACTCGAACCCAGAACCAAGGGATTATGAGTCCCCTGCTCTAACCATTGAGCTATAGGCCCAGACTGTCCGCTTCTTGTTAGCAAAGCTGCCGCTGCGGTAAAGCGGCATTTCCTCCCTCACGCGTTGCGCAGCGCGCTCCGCCGGCGCAGGTAGTCCAACAGCACGGCGGCGATGATGATGCCGCCGGTCACGATCTCCTGCACCCAGTTCGAGAGGCCGAGCTTGGTGCAACCGTTGGCCACGACGCTCATGATGAGTGCGCCGACCAGCGTGCCCGTGATCGTCCCCTGCCCGCCCGCGAGACTGGCCCCGCCGATGACGACCGCCGCGATGATGTTCAGCTCAAGGCCCGCCGCTGTCGTGGGGTCGCCGCCCGTGAGATAGGCAAACTGCAGCACGGCACCGACGCCGGCAAAGGCCCCGCCGAGAATATACACCCACAACTTCACCCGCTCGACGGGCACGCCGCACAGGCGCGCCGTGAGTTCGTTGGAGCCGACGGCAAACACATGGCGGCCGAACCGCGTGTAGCGCAACGCGAGGGAGACGAGCACCGCGAGCCCGAGCATCAACCACACGCCCGACGGCAGACCCCCGTGGCGGCCGAGCTGCATCAGGCCATTGAGCCAGCTCTCATCGGGATAAACCGGCTGCTCGCCGGACAACCCCTTGGCCGCACCGCGCAGCGCGCCCATCATGCCGAGCGTGACGACGAACGGCAGCAAGCGCAGCCGCGTGATCAGCAGGCCCGATAACGCCCCGCAGAGGGCGGACGCGCCGACGCCGCCGAGCGCGGCAAGCAACGGCGACACTCCTTTCTGCAACAGCAGCGCGATGACCACCGTGCCGAGCGCGATGATGGAGCCGACCGAGAGATCAATGCCGCCGGCGATGATGACGAGCGTCATGCCGAGCGCCGCGATCCCGATGACGGCCGTCTGCTGCATGATGATGGCGAAGTTGTCGCGCGTGACAAAGGTCTCGAACCGCAGCACGGCAAACAGCGCGCACACGACCGCGAGCCCGACGAGCGGACCGAAGGCGGTGAGCACGTGGCGCAGCCAGGAAGTTTTCGGAGAGGGGGAAATCTTGGAATCGGTCATCTGGAAGCGGAGATCTGGAAATGAAAAGAGCTACACACCCCGCCCTGTCGGGCACCCCTCTTCATCGAGGGGACTTCGGCAGCAAAGGTTTGATTCCCCTCTATGAAGAGGGGTGGTCCCGCTTGTCGGGACCGGGGTGTGTGGGGTTGCTGGCACGAGGAGCATCTGCGGTTTCGTTGATTTTAGATTTTGCCTGACCGATTCTCAGCTTTCAGGTTTCTCATCTCGTCAGGCAGCGTTCGCGCCGGTGGCGGCGAGCATGATCTGGTGTTCCGTGCACTCGGCCACCGGCCGGGCCGGGCCGAGGACGCCGCGGCACATCACGGCGATGCGGTCGCAGGTGCCGAGAAGCTCGGGCAGGTAGCTGCTCACCATGAGCACGGCCTTGCCGGAGCCGGCGAGCTCGTCGATCAGGCGGTAAATGTTCTGCTTCGCGCCGATATCCACGCCGCGCGTCGGTTCATCGAGCAGCAGCACCTCGGCGCCGTTGCGCAGCAGACGCCCGAGCGCGATCTTCTGCTGGTTGCCGCCGGACAGGTTGCCGACCGCCTGCCCGGGGCCGGCGCAGCGCACGCCGAGCTTCTCGATCCAAGTGCGCGCTTCCGCGGCCAGCGCGGCCGGGTGGATCAGCGGCTCGAGTCGCGGCAAAGTCAGATTCTCCTCCAAGCTGAGATTCAGGGCCAGGCCCTCGCTCTTGCGATCCTCGCTCAACAGGCCGAGTCCCTGCCGCCAGCGCAGCAGCGGTGACGCCGGACCGGCATGGACGCCCACGCGCACCGAGCCGGAGCGCACTTCATCGAGCGCGAAGATTGCCCGCAGCAACTCGCTGCGCCCTGCACCCACGAGACCGGCGAGCCCGAGCACTTCGCCACGTCGCAATTGCAATGAGGCGGAAACGGGTTTGAGCGGACCAGCCAGTTCATGCACCTCGAGCGCCACCTCGCCAGGCTGACGCGGGGAGCGGGTGTAGAGTTCCTCCACCTGCCGGCCCACCATCAGCTCCGCGATCCGGTCGATGGTCGTGTCGGTCGTGCGGCCGGTCGCGACGCTTTGCCCGTCACGCAGGACGGTGTAGCGGTCGGCCAGGGCCTGCACCTCCTCCAGGAAATGTGAGATGTAGATGACCGACTGGCCTGCGGCGCGCAGCCGGCGGACGAGGGCGAAAAGTTTCTCGGTGTCCGCCTGCGTCAGGCTGCTGGTCGGCTCGTCGAGCACCAGCACGCGGCAGCCCAGCGCCAGCGCCCGGGCAATCTCGATCAATTGCTGCTCGGCCACGCTCAGCCGGCCGGCGGGCACATCGAGCGGGATGTCCGGCCGGCCCAGTTGCGTCAGCGCCTCCCCGGCGATCCGGCGCGACTCGGCATGGCGGACGAACCCCGCGTTGCCCGGTTCGGCGCCGAGCACGATGTTCTCGGCCACGCTGAGGTGCGGGGCGATGGCGAGTTCCTGATGGACCATGACCACGCCAGCCCGGCGAGCCTGCAGCGGGCCCTCGGGCGCGTAGGCCGCGCCCTCCAGCGTCATGCTGCCCGCATCGGCCGCCAGCGCACCGGACAGGATTTTCATCAGCGTGCTCTTGCCCGCCCCGTTCTCGCCGACGAGCGCGTGCACCTCGCCGGGCGCGACATCGAGGCTCACGCCATTGAGCGCCACCGTCGCGCCGAAGCGCTTTTTGATGCTCCCGAGGCGGAGCCTCGCGAGAACCGGGGAAATCGTGAAATCGGGCATCGGGAAATCGATAAACTTGAAATTTCGATCAGCGCAGCTTGCGAGATTTGGCGGTGAGCACGGATTTGCCTATGATGCGACAGAGCTGCTCTGCCTCGTCAATCAGAGCAGCCATTTTTGGTTTTGGCCAGTAATTCGGCTTTCACGATGAATTTGAGCCAACCCCGCGTTTCACGAAGCTCCTTCAGGGCAATGCTAAGCTTGTGGACAAAGTCGTCCCGGCTTTCCGCAGCCCCGCTTTCATCGTAATTGGGTGCTGCCGATGTGCCACAACGCACCAATTGCCCGGCTACGTGACGGCCCAATCGGGTATCAGGCAAGGCATCGACAATCTTGCCCACGCGGGCCGCGAAGTCCCAGAGTCGTTCGGAGAGTTCGTCTTGGTTCATGGCTGCGGCAAATCTTGAAATTGAGGGTCGTGGTTCGGTAATTCTAGATTCTAGGTGCCCGATTTTCAGTTTTCACGATTTCCTACTTTCCGACCACAGCCTCTACCTCAGGCGTGTGCCGGTTGGCCGGCGTCACGAGCACGCAGCCGGTGTCGATGGCCTGCTCGACCTTTTCGCCGCGCAAGTGCTTCACCGCAGTGACCACGCCGAGGTAACCCATGCGGGAGGGGTTCTGGGCGACGAGGCCCTGGATGTCGCCCTTGGCGAGGGCGGCGAGGAGGAACGGCGAGGTGTCAAAGCCGACAAACTTCTTCTGGCCGGCGAGGCCGGTCTGGCGGAGCGCGAGCAACAGGCCCTGCGTCGAGGATTCGTTGACGCAGAAGATGCCGTCCGCTTCGCGGATCTTGTCGATGAGGTTCATCGCGGCGTCCTGCGCGGTGCTGACTGTCGGGCCGGCGTAACGATTGTCCACGAGGAGCGTGATGCCGGGGTTCTGCTTGAGCACCGAGAGAAAGCCGGCTTCGCGCTCGCCCGTGCTGGCCGAGCCCTCGGCGTAGCGGAGGAGGACGACCTTGCCCTTGCCGCCGAGTTGGCGGACCAGTTCCTCGCCACCGAGCTCACCGCCGCGGTGGTTGTTGGTGGCGACAAAGCTGATGAAATCCTTGCCGGCCTCGCCCTTGAGCGCCGAGTCGAAGATGACGACCGGGATGTTGTGCTCGGCGGCGCTCTTCACCGGCGTGCGCAGGGCGGTGTCATCCAAGGGGGCCAGCACGATGGCGCTGACGCCGGACGAGACGAACTGCTGGACGACGCCGATCTGCTGCGCGCGATCGTCCTCCTTGAGCGGACCTTTCCAGAGGATCTCGACGCCAAGTTCGGCGCCGGCCTGGCGGGCGCCGGCCTCGACGGATTTCCAGAAACTGTGCGTCGTGCCCTTGGGAATGACGGCGATTTTTTCCCCGGCGGCAAACGCCAGCGGAGCAAGAACGAGGGACAACAGGGGGAGGAGTTTTTTCATGGGGTAAGGGGAGATCAGGGAACAGGGTCAGAAGACAGAGGACAATGCGCGAGACAACGGCCGGACCATCGAAGGGTTAGACTAGACCGGCTCCAACGCGACGGGGTTCGTCAGCGCGCCGATTTTTTCGATTTCGATGGTCACCGAATCGCCGGCCTTCAGCCAGCGCGGCGTGGGCTTGGCCGCCATGCCGACGCCCTGCGGCGTGCCGGTGAGGATGACGGTGCCGGGCACGAGCGTCGTGCTGCCGCTGAGGTATTCGATGATGGCGGGCACGTCGAAGATCATGTCCGAGGTGTTCGAGCCCTGCACCCGCACGCCGTTGAGTGTGGTCGAGATGGCGAGCGCGTTGGGGTTGGGAATCTCGTCCGGTGTCACCAGCCGCGGCCCGAGCGGCGCGAACGTGTCGAAGAATTTGCCACGACACCACTGGCCGCTGCCGAGCTTGATCTGGTGGTCGCGGGCCGAGACGTCGTTGGCGCAGGTGTAGCCGAGCACGTGCTCCAGCGCCCGGGCGCGCGGGATGTTCTTGCCGGCTCTGCCGATGACAACGGCGAGCTCGCACTCGTAATCCACCTCGTCGCTGCGCAGGTGCTGCGGGATGTGGATCGGGTCCCCGGGATTTTGCAGCGCGTTGATGCCCTTGACGAAGAGGATCGGCCGCTCGGGGATCTTCGCGTTGGTCTCAGCGGCGTGCTGCCGGTAGTTCAGGCCGATGCACAGGATCTGCGTCGGCACGATCGGTGCGAGGAGCTTGGCGATATGTGCGCGGTCGGTGGTCACGCGGTGCTCGCCGTAGACATCGCCGTCGATGCGCAGGGCGGAGCCGTCGGGTTGTTCGCTGCCGTAATGGATCAGGCCGGCGCGGTCGAGGTAGCGGATGATTTTCATTTTGACGAAATAATCTTCTGCCAGACCGCGCCGTGCGGGTAGGTGTGCGCGGCGAGCGAGGCGGGTTGCATGGTGATGCTGGTGCCGGCGGCGAGCGGGGCCCGGTAGCGTCCGCCCTGCACCACGCAGGGGTCAAGGAAGTGCTCGTGCAGGTGGTCGACAAACTCCGTCGTCCGGTTCTCCAGTGAGCCGCTGACGCAGATATAATCGAAGATGGATTCGTGCTGCACGTATTCGCACAGCCCGACGCCCCCCGCGTGTGGACAGACCGGAATACCGAACTTCGCCGCGAGCAGCAGGACGGCGACGACCTCGTTGACGCCGCCGAGCCGGCACGAGTCGATCTGGCAGAACGCAATCGCGCGGGCCTGGAGGAGCTGCTTGAACATGACGCGATTGTGGCAGTGCTCGCCCGTGGCGACGCCGATGCCCAGCGGCTCGAGCGCCCGGGCGATGGCGGCGTGGCCGAGAATATCGTCGGGGGAGGTCGGCTCCTCGATCCAGAGCGGGCGGAAGGACGCGAGCGCCTTGGTCCACTCGATCGCGGTGCCGACATCCCAGCGCTGGTTGGCATCGATCATGAAGCCGCGGTCCGGGCCGAGCGCCTCGCGAAAGATGGCGGCACGGCGCAGGTCGTCGGCCCGGTCGGCGCCGACCTTCATCTTGAAATGGGTGAAGCCCTCGGCGATGCCCTCGCGGCAAAGGCGGCGGATCTTTTCGTCGTCGTAGCCCAGCCAGCCGGCGGAGGTCGTGTAGGCCGGGTAGCCGTCGCGGCGCATCTCGGCCTCGCGCGCAGCGCGGGTCGGCGCGAGTTTCTCCAGCATCGCCTGCGCCTCGGCCGGCGTCAGCGCATCGGTGAGATAGCGCCAGTCCACCAGCTCGACGATCTGCGCGGGCGTGAGATCGGAGAGGAGTTTCCAGAGCGGCTTGCCCTCGAGCTTGGCCCAGAGATCCCAGAGTGCGTTGACCACGGCGGCGGTGGCGAGGTGGATGACGCCCTTCTCGGGTCCGATCCAGCGCAGCTGCGAATCGCCCGTGAGATGTTTCCAGAAGGCGCCGGGGGCCGACGTGAACGCCGCGACGGACTGGCCGACGACGAGCGGACGCAGGGCCTCGATCGCGACGGCGATGATATCGTTGCCCCGGCCGATGGTGAAGGTGAGGCCGTGCCCCTCGACGCCGTCGCCGCGATCCGTCGTGAGCACGACATAGGCTGCGGAGTAATCCGGGTCGGGGTTCATCGCGTCGGAGCCGTCGAGCGAGAGCGAGGTCGGAAAGCGCACGTCGAGGACGCGCAGGCCGGTGATTTTGCCAGAGTGGGTCACGGGGAAATTGGGAATGCGAGAAAGTGGAAAAGTGGAAGACGGGGGATCATCGGGAGGGGACGTTTTCGGTCGGCGGTTTCTTCGTTTCCCGGTTTGCCCAATTTTTCGATTTTCAGCTCACTTCCCCGCGCTCCAGCCGCCGTCGATCAGCAGGTTGGAGCCGGTGACCATGGCGGACTCGTCCGCCGCGAGGTAGAGCGCGGCGGCGGCAACCTCGTCGGGGCGCGCCATGCGGCCGGTGAGCTGGGTCGAGGCCATGTCGCGGTAGGCCTGCTCCGGATCGGCATACTCGGCGATGCGCGACTTCACGAACGGCGTCTCCACCCGGCCGGGGCAGATGGCGTTGAACCGGACGCCCGTGTGCGAGTGGTCGAGGGCGAGCGCCTTGGTGAGGCCGACGACGGCGTGCTTGGTGACGGTGTAGGCGAGCCGGTCGCGCACGGCGAGGACGCCACCGATGGAGGCGAGGTTGATCACGCTGCCACGCTG
>JAHFTH010000126.1 GCA_023269445.1 Lacunisphaera sp.
AAGTCCCGGCTCGGCGCTCTCACCCTCATCATTCTTTTCGGCGCGGCTCTGCTCTACGGCGACGGCATCATCACCCCGGCCATCTCGGTCATGGGCGCAGTCGAAGGCCTCAACACCTTCAATCCCAGCTTCGCCAAATACGTGCCGTTCATCTCGGCGCTGATTCTGGCCGGGCTCTTCGCCGTCCAGTTCAAGGGCACCAAGGCCATCGGCGTCATCTTCGGCCCCGCGATGCTGATATGGTTCCTCGTCATCGGCGCGCTCGGCGCGTGGCACGTCCGGGCGGCACCCGAGGTCATCGAGGCGATCAATCCGCTGCTCGGTCTCCGGTTGCTCGCCAACCATCCCGCGCAGGCCGGTGCGTTGCTGGGCTCGGTCGTGCTGGCCATTACGGGAGCGGAGGCCCTTTACGCCGACATGGGGCACTTCGGGCGCACACACATCGCACGGGCCTGGTATTTCTGCGCGTGGCCGGCGCTGGTCCTGAACTATTTCGGCCAGGGCGCGCGCGTGCTGGCCAATCCGAGTGACATGGGGCACACCTTCTTCGCCCTGGTGCCGGAGGGCATGCCCCGCCTGTTGCTCACCTTCCTGTCCATCATCGCGGCCATCATCGCCAGCCAGGCCATGATCACCGGCACGTTCTCGCTTACGCGGCAGGCGATCCAACTGGGTCTCTTCCCGCGCCTGAAGATCAACTACACCAACCCGGACCAGTCGGGCCAGATCTATCTGCCCCTCGTCAACCTCATGCTCGCGCTCGGCTCGATCTACGTGGTGCTCTTCTTCGGCTCCAGCGAACACCTCGCCGCCGCCTATGGCATCGCCGTCACGGGCACGATGGTCGTGACCACCCTCGCCTTCTATGCCGTGCTGCGGAACAACTGGCGGTGGTCCGTCCCCGCCGCGGGCGTGCTGTGCGGCCTATTCCTGCTCGTGGACATCCCGCTCTTCGCGTCCAATCTGCACAAATTCAGCGACGGCGGCTGGTTCCCCGTGGTTATCGCGGTTGGCCTCATGGCCATCATGCACACGTGGAAACTCGGTAAGGACGAGATCTTCGCCCGCATCTACGCCAACGAGATCACTGAGGACGAGCTGTGCAATGTCGCCAGCTCCGACCGCATCGTGCGCGTGCGTGGCACCGCCGTGTTCATGGCCGGCGTCGCCCGCGGCACGCCCCTCGTGCTGCTCCACCACGTGAAGGCCAACAAGGTCCTGCACGAGACCGTCGTGCTGCTGAGCGTCGTCACCGAGGAGGTGCCCGCCGTGCCCGAGGCCGAGCGGCTCGAGGTGCGCGAGATCGGCAGCGGCAACGGCGTGTGGCGCGTCATCAGCCGCTACGGTTACATGGAATCCCCCGACGTCACCGCGCTGATGGAACGCGTGCGCGAGGCCGGCGTGCCCGTGAAACTCAACGAGGCCACCTACTACTTCAACCGCGAGATGATCATCTTCGGCGGCGACACCAAGATGTGGCACTGGCAAAAGCGGCTCTACGCGCTGCTCAGCCGCAACGCCCGGCCGGTCCGCGACTATTACCGCCTGCCCCCGATGCAGATCATCGAGGTCGGTCTGCCCATCCAGCTCTAGCTTGCGCCCGGGGCGGGCCGGTGCATCACTGCGGCCATGTCCGCCGACGTCCGCTCCCACCGTTTCATCAGCCACTTCCCGGCGGCGCAGGGCAGCAAGCTCGCCGGACACGTGCGCCTGGTGCGTTTTCCGCACAAGGCCGTGATCTTTGAGGAAGGCAGCAAGTCCGATTGTGTTTACCTGGTGCTGAACGGACGGATCGCACTGACCAAGAAATCCCCCGGCGGCGCCCCCCAGATCATCGCCTACAAGGGCCCCGACGATTACTTCGGCGAACTCGGCGTGCTCGACGGTTCCGTCCGCAGCACCACCGCCATCGCCGACGGTCCGGTGCAGCTCGGCCGGCTCCCGCAAAAACCATTTCTACACCTGCTCTCCGAATCTTCGTGGCACACGGTGCTCCGGCTGTTCAGCCAAGTGAGCGAAAATCTCCGCACGACGAACGATCGCTACGTCAGCGAGGTCGTGCGCAAGGAAAAGATCACCCTCGTCGGCGAGATGGCCAACTCCATGGTCCACGATTTCCGCGGCCCCTTCTCGACCATCAAGCTCGCCACCGAGCTCATTGCAAAACGCAACCGCACCCAGCAGAATCAGGACCTCTGCGCGATGATCCTGCGGCAGGTGGACCGGCTCGGCGGCATGGTCGAGGAGGTGCTCGACTTCGCCCGCGGTGAGACCCGGCTCAAGATCAAGCCGTCACCGCTGCAGGAATCCCTCCTGCAACTGCAGGAGAACAATCTCGAGGGGCTCGCCCGGGCCGGCATCAGTCTGCACGTCAAGCCGACCAAGCTCACGCTGCCGCTCGATGCCGACCGGTTTCAGCGCGTGCTCCAGAATCTCGTCACGAATGCCCGCGAGGCGCTCGCCCGGCAAAAGACCGGACGCATCACGATCTCTACCCGGCGCGAAGGCCGGCAATGTGTCATCAGTGTCGCCGACAACGGCCCGGGCATCCCCAAAGACATCCGCTCGTCCGTCTTCGAGCCTTTTGTCAGCCAGGGCAAGACCGGCGGCACCGGGCTCGGGCTCGCCATCACCAAGTCCGTGGTCGAGGCGCACCGCGGTTGGATCGACTTCGCCACCTCGCGCAAGGGCACGACCTTCACGATTCAGCTCCCGCTGGTTTAGTGAAATCAACCGCCCGCCAACCGGGCGAACAACTGTTTCCGGAAAGCCGCGTCGCGTTTCCGGTCCGTGCGCAGTTCCAGCACGCGCACGCCGGCCTTCGGCAGCTTGGCCACGAGCCGGGCCAGCTGCGCCGCGCTCTTCACCGCCACATGCGTCACGCCGTAGGTCGCGCAGAGTTTTTGAAAATCGATGTTCTGCGGCGTGGCGAAGAATTCCTCAAAGGGCGGGTTGAACTGCGCCACCGCCAGGTGCTCGAAGATGCCGCCGCCATTGTTGTTGATCAGCACGATCGTGAGGCTGCCCTTGAACTTCGGCACCGCGAGAAACCCGTTCGTATCGTGCAACAGCGCGAGGTCGCCCGTCACTAGCACTGCCGGCGCGCCACCGTGCGCGACACCCAGCGCGGTGGAGAGCGTGCCGTCGATGCCATTGGCTCCGCGGTTGAAAAAGATGGCGTGCCCGCGGTCGTTCGCCGGCCAGAAATATTCCGCGTCACGCACCGGCATCGAGCTGGCCACGAACAGCGTGGTGCGAGCGGGTAAGTGCCGCGCGAGCACCGGCACCAGCGCCGGTTCAACCAGAGTCTTGGCCCGGCCGAGCGCCACGCCGAGAGATTGGGCCACACGCTTCTCCTCCACCAGCCAGCGCCGGGCGTAGGCACTGAGAGGCCTTTTGCCACTGTAGGCGGCGCACCAGGCATCGAAGCCGCCGCGAACATGCCGCGTCCGCAGACGCAGCCCGTCCATGTTATCCACGCGGTCGGTAAGCAGCACCGTTTCCGGGTCCGCCTGCTGCAGCCATTCCCGCAGTGCCTTGCTGGTCGGCCAACCGCCGATGCAGATCACCCGCTTGGGGCGCAGCTCGGCGGCCAGCTCCTGCGACCGAAGAATCGCGTCGTAGTGGGCTACCACCTGACCGGACCGTCCCGCCTGCATGCGAACGGGCGACAGCACGTCCGCCAGCACCGGCCAACCGAGGGCCCGGGAAACCCGGGCAACGCCCGCCACAAACGAACGCGGAAAAAACGGGTTGTTCGGACCGACGATAATCACACCCTCATCGCCCGCCACGGGCTGAAACCAAGCCGGTTTTTCCGAAGGCTTCACCGACGGACGAAAAGGCGTAGCCTTCAATCCGGCGAAGAAACCGGCGAAAGCATCCGGCGTCATGCCCGGCGGCAGCGCCTGCGCCAGCGGGGGCAACGGATCACGAAAAGGACAGTTGAGGTGCACCGGCCCAACCATGGGGCGCGCCGTCCCGGCGCAGGCTCGTTCGATCGCCTGTCGGAGTCCGTGCAGCGCCGCCCGGCTCGCTTCGGGGACAGGCATGTCCTGAAATAAATTCACGAACCTGCCGTATAGTTCCTGCTGGTCGATGCTCTGGCCGGAATGGCAGCCGCGCAGCTCGGGCGGGCGGTCGGCGGTCAGCACCAGCAACGGCACGCCGGCTTCGTGCGCCTCCACGACGGCCGGCAGGAAATTCGCGGCCGCCGTGCCGCTGGTGCACACGAGCGCCACCGGACGGTGGTGCTGCTTGGCCAGACCGAGGGCAAAGAAAGCCGCCGACCGCTCGTCGAGCATGGGAATGGCCTCGATGCGCCGGTGCCGGGCGAAGGCAAAGGTCAGCGGCGCAGAGCGCGAGCCGGGCGAAATCACCGCGTGCCGCAGCCCCAGCCGGGCCAGTGTCTCCACCAGCACGCTGCACCACAGCGAATTCACATTCCGGAAATCCAGATCCGTGCTCATGAGTCGGTCAGGGCCTCGATGAGAGCTTTGAACTTCAATTCCGTCTCGGCAAACTCCTTGTCCGGCTCGGAACCGGCCACAATGCCGGCGCCGGCGTAGGCCGTCGCGGTGCGGCCGTCGATCAAGGCGGAGCGGATGCCGACGAAGAACTCCCCGCCCCCGCGATGATCCACCCAGCCTTGCGGCCCGGCGTAGAGGCCCCGCGGGAAGGATTCCAGTTTCGCCATAGCCGCCAGCGCCGGGGCCTGTGGCGTGCCACCGACCGCCGGGGTCGGGTGCAGCCGTCCGACGAGATCAAGAATGTGCACCCCGGCGGGCAGGTTCACGCTGATCGGGGTGTGCAGGTGATGGACGTTCGCCAGCCCGAGCAAGCGCGGCTGCGCGGCATGTTCGAGCGTGAGCTTCAAATCGGCGAGCCGGCCCACGATGGCATCGAACACGAGGCGGTGCTCCCGCAGGTCTTTTTCGCTGTGCAGGAGTGCTTGCGCGAAGGCGGCGTCCTCGCTCGCGGATTCGCCGCGCGGCGCCGAGCCGGCCAGCGCGGTCGTGTGCATGCGCCCGCCGGCCACGCGCACGAGCCGCTCGGGTGAGGCGCCGATGAAACTCTGGCCGCGGCCACCCGCGATGGAGAAAGAATAGCAGTCAGGATAACGCTGCCGCAGGTGGTTCAAAATCCCCATCGGATGAAACTCCTCAGCGGTCGTGTATTTCAGGGCGCGGGCCAGCACGACTTTCTCGTAGTCGCCGCGTGCGATCTCGGCCAGCGCCTGCACCACCGCGCGCTGGTAGGAGCCGACGCCACCGATTTCCTCGGCCCGTTGCGGGGCCGACGGTCGGTCTTTGCGACGAGCCCGGCTGTAGTCGAACGCGCCGAACTTGGCGTGCGCCTTCCAAACCTTGGCCGTCATCAGGTCCACCGGCGCGTCCGGGGTGACGAGCAGATTGGCCACCGCCACGGTGCCGTCGCCCATGCGTGCCACCTGCCAGCGGGGAACGAAAAGCTTGAGCGCGGGAAACGGCGCGCCCGCGGTGGAGTCATCGCTAAAGCCGGCGGCGAAAAAGAAATGCGGCCCCGCGAAGGCCTCCGTCACCGGCCCAACCGCGATGGTGTCGGCGAGCGTGCGCGCGATGAAGGCCTTGGCCTCGGCGAAGCGCCCGGGGCCTGACGCCGTGAATTCCACCGCCGCCTCGGCTCCGGCCACGCTGAATCCGGCCGACGGCCGCTCGGCGTAGAAATGAGGTTCGCCGGGCTCAAAGATGGATTCGAGCACGGCGAGCGGGTCGAGGTTGTCGACCGTCATGCTGATGCTCACCAACTGCGGCCGGCTCGCCGTCCGGGCCTCGGCGCAGCAGTGCAGGAGAAACGCCCGGAGCGCATCCGGCGTCGCACTACCAGTGGGGTTGATGTCGGGAGTCTTCATCATGTCACGGCATCATGCTGATAACCCTGGATTCTTCGCTCGGCTCAGAATGACAGGTTTGGTTATCATTCAGTTAGCGTGTCGTCCTGAGCGCAGCGAAGGATCCAGTTCAGGGTTTGGCCGGAACTGGCGGCGCCGGACGTGGGAAGAGCACGAGTGACTCCGCCACCTTGACGCCGGTGAGCTTGGTGCCCCACACGAGTTCGTCGCGCCAGACGGCGCCGGGTTTGTGACCGAGGACGGCGTTGATCTTTTCCGTGGTGGAGGGTGTGACGTGCTGGATCAGCGCGACGGCCAGGCGCAGCGCCTCGGCCATCGTGGCGAGCGAGGTGCGGAGCAGCGCCTGATCCTTGAGCTCCGTGGACTTGCCGAGCTTCCACGGAGCGCGCTTCTCAATGTATTGGTTGGTCTCGGTCAGGAAGAACATCGCCCGCTCGAGCGCGGTATGAAACTGGAAACCCTCGCAGAGCGGGATGAACTCGTCGCGGGTCTTTTCCCACAGCGCACGCAGGCTGAGGTCGAGTTCGTCCAGCGCCTCGGTCGCCGGCACGCTGCCGGCGGAAAAGCGCGTGGTCATGTTGAGCGTGCGGTTGACGAGATTGCCGAGGTTGTTGGCGAGTTCGCTGTTGTAGCGCACGAGAAACTGTTCGCGCGTGAAGTCGCTGTCCTGCCCGACGTTCATCTCACGGATGAGGAAGTAGCGGAAAGCGTCCGCGCCGAACTCGGTGACGAGATCGAGCGGGTTGAGCGCGTTGCCCGTGCTCTTGGACATCTTGGCGCCGCGTTGCAGCCACCAACCGTGGGCGATGATGCCACCGGGGAGTGGCAGGCCGGCGGCGTGCAGCATGATCGGCCAGTAGACCGCGTGGGGCGGCACGAGGATGTCCTTGCCGATGACGTGCCACGTCGCGGGCCAGACGCCGGGTTGGTCGGCGACGGCGGAGTAATAGTTAATGAGCGCGTCGAACCACACGTAGGTGACGTAGGTCTCGTCAAACGGCAGCGGAATGCCCCACTCCAGCCGCTCCTTCGGGCGCGAGATACACAGGTCGTTGAGCGGGTCCTTGAGGAACTCGACGACCTGCTTCTGCCGGAACGCCGGGAAAATGAAATCGGGGCGCTTCGCCAGAAACCCGACGAGCCAGTCCTGATACTGCTTCAGCTTGAAGAAATAATTCTTCTCCGTGATCTCGGTCACCTCGCCGAAGATTTCCGGCCAGCTGCCGTCGGGATTGCGGTCCTTGTTCTGGAGGAACTGCTCCTGCCGGGTCGAGTAGAAGCCCTGGTATTCGGCTTGGTAGATCTCGCCCTTGTCGAAGAGTTGCTGGAGCACGGCGCGGACAACTTTCTTGTGCCGCTCTTCGGTGGTGCGGATGAAGTCGTCGTTCGAGATGTTGAGTTTCGGCAGCAGCGCGCGGAACTCGGCACTGACCTCGTCGCAGAACTGCTGGGGCGGGATGCCTTTCTTCTTCGCGCTGGCCTGAACCTTTTGCCCATGCTCGTCCACGCCGGTCAGGAAATGCACCTTGTCCCCCATCTGCCGCCGGAACCGGGCGATGACGTCCGTCAGCACCTTTTCATAGGCATGGCCGAGGTGCGGCGAACCGTTCACATAGTCGATGGCGGTCGTGATATAGAAGGACGGCATAAAAGGGTCAAAAACCTACCTGCCCCGGGGCGTTTGTCGAAGGTTTTGACGCGCTCGCTTCCGACGGTCTAATCTGCACCCTAAAAGTCGCCCATGAACCCCAACACCCGCACGATCGGCCTGGCCGTTTTGCTCCTGCTGCTCTTCCTCGGCGCGGCGGTGACGCTCCAGTGGTGGGTGGTGCGCGAGACACGGCAGTTGCAGAGTCTCGCCATCGAGGAACAGCGGGCCCGGCTCGACCGGATCATCGCCGTCAGCGGCCTGCCGCCCGAGAAATGGGACGCCACTTTCCAACGCGAATTGGGCGCCATGGTCGGAGGCAGCGTGCAATTGTATAAAGTCGGCACCCCCCCCGCTGTCCTGCCCGCTGGTGCCAACAGCCTCGGTTTTACCGACCGGATCGACATCGCACCCCTCTGGGAGGCCAAGGTTACTTTTGCCGCCCCTGCACTTCTGCGCAGTCAGGTGATGCACCAGCGCATCATGGCCGTCATCGTGCTGCTAGCTCTGCTGCTGGCCCTCATGCCCCTGCTGATCGTGGTTCTCGAGGCGCGACGAGCCGTGTCTTCAGATGGGGCCACCCGCACGCCCTGGGCGGCCAGCCGCGCTCAGGCCGTCGGCATGGAGCAATTCGCCCGCCTTTCCAATGAACGCACTGCGGCCCTCGTCGTAGAGCATGGCGCCCGGGTGCGCGCCGAGGAGGATCTGCAGGTCAACCGCACTCTGTTGGGGCATTCGGTGGCGGAGCGCGTCCGGCTCGGTCGCGATTTGCACGACAACACCTGCCAGACCCTCTACGCGGTCTGCCTGACCCTCGAGAGCGTGCAGAAAAAATCCGCCCTCTCTCCCGAAATGAACCAGCGCACCGACCAGTGCCTCGCCGAGTTGCGCCGCGTGAACCAGGAAGTGCGGGCATACTTGCAGGACTTGGAACCGGGCCGCGTCAACGGCCAGTCTTTCGCGGCCGCCATCGCGGGCATGATCGGTTCGCTCCCCGCTGAGGATGAGGTGCGGATTGAACGCCGGCTCGATCCGGATACCGTCGAACAAATTCCCAGCCACCAAGTCGCAGAGATCATGAACATCCTTCGCGAAGCCGTCAGCAACAGCCTTCGTCATGGCCGGGCCCGACACATCACCTTGCTCGCGGGGCGGAGTGACGCAGCCATCGCGCTCTCCGTCCATGATGACGGCGTCGGGTTCACGCCCGAGAGCAAGCGGGGTCACGGCCTCGACAACATGCAGGCCCGGGCCATTGCCTTGGGCGGCAGCCTACAGGTGGAATCGACGCCCGGCAAAGGCACGCGGGTTATCCTCAACCTCCAAGTCCCCTCTCTCCCATGAGCTCTGCCCCCGTCAAATCCATCCGCGTGCTGCTGATCGACGACAGCCCGATCATCCGGCTCGGCCTGCGCAGCGCCTTGGAGGACTGTGCCGACATCACCATCATCGGCGAGGCCGGCACCGCTGCGGCGGGCGTCGAGGCCGCGGTGAAGTTCAAGCCCGACGTGGTCATGCTCGACCTGCACCTGCCGGATAAATCCGGTCTGCTCGCCTGCCGCGACTTGCTCAAAATGCGCCCGGGCACTCCGGTGCTGATTCTCACGTCCAGCAGCAGCGAGCGGCACATGCACGAAGCCATCGCCGCCGGCGCCAAGGGCTATCTGCTCAAAGAGAACGACGGGGCCTCGCTCGCCACCGCGCTGCGGGCCGTGGCCCGCGGCGATTCCGTCTTCGATCCCTCCATGGCCGCACAGGTGCTGAACTTGGTGAAAAACCGCGGCCAGCGGACTCCGGCGGAAAAACTCAGCCAACTCTCTCCGCAGGAACGCCGCGTGGTGGCGCTGCTGGCCGGCGGGCTGATGAACAAGGAAATCGGCGATCAGCTCGGGCTGACCGAGAAAACCGTGAAGAACTACCTCGCCACCATCTTCAGCAAACTGAACATCAGCCGCCGCACCCAAGCCGCCGCCCTCTACGTTGAAGCCGGCCAGACTCCGGCTGACTGAACTCTTGAGGCCAGTTAGAGGCTTCCGCCTCTATCGTTCCCAGAGGCCA
>JAHFTH010000127.1 GCA_023269445.1 Lacunisphaera sp.
ACCGAAGTTCGTCGTCGAGAGCGATGCGACCATCGTCGCGCCGCTGATCTTTGCCTGGGTGCTGGGACAGTAGTCGGGCTGAGTCGAAGGTCCAAGGCCGAAGGTCGAAAGCCAGCGAGCGAAAGATTGCATATTGCCCGCCGTGATGGCCGCTGGCAGAAACACTGCATGAATCCCCCATCTGGCGCCAAAATCCGCTTTCGTTTTCAGAAACTCGAAGTTTGGCAGGATGCCCGCCGGTTGAATCTGGAAATCTACCGGCTCGCTGGGAAATTTCCTTCGGCCGAGCAATTCGCCCTTACCTCACAGGTTCGCCGTGCGTCGGTATCCATTGCGGCCAACATCGCCGAAGGCTGCGGACGAAATTCCGACAAGGATTTTGCTCACTTCCTGGAGCAGTCTTATGGCTCGGCTATGGAGCTGGCTTCGCACCTGTTCCTGGCCGGCGATCTCGGCTATGCTGAGCCGAAGCTGGTGGAGTCTGCGCTTGAGCAGATCGACAGCGTGGCCATTCGTATAGTGGCATTGAATCGCTCACTGAACATCCCGACCTCCAAGGTGAAGCTCTGAGGCCTTCGACTTTGGACCCTCGACTTTCGACTTCATGATTTGGGTTTATCGAATTCTGTTCCTGCCCCTGCTGCTGATCGCCTCGCCGTATTACCTGTGGCGGATGCGGCGGCGCGGCGGTTACGCGGAAAGCCACAGCCAGCGTTTCGGCGGCACCGTGGCCCTGCCGGCGAAGCTCGCCGGTCGCAAACGCATCTGGCTGCAGGCGGTGAGCGTGGGCGAGATGCTCGCCGTTGCGCCGTTGTTGGAGGCCTTGCGGCGCGAGGGGAACACGGAGGTCTATCTCACGACCACGACCAGCACCGGCTACCAACTGGCGAAGGAGAAGTATGCCGCGCTGACGATCGGCATCGGGTATTTTCCGCTGGATTTCTGGGGCTTCAGCGTGCGGGCGTGGCGGCACGTGCAGCCCGATCTGTGTATTCTGATGGAGGGCGAGCGCTGGCCGGAACATGTGCACCAGGCGCAGACCCACGGTGTGCCGGTGCTGAGCGCTTGTCCGATCGCAGCTACCGGCGTTCGGTGCAATTTGGCTTTCTGCTGCGTCCACTGACCAAGGGCATCACACGCGTCCTGTGCGCGTCGAAGCGCGACGAACAGCGGTTCAAGACACTGGGGTTTCCGCCGGAACGACTGCAGACGACCGGCAACCTGAAGCTCGATGTGGATATCCCCGCACTGTCGCCGCAGGAGCTGGCGCAATTGCGGCGCGAACTCGGACTCGGTGACGGACTGGTGTTGCTGGGCTCATCGACGTGGCCCGGTGAAGAAGAGGCTTTGCTCACGGCGCTCAAGACGGCCCGCGAGCGCGGACTCAAGGTTTCGCTGCTGCTCGTGCCGCGTCATGCCGAGCGCCGCGAGGAACTGCGCGGCCTGCTGGAGAAGACCGGGTTGAAATTCCACTTTCGTTCTGAGGGGCCCTGCTTCGCCAAGGCTTCCGCCGTCGCCAAGGCTATGGCGGACAGGTCTCCGGGCCACAGCGACATCGTCGATGTCGCTGTCGGCGACACGACGGGCGAGCTACAGAAGTTCACCCAGTTGGCCGACCTCGTGTTCGTGGGCAAGAGCCTAGCCCCGCACGACGGCGGTCAGACCCCGGTCGAGGCGGCGATTCTGGAGAAGCCGTTGCTGCACGGGCCGTTCATGACGAATTTTCGCGAGATCATCCGCAGCCTGACCGAGGCCGGCGCGGTGCGGAAGGTGGAGACGCACGACGAGCTGATCCGCGTCGCGGTGGAGCTGTTGGGCGACGAAGCGCAGCGCAAAAGCCTGACCGCCTCGGCCCACGAGTGGCACGAGGCCAACCGCGGCGCGACGGAGCGGACGCTGGGGGTGATTAGAAGCTACTTATTGAGCTGAGGGTGATTGACTGCTGTCCAGCTTCTCGTATTCGGCAATTACCGGACAGAGGCAATCATCTAGATTTCGATAGATGACGGGATAGTCCCCGAGCGAGTCATCATCGATGAAGATGCAGGCAAGCACGCCTTCAGCTTCACGTTCAAGCAGTCGAAAGGAGCAGGCGTGTCGCCCTAAATCTTGGAGTGTCGTTGCGATTTCCTGTTCCTCCGAAACAACCAGAAACTCAACACCGGCCTGTTTAAGAAGATTGTCACAGGCAACTCTAAGCCCCGATGAACCATCAACTCTCACAATGCATCCGTAAGCAGCCGATATGATCCCAAAGGGACGAGCCCACCAAGGGAGAACTGATCCGCGCCATATAATTTTGATCTCAGAATTCTGGGAGATCCCGTCAACAACGTAGGGCCGCAGGGCGCCCAGGCAGAGTATAAACAAAATTCTGCCTTCACTGAAAAACCAATCTGTCTCAGCAAGAGCTTTCTTAAATCGTGAATAGTCGGTCTCTTTGAGGGTGAATAGCTTTTGCGGGGGCACCCATGCATCAAAAACCACTATGAGGTTAATTATCAACCCCTCGTGACTGCTACCTGCGTAGGGCTCAACCAAGCTGCGCTCCGGGTTGGCGAGGGTCTTCAGGTTCTCGCGCCAGAGCTACCAGAAGGCGTCGTCGCCTCGTCTGATCAGCGGTGCTCCACAAATTCGACCACGGTCAGGCCGATGTCCTTGGCGATCTGGCGGAGCAAGGGTGGGGCAATATCACGCCCCTTGTGCATCGGGACCGTCGTGCCCCGGCCATCCGCGTGCCGGTATTGGACATGCGAACCGCGCTGGCGCACCAACACGAAGCCGAGCCGTTCAAGGATACGGCAGACCTCGGTTGGCTTCAGGACGGGAACCGAGCCCACGGTCAGGCGACCTTGATGGTTTGGGTGCCGACGAACTCGGCTTCGAGCTTGGGATCACCGTCCTCCAGCAGCATGGCGACCACCTCCTGCAAATTGGCCTGCAATTCGTCGAGGTTGGCCGCTTGAGAGTGCGCACCAGCGAAGCCCGGGACGTAGCCGACCAACAGACCGGTGGCGGTATCCTTTTCGACCACAGCGGTAAAATTTTTCATGAGGGCAAGATAGTTGGCTGGAAGTTCAGGGCAAGTGCCTTTGCAGCCGGTGCCGGCTGGGTGACAATCCGGTGAAACCCCCGTCAGGCTGAGCAGGCTTCCCGCCAAATAGGTGTTGCACGGGGCCGGCGGGGGTTTCTAACGTGGTTTCTTTAGCTTGATGCAATCCCACGGGCCCAAGCGTATCTACACTCCGCAGTCCCTCGAATTCTGGTTCGGCCGCCTGGAGGCCGACTGGGAGGGTCAGTTCGACACTCACCATGCCGAACGCGGCCACGCGATGTATCGCGACAACGAGATCCGTGAGGTCGAGCTGGGGGTCAGCGATGCGATCATTCACCGCCGGGTGGACAAGAAGGAGGAGTATGCGGTGATCGAGTGGGAAGGGGACACCATCAAAGTCCGTTCCTCCTCCACCGACCTGCTGCTGGCCAACGCCATCGCCGTGGCGGGCCTGCACGAGATCGAGGAGCTGCTGGTGGACGAAATCAACGCACTCCTGCCGGGTGGCGCGCCCAAGCACAACGGCTCCAGCAACGGGCACGGCGCTCCGAAGAGCCACCACGGTCACGCGGATCATAACGGCAACGGGAATGGGAACGGCGCAAAGACGGACGACCAGCCCGCGCGCGATCTGTTGCTGAGTTTCACGACCAATGCCGACGGCCTCGTCTTCCAAGCCTTCTGGAAAAGCGGGCGCAACCGCATTCCCGCCCTCGGTAACACCGTCAACCACCCGACCGCCACCGAGCGGGCCAAGCTCATCGCGCTGGCCACTTACTCCCGCAAGGCCCACTTCCGCTACAACCAGACCACGCACGCCTACGCCCTCGACGCGCTGGCCGACATTCCGGGATTCATCCGCGATTTTCTGCCGCTCTGGAAAAAGCAGTTCGCCATCGAGCTCGACGCCAAGGTGAACAGCATCAAGCAAGGCGCCCGCGTCATCGAGATCGAAGCCGTTGCCAACCGTCGGCCCGGTTCCGATGGTGGCCTGGACCTGCGCTGGATTTTTCGCGCCGGTGAAAAGCTTCTCACCGACGAACAGGCGGCGGCGCTCCTCAAGCACGGCCGCACGCCCATGCTCCTGCCCGATCTTGGCATCGTCACGATGTCGCCGGAGAAGTGGGAGAGCTACCAGCAGTGGAAGCGCAACCTCGAGGACACCTTGGTCGATGGGGAAATCCCACCTTATCTCATTTTTTCCCTCTTCAACGATCACCGCATCAAGGTCACGCTCGGGGTCGAGATCGACGCGTGGCGCCAGAAGGTCCTCACGCCGCCCGCCAATCCCCCGGAACTGCCTGACTATCTCCGCAACTACCAGCGGCGCGGCGTCGAGTGGATGCACCACCTTTGCGAGACGGGCTGCCATGGATTGCTCGCCGACGAGATGGGCCTCGGCAAGACGGCCCAGGTCATCGCTCTGCTGCGTTCGCGGCCGCTCGCCCGGCAGCGGCACCTGGTGGTCTGCCCGGCCAGCGTCGTGCCGGTGTGGCGCGATGAAATCGCGCGGTTTTACCCGGACGCCAAGGTGGACACGCTCAAATCCGGCAACGATTTCAAGGCCAACAAATCCCCCTGTATCTGGCTCGCCAGCTACACGCAGCTGCGGAAACACCGCGCGCTGCTCGAGCATACCAAGTTTGGCTATGCCATCCTCGATGAGGGCCAGTTCATCAAGAATCCCGACGCCAAGGTCACGCAGGCCTGCTTTGCGCTGAAGGCCGAGCACCGGATCGTGATGACCGGCACGCCGCTCGAGAACAAGCAATTGGATCTGTGGTCGATCTTCCGCTACCTGCTGCCCGGCCTGCTCGGCTCGCGGGCGGGCTTTGAGACGGCGTTGATCCAGGACCGCGAAGGGACGATGCAGCGCCTGCGCCAGCAGGTCGCGCCGTTCATTCTGCGTCGCACCAAGAACGAGGTGGCCACGGAGCTCCCGCCGAAAGTGGAGATGGATTTGCTCTGCCCGCTCACGGAAGTGCAGCGCGCCGAATATGCCCGCATCTGCACCGAGGGCCTGGCTCGGCTGGGCGAGGACATCGGGCTGGCGTTGCGCGAAAAATCCTTCGGCTTTCTCGCGCTGCTCACGCGCCTGCGGCAGGTGTGCTGCGACCCCGATCTGCTCCCGTGGATCAATTCCCCGTTGGCCGACAGCGGCAAGCTGCAGCTCCTCATCGAGAAATTGCAGGAAGTCGTGGCGAGCGGCCACAAGGTCGTCATCTTCTCCCAATTTGTCACGCTGCTCGACCGCGTGCGCAGCGCGCTCGTGACCCATTACCCCGATCTGCCGCGCTACGAGATCACCGGCATGACGGTGGATCGGCAGAAACCCGTGAAGGATTTCCAGACGGCGCAGGGCGCAGCCGCGATGCTCGTCAGCCTCAAGGCCGCCGGCACGGGCATCACGCTGCATGCGGCGGATTACGTCTTCCTGCTCGACCCGTGGTGGAACCCCGCGGTCGAGGACCAGGCGATCGATCGCGTGCACCGCATCGGCCAGACCAACACGGTGTTCGTCTACCGCATGGTCACGGCCGGCACGATCGAGGAGCGCATCCAGGCGCTCAAGGGCGAGAAGAAGCAGCTCTTTAACCAGGTGGTCGGCGGACATTCCGGCGACTTTGAGTGGACGAAACATTTCAGTTCGCTGCACAGCCTCATCCAGTTGAGCGCGCTGGAAGTCGCGGAGCCCGAGCCGCTCCAGGGTCCGGTGGTGCCGGTGGCGGACACCCCGGCGGCGGGCTAGTTTTGCTGTAGGGCGGGATCGCTGATCCCGCCATGGAGGGCCCAGCTCCCGCTGGGCCGCGGTCGACCGGGAGGTCGACCCTCCACTTCGGATACAAGCCTTGCACGCATACCGTGACGGCCTAAAACTCCGGCCGCGTGAAGCAAGTCGTGCCGCAAATCTACCGCCGGTTGCTGCGTCTGTTGCGCTGGCGGCTGTGGGTGGTCGAGAAATTGCGGCCGTCGCCTTGGCAGGAAATGCTGGCCTATGCGGCGGTCGCGGGCGTGTTCGGCGCACTGGCGGCGCTGATTTTCCGGGAGGGCGTGGACTTCGTGCATTTGCTGCTGACCGGTCAGGGTGGCGGCATGGTGGACACTTTTCGCGGGCTGGAGCGCTGGCAGCGGCTGGCGATCCCCGCGGTCGGCGGGCTGGTGGCGGGTCTCGTGCTGCTGTTCGGCAAGCGGCTGCACCGCGGCCAGAGCTCGACCGACTACATGGAGGCGATCCTCATCGGCAGCGGGCATCTGCCGGTGCGGGCCAGCCTGGTGAAGAGCACGGCGGCGATGTTCTCCATCGCCTCGGGCGGGGCGATCGGCCGCGAGGGTCCGCTGGTGCAACTGGCGGCGGTGGCGGCCTCGTGGCTCGGGCGCTGGCGCAACCTGTCGGCCCCGGAGTTGCGGCTGCTCGTGGCTTGCGGCGCGGCCTCGGGCATCGCCTCGGCCTACAACGCGCCGATCGCTGGCTCGTTCTTCGTGGCGGAGATCATCCTTGGCACGATTGCAATGGAGAGTCTCGGTCCGCTGGCGGTGGCCGCGGTGGCGGCGACGCTGACGATGCGGACACTGTCCAACGCGCACACGGTCTACACGGTGCCGGCGTTCACGCTGCATTCGCTCTGGGAGATCGGGCCGTTCCTGCTGCTGGGCGCGCTGGCCGGCCTCGTGGCCCCGTGGTTTTTGCGTTCGTTGCGGGCGATGGAGCGGTTGTTCGCGGCGACGAATCTGCCGCTGCCGTTGCGACTGGCCTTGGGCGGGCTGGCGGTGGGCATTCTGGCGGTGTGGGTGCCGGAGGTCTGCGGGAACGGTTACGGCATTGTCGTGAAGATCCTCCATGGTGACATCATTTGGAAAACGCTGGTGCTGGTGCTCGTCTGCCGGTGGGCGGCGACGGCCGCTTCGTTCGGCTCGGGGGCACCGGGCGGGGTGTTCACGCCGACGCTCTTCGTGGGCGCGGCACTGGGTTATTTGTTCGGTTACGGCGTGCATGCGGTGTGGCCGCAGGGCGCGGCCGATCCGCGGGCCTTCGCGCTCGTGGGCATGGGGGCGTTGCTGGCGGCGGCGAGCCATGCGCCGGTGATGGCGATCATTCTGCTTTTCGAGATGACCCTGAGCTACGACATCATTCTGCCGCTGATGCTGTGCAGCGTCGTGGCCTACTACACGGCGCGCGGCATTGAGGACCAGTCGCTCTACAGCGAGGCGCTGAGCAAGAAGGCGGCGGCCGAACCCGAGACCGTCCATCTGCCGGGTGTGGTGGCCGACCTCGCGCGCCGGCAGTCTTCCCCGGTGACACCGACCGCGCGGTTCGAGGTGATCGCGCAGGAATTCCTGCAGAGCCGGCACGAGGAAATCTACGTGACGGAAACGGCAGGCCAGTATGCCGGGGCGATTTCGCTCCACGACATCAAGCCGCACCTGAGCGATGTCGAGGTGGCGGCACACGTGATTGCAGAGGATTTGCTGCGGGAGGACGGGCCGGTGGTGGCACCGTCGGCGACGCTGGCCGATGCATTGCGCGTATTTGCGCAGCACGCGGGGCAAACGCTGCCGGTGGTGGAAGCGGTGACCGGCAATCTGGTGGGTGTTTTGGTGAAGAACGACCTGTTGCTCGCGTTGCTGGAAGGGAAAGGCGCGGAGAAACGCGGCACGCAGGTGCCGTGGCGGGGGTGAGTTGAGAGGGGTAGGGCGCGTTATCCCTAACGCGCCGTCTGACACCAGACAAGGAACGGCGGGTTAAGGATAACCCGCCCTACCATCGGCAAGTGGTGCCGTGTGTTTCCCGGTTTGTCACACGTGCGTCACGAAACCGTAACAATGGGCGGCTATGGTCACGATGCGTCCCGGCACTCCGCCGGGCACTTGCATTCATCCAAGCAATCATCACCGACCATGTTCACCCTGAAATCCAAATTGTTCGCCGTCCTGGCCGCCCTCGTGTGCGCCAGCGCAGCGCTCGCCCAAGACAGCGGCGCCCTCATTGACCTGTTGGTCAAGAAGGGCGTCCTCAACGACCAGGAGGCTGAGGACATCCGCGCCGAGCTCGTGAAGGACTTTGCCGCCACGCCCGCTGGCAAGTTGAATCTTTCCACCCCGCTGACCGAACTGAAGATCGCGGGCGATGCCCGCGTGCGCTTCGAGAGCCGCGGCGGCCAGCTGCCGACCGGCGACAACCTGGAGCGTGATCGTTTCCGCTACCGTTTCCGCGCCGGCCTATCCGGCAAGGTGCTCAATAATTGGGCCTTCGGCACCCGCCTCGAGACCGCCACCGGCAGTCGCTCCAGCAACGTCACGATGGGTGACGATGCCGGCCCCTTCGCCAAGAACAGCGACACCGTCAACCTCGGCCAGATCTGGCTGCAATATGCTCCCACCTCCGAGTTCACGCTCACCGCCGGCCGCATGCCCAATCCGCTCGTCACGACCGCCATGGTATGGGATGCCGACATCAACCCCGAGGGCTTCGCCGAACAGTTCAAAAGGCGCATCGGGAAGTTCGAGTATTCCGCCACCGCCGCCCAGTTCCTCTACAGCGCTGCGAGCACGCAGAACACCTTTGGCACTACCGCGAACGTGCAGGATCTTTTCCTCTTCGCGTGGCAGGGCGGCCTGAAATATTATCAGGAGGGAACGACGAAGTTCTTTCAGATCAACCCGACCGTCTACAACTACGTCCGGAACACCAAATACAACCCGGCCGCTTTCAAGGGCGCCTTCACCGCGACGACGACCGCCGCGGTCAACAACCTCTTCGTGGTCGATGTGCCGGTCGAGTATGACTGGATCTCGAACGGCGTGCCGGTCCGGGTGTTCGGCGACTTCGCCGTCAACCTCGACGGCGACGACCGCGCCACCAAGTGGGGCCGCGCTGACCTCGACGGCGAGAACACCGCCTGGCAGGTCGGCTTCCAATACGGCAAGGCCGTCAACAAGGGCGAGTGGGATGCCAAGGTCTATTATCAATCCGTCGGTGCCTTCGCCCTCGATCCCAATCTGGTGGACTCCGACATCTTCGACAGCCGCACCAACATGCAGGGCTGGGTCGCCTCGGCGAACTACGCCCTCGGTGCCGCGACCACCTTCACCCTCACGCTCGGCAACGGCGAGCGCAAGGAAGGCTCCATCATCGTCCCCGGTGCCGGTGACATCGGCTCCAACAACGCCCTCGATAAATACTGGATCCTGCAGGCCGACCTGGTCCTGAAATTCTAAACCCGGCCTCGCCCAATTAACCTCCTTCTAATCCGTCCATGAAAAAAATCATCTCCCTTCTCTCCGTCGCTGCGCTGGCCACGGCGGCCTTTGCGGCCGACAAGCTCGTCATCAAGGGCTCCGACACGCTCGGCGCCAAGCTCGTGCCCATGCTGGCCGAGGAATACAAGGCCCGGAACCCCGGCGTCGCGTTTGAAATCGCCGCCGAGGGCTCGACCACCGGCATCGCCGCCATCATCGACGGCACGGCCCAGCTCGGAATGTCGAGCCGCCGCGCCAAGCCGACCGAGATGTCCGCCGGCTCCGCCAAGGGCGTC
>JAHFTH010000004.1 GCA_023269445.1 Lacunisphaera sp.
CTCACCCGGGAAATTTCCCGCCGCTATCTGCAGGCCGGCGTGCCACTCGCACACGACGAACTCGTCATCACCACCGGTTGCACCGAGGCATTGAACCTCTGCCTGCGCGCCGTCACGAAGCCCGGTGATACCGTGGCCATCGAGACGCCCGCCTACTTCGGCTTCCTCGAGATCATCCAGAGCCTCAATCTCCGCGCCGTGGAAATCCCCACGTGTAGCCGGCAAGGCATTTGCCTCGACGAACTGCGCACGGCCATCGAGCAGAGCGACGTGAAGGCGGTCATGGTCATGCCCAACTTCCACAATCCGCTCGGGTCGCTCATGTCGGACGAGAAGAAGCAGCAACTCTATGACCTGCTCTGCGAATACGACCTGCCTCTCATCGAAGACGATGTCTACGGCGACACCCACTTCGGCGACGTCCGCCCCAAGCCGCTCAAGGCCTGGGATCAGGATGGCCGGGTGATGCTATGCTCCTCGTTCGGCAAGACGCTCGCCCCCGGTTTCCATGTCGGCTGGACCGCGCCCGGCCGCTATTTGGAGCGCGTCCGTCGCCTCAAGTTCACCAACACCATGGGCACGCCCGTAGTGCTGCAGAAGACGCTTGCGGAGTTTCTGCGCGACGGCGGCTACGACCACCATCTCCGCTCGCTGCGGCGCGCCTATCACCAGCACCTGCAGCTCTTCGCGCAGGGCATGCAAAAGTATTTTCCCGAGGGCACGCGCTACAGCCGTCCGCAGGGCGGTAACTTCATCTGGGTCGAGCTTCCACCCAAAGTGGACACGCTCCTCCTGCGTCAGGCCGCCCTCAAGCACCGCATCAACACCGCGCCCGGCGCGCTCTTCTCGGTGAAGGATCGCTACAACCATTGCCTGCGCATGAGCTGCAGCGTGCCGTGGTCCGACGAAGTCGAGGCCGCACTGCGCACGCTCGGTGAACTCATCAAGGCGCAGCTATGAAGCGCAATGTTTCCATTTTGCTCTTTGAAGATATCGAGGTCCTCGATTTCGCCGGTCCCTTCGAAGTGTTCGCCGTCACCGACGAACTCTCGGGTCACCAGCTCTTCAACGTCCACACCGTCGCCGCCTCGTCGGGCACCGTGCGCGCACGCAACGGCCTGCAAGTCGTGCCCAACCACACCCTCGAGTCGGCCCCAAAGCCGGATCTCCTGGTGATTCCCGGCGGCAACGGCTCCAAAGCCCTGCTCAACCAGCCCACCGTGCTCGACTGGATCAATCGCTGCGCCGCGCAGGCCGAACTGGTCGCTTCCGTGTGCACGGGTGCCCGCCTGCTGGCCAAGCTTGACCTGCTCGACGGACTCCGCGCCACGACGCATCACGAATGCTTTGCCGAGCTGCGCGCCCTCGCCCCCCGGGCAACCTTTTTGGAAGACGTCCGCTTCACCGACAACGGCCGGGTGCTGACCGCCGCCGGGATCTCCGCCGGGATCTACCTGTCACTGCACATCGTCGCGCGCCTGCACGGCGCCGAGACGGCGCAGAAGACCGCTGACTATATGGAATATCACTGGACCAACGACAAGGGTGCCCGGCGCTGAACCTCCCCTGTTTGTCATTCTGATACCGCAGTCGCAGGAGAAGAATCCAGAAACATATTCGCTGGCGGTTGTGCTGCTGGATCCTTCGCTACGCCCAGGATGACAGATTAGATCGTTTCACTTTCACTCTCACCCTCACTTTCCCTTGTCACCCTCCCATCCCTCCCGCACCGCACTCATCGCCGGCTTCGCCGCCATCTACCTCATCTGGGGCTCGACCTATCTCGGCATCCGGATCGCCGTGGAATCCATGCCCGCTTTCCTGATGGCGAGCTCCCGTTTTCTCATCGCGGGCGGCATCGTCGCCGGCTTCATCGCGTTGACGCGCGGGTTCAAGGCGACGGCGAAGCAATGGCGCGACAACGCCATCATCGGCGGCTTCCTCTGTCTCGGCGGCAACGGCCTCGTCTCGTGGGCCGAGGAGAAAGTCCCTTCCGGCATCGCGACCCTCATCATCTCGGTCGGTCCGCTGTTCATCGTGCTGATGGACTGGGCTGCTCATAAATACTTCAACGACGGCCAACGCGGCACGCGGCCCATCCCGCTCACCTTCGTCGGCCTCGCCCTCGGTTTCATCGGTCTGGCGATTCTGGTCGGCCCCGACGTGCTGGCCACCGGCGTCGGCCGCCTCGATCCGTGGCGGATCCTCGGCCTGCTGGGCGCGACCTTCTTCTGGGGTGTCGGCATGATCATCATGCGCTACGTGCGTGAACCCGCGGAACCTTTCACTGCCTCCGGCATGCAGATGATCTGCGGCAGCGGCTGGCTGCTGCTCGCGAGTGCGGCGACTGGTGAGCTCTCCCGCTTCGACCCCGGCGTGGTCACGGCCCGCTCGGTCGGCGCGTGGATCTACCTCGTGCTCTGCGGCTCGCTGGTCGGCTTCAGCACCTTCACGTGGCTGATGAAGCACAGCACGCCCGCCAAGGTGTCCACCTACGCCTATGTGAATCCCATCGTGGCGGTCTTCCTCGGCTGGTTCGTGCTGCACGAACCCGTCAGCCCGCGCATTTTCGTGGCCGCCGCGATCATCATCGCCGGCGTCGCCCTCATCACCGTGGCCAAGACCATCAAGCCCGCGCCTTCCCCTCAGGATTCGCGCTGACCAGCTCCGACAAACCGGTGTCTTACGTCAGTTGTGGCATGAGGCCTCGCCTCAAAATTTGCCGGGCCCGGTAGAGTCGATTCTCCACCGCCTTCGGGGTGCAGTCCAGCGCTTGGGCAATGTCTCCCATCGACTGCCCTTCATATTCAAAGAGCACCAGGGCCGTGCGCAGATCGAGCGGCAGTGCGGCCACTGCTGTTTGCACGGCTGCAATCTGCTCGTGCCGCACGACCTCGCCGGAAGCCGGCCGCCCGGCCCGCGATTCGTCGACCATCTCGCCTCCCGCTTCGGCCCACGCATTGAGCGACAGCGTCGGCCGGCGACGCCACCAGCGCAGCCGGTTCTTTGCCTGATTCGCCGCGATGGAAAAACACCACGTCGAGAACTTCGCTCCCGCCCGGTAGCTGGCGCGCTTGGTGTAGATTCTCACGAACACCTCTTGCGCCAGATCCTCCGCATCCGCCGTGTTGCCGATCAGACGAAAGATGAACCGCTTCACGGGCGCTTCCCAGTGCTGCATCAGCGGAGCCAGCGCGGTATCGTCGCCCCCTTGCAGGCGGCGCATGAGTTCCTCGTCGCTCGGGTCAGGTTCCATGCTTCAGGGCGTCCCCTTTAAAATCAAATCGGGAGCCATCTGATGATCGAAATTCGCAATCTTCGGCAGCACGAGGGCCAGATAGCGGCGGCCATCTACGGGTGACATCAATGCGGCCACTTTCCGCACATGGGCCGAGATGGCGGTCTCGCAGGTGGTGCGCAACTCCTGCAGCTTGCGCTCGGCCGCGACCGGGTCGGATTCGCCCGTGGACCTGACGGCGTCGCGCGCCTTCGTCGCCTCCTGAATCAACCGGCAATGCTCGGCGCAGGATGGGGCGTAGGCGGCATGCAGTTTTTTAATCTCGGCAAACTGCCGGTCATCGAGGTGGAAGTCTGTTCGCAGCCATTCCATGGCGTCACCTTTCGCCGCAGCGGCATGCAATGCAGAATCGCAGCTCAGCCGGTAGCAAATGAAGCCCGTGGCCGCCGCCACGAACACGAGAACCGCCAAGGTGCCCAAGAGATATTTCATGGCTTCAGCAGAGCCTGAACCCGCGGGTCCAAGTCCACCAGGTAGGTGACCACGATGGCTTCACGGTCGGCCCGCACGCGGGCCTGCGCCATGACGCTGCCGGCGTAACCGGCGGTGCCCAAAGCCAACACGGCGGCCAACGACCAAGCGGCGGTGTGGACGCGCAGGTAGGCCGCCCAAGAGACACCGGCCGGGCTGCCGATGCGCTGCCAGACCGTGTGCCGGAAGTTCGGAGCGGCCGGTGGTTTCACGCGCCAGCGGCGCAGAACCTCGGAGAGATTATCAGGGGGAGTATTCATAGGGATTGCGAAAGATTATACACCGGTGGTCGGTAAATCACTCGGGATTCCTGCCTGAAAATTATCCTGAGTGGTTTCCGGCCCGGCGGTGTATGTCTGGCAGACAACCGCGCAACCTGTGCGGCCCTCAAATCAAAACTCATCATCGCCATGAAAGCCAACAAACTCCTGCTCGCCGCCGCGGCCTTTGCGGGGCTCGCCCTCCTCAGCTTCGCCGGTCCCGGTCCCGACTATCGGGCCAGAATGACCGAAAGCGCGAAGGCCCGGGCCGCCGCCCCGGCCAAAATCCAACCCGCCACCCCGGTCGCCTCCTGCGCCGCCTGCAGTTGCGCCGCCATGAAGAAATCCTGACCCACGCAGGTCGAACCCACCGATCCAGCTCCCGCCATCACTGACGGAGCTGGATTGTTATTGATGCCTGAATATTCTCATTCTCAAAACCCACTCATCCATGAAAAAACTCTCCCTCCTCCTCGCCCTCATCCTCTCCGCCGGCACGTCGCTGGTGTTTGCCGCTCACGATCACTCCGCCGCCGAAAAACCCGACGCCCCGACTGCGCCCGACGCCGCGTGGCTCGCCAAGGCCAAGGCTGATTATCCCCTCAAGACCTGCGTCGTCTCCGACGATGAATTCGGCGGCAGCATGGGCAAGGCCATCGACTATGTCTACCAGCAGGCAGGCCAGCCCGACCGGCTCGTTCGCTTCTGCTGCAAAGACTGCCGCAAGGATTTCAACAAGGAGCCTGCGAAATACCTGAAGCTGATCGACGAGGCCGCCGCCAAGGCGAAGAAACCCTGAGCCATGCTCTCGCTGCGGGCGTGATGCTCTGCATCGCACCCGTGTGCCGGGTAAGATTTTCCCGCAACGTCCGTCTCCCTTGCCATACCCATGAAAACCATTCTTGCCCTGTTTTTTCTCGTCCTCGCCGCTGTCTTGCTGACCGCCGCCGAACCCGCGCACGGTCACGCCACGGTCTACCAGTGCCCCATGCACCCGTGGATCAAGTCGGACAAACCCAATGCCAAATGCACCATCTGCGGCATGGCCTTGGTCGCCGCGACGGCCAGCGACTCTACCACCACTGATCCCAACCTCGTCACGTTGACGCCCAACCAAGTGGCCGTCACCGGCGTGCAGACCACCGAAGTCCGCCGCGGCCCGCTGGTCCGCACGCTCCGCGTCAACGGCGTGATCGAGGACGACGACACCCGTCATCGGATCCTCGCCGCCCGTGTGCCGGGCCGCATCGAGAAACTTCACGTCAATTACGTCGGGGCCGAGGTCGAAGCCGGTGCCCCGCTCGTGACTGTGTTCAGCCCCGTGATGCTCACAGCCCAGCGCACCTATGTCGAACGCCTCCGCGCCGGCCCCACCGCCTTCAGCGCTTCTGATCGCGCCACCACCCGGGAACGCCTGCTGGAGCTCGGCCTGACCGAGGAGGAGATTCATATTCTCGAGGGCACGCTCGAACCCACGGCCATGGTCAATATCCGCGCGCCCATGTCGGGCACGGTCGTCTCGCGTGCCGTCTATGAAGGCCAATACGTCGAGACCAACGACCGGCTCTTCGAGATCGGCGACTTCTCCCGCATGTGGTTTGTCTTCGATGTCTATGAACCCGACCTCGCTTGGGTCCGTCCGGGCCAGACTGTCGAGATCGCGCTGGCCTCGCTGCCCGGCCGTTTGCTGACCGCACCCATCACGTTCATCGATCCCAATCTCAACGAGACGACCCGCACCGCGCGCGTGCGCGTGATCCTGGAGAATCCCGACCGCCACCTCCTGCACAAGCAGACCGGTCAGGCCGCCGTGAAACTCGAAATCCCTGAAACCCTGTTCGTGCCCCGCACCGCCGTATTGCAGCACAGCGGAAATCCGGTGGTCTTCGTCGAGGGTGGTAATCGCTCCTACGCCGCCCGTGAGATTCAGCTCGGCCGCGTGGGCGACACCACCGTCGAGGTTCTCGCCGGCCTGAACGAAGGGGACCAAGTCGTGACGCAGGGCGCGCTCCTCCTCGACGGCCAGGCGCAGCTGGCGCACGCCGCGATCGGTGGCGAGCCCGCTCCTGTTCCCGCGGCCCCGAGCAAAGTCTCTGCCGCGGAACCGGAGCCCGATGCCGCGGCCTACGCCCTGCTGAAAACCCTGGCCTTTGCCACTGCCGACTCGGCCACCGCTCTCGCGGCCGATGATCTGGCCGGCTATCAGAAAAACCTGCCGAGCCTGCGCGCGGCGTTGCAGGCCTACCTCACCGGCTACACTCCGGCCGCCCGCGGCCCGCTCGCCGCGTTCAAGGATTCGCTCGTCGACGGCCCCGATCTCCGCACGGCCCGCCGCGCCTTCGAACCGTTCAGCACCGCGCTCGTGGATCTCGCCCGCGCGCAGCACGTCCATCACCGCGAAGGCCTGCATGTCTTCCAATGTCCGATGACCCCGGTGCTGGGCACCGGCCGCTGGTTTTCGCGCACCGAGCAGATCCGCAATCCCTTCTTCGGCGCCGCCATGCTCGAGTGCGGTGACGAACTCAAGTGAGGCCCCGACCATGATCAACCGCATCATCCACTGGTCACTGCACCACCGGTTCCTCGTCATCGCCGGTTTCCTTGCGCTCTGCGCGTGGGGCGTGGTGGCGCTGACCCGCGTCCCCATCGACGCCATCCCCGATCTGTCGGAAAACCAAGTCATCGTCTACGCCGACTGGCCGGGCCGCAGCCCGCAGGAGGTGGAGGACCAAGTCACCTACCCGCTCAGTTCCGCCCTGCAAGGACTGGCCGGGGTGAAGACCGTCCGCGCCACCTCGATGTTCGGGTTTTCGTTTCTCACCGTCATCTTTGAAGACAAGATTGATCCCTACTTCGCCCGCACCCGCGTGCTGGAACGGCTCAATTCGCTCGGCAACCTGTTGCCCGCCGAAGTCGCCGCCAAGCTCGGTCCCGACGCCACCGGCCTCGGCTGGATCTATCAATATTACTTGAAGGATGCATCCGGCACGCAGGACCTCGGTTCCCTCCGCGCGTTGCAGGATACCTTCATCCACCATCAGCTCGCCGCCGTGCCCGGTGTGGCCGAAATCGCCAGCATCGGCGGCTTCGTCCGCCAATGGCAGGTTGAGGTCTCCGCCATGAAGTTGAAACAATATGGCGTGATGCTCGGCGAAGTCATGGACGCCGTCGCCGCGAGCAACCGCAATGTCGGCGGCAAGACCATCGAGGAGAACGGCGCCGAATACATCGTGCGTGGCGTCGGCCTCGTGCAAAACGCCGCCGACCTCGAGTCGATCGCCCTCCTGCCGCGCAACGGCACCCCGCTCCGCCTGCGCGATGTCGCCACGGTGCGCATTGGTGGCGAGTTCCGGCGCGGCGCGCTCGACGTCAACGGCCGGCAGGTCGTGGGCGGCATTGTCGTCATGCGCTACGGGGAGAATGCCTGGCAGGTAATCGCGAACGTGAAGACGCGGCTGGCCGCCCTCGCGTCCGGTCTGCCGGCGGGCGTCACCATCGAACCGTTCTACGACCGCAGCGATTTGATCGGCCGCGCCATCGACACGCTCAAGCACGCGCTGGCCGAGGAAATCATCCTCGTGACCCTCGCGCACATTTTGTTCCTGTTCCACTTCCGCAGCATCCTGATCGTCACCCTGCCGCTGCCGGCCTCGATTTTGATTTCGTTCATCCTGATGGACCGGTTCGGCATCCCGTCTCACATCATGTCGCTCACCGGCATCGCCATTTCCATCGGCGTGCTGGTGGACGCCGGCATCGTCATGACCGAAAATGTCATCCGCCACTGCGAGCGCGCCGAGGAGGAATTGAAACGCCGGCTCACCGGCCCCGAGGTCTTCACGCACACGCTGGAAGCGGCCACGCAGGTCGGCCGGCCGATGTTCTTTTCGATGATGATCATCATCCTGGCCTTCGTGCCGGTGTTTTTGCTCACCGGTCAGGAAGGCAAACTCTTCCACCCGCTCGCCTACACGAAGTCCTTCGCGCTGATCGGCGCCGTGCTGCTCGCGGTGACCGCCGTGCCGGTCTTCTGCACGATCCTCGTGCGCGGGCCCTTCAAACCCGAGAGCGAGAACTGGCTGATGAAGTCCCTGCTGCGAATCTACGATCCGGTGCTCGACTGGGCGCTGACCCATCGCAGGACCGTGCTCGGTCTCGCCGGCACGCTGCTCGCCGCCTCCTGCATCGTCGCGTTCGGCCTGCCGCGCACGGTCAACGCCCGGCTGCCCGACGGTATCGCTCGTCACACGCAGGGCTTTGGCAGTGAGTTCATGCCGACCCTGGAGGAGGGTTCGCTGCTCTTCATGCCTGTGCTGCTCCCGGCGACTTCGCTCACCGAGGTCCAGCGCATCATGAGCTGGCAGGACCGCGTCATCAGCGAGCATCCCGCCGTCGCGTCTGTCGCGGGCAAGCTGGGTCGCGCTGAGAGCGCCACCGATCCCGCCCCGGTCGAAATGATCGAGACCACGATCATGCTCAAGCCCTCCAGCCAGTGGCCCGCCGGCACGACCAAGGCGTCCATCATCGCCGATCTCTCGGCCAAGTTGATGAACGTGCCCGGCTACGTGCCCGGCTTCCTCCAACCGATCGAGAACCGCGTGCTCATGACGAGCACCGGCATCCGCGCCCAAGTGGGCGTTAAAATCTTCGGCGACAATCTCGACGCGCTCCAACAAAAGGCCTTCGAGGTCGAGCGGGTGATCAACCGTATCCAAGGCGCGACCGGCGTCGCCCCCTCGCGGGTGCAAGGCAAGCCCTACCTGGAGATTGCCGTGCGTCGCGAAGACCTCGGGCGTTACGGCCTGAGCGTCCGGCAGGTCTACGAATACATCGAAGCCGGCCTCGGTGGCGCCACCGTCGGCACCACCCTGAAGGGCCGCGAGCGCTGGCCGCTGCAAGTGCGGCTCGAGCAGGCCGACCGCGACGACATCGACAAGCTCGACGAACTGCCCCTGGCCACGCCCTCGGGCGCCACCATCCAGCTCCGCCAGGTGGCCGACATCAAACGCGTGGTCGGCCCCAATGAAATCCAGAGCGAGAACGGCCGGCTGCGCGTCTTTGTGCAGGCCAACGTCGGCGACCGCGACCTCGGCGGCTTCGTGGACGAGATCAAGGCGCGCGTCACCCGTGACGTGAAACTCGATCCCGGGATGACCGTGGAATATTCGGGCCAATACGAACACCAGCTCCGCGCGCGGCAAACGCTGCTGTATGTTTTCCCCGCCGTGATCCTCATTATCTTCGTGCTGCTCGTGATGACCTTCAAGTCCGTCGCCGAAGCCGCCCATGTCATTCTGGCCGTGCCCTTCGCTCTCACGGGCGGCGTGATGCTCCAAGCCCTGCTCGGCTACAACTTCAGTGTCGCCGTGTGGGTCGGCTACATCGCGCTGTTCGGCACGGCCATCCAGACCGGTGTCATCATGGTCATTTATCTGGAGGAGGCGGTCGTAAAGAAACGCGCCGAACTCGGTGGCGCGCTGACGCCTGCCGCCCTGATCGAGGCCGTGAAAGCCGGCGCACGGCTGCGCCTGCGCCCGAAGGTCATGACTGTCGCCACGGCCATCGCCTCGTTGCTGCCGATTTTCTGGCTGGACCGCACCGGTGTCGAAATCATGCGCCCGCTCGCCGCCCCCGTGGTCGGCGGCATGCTCTCCAGCCTCGTCCACATCCTAGTCGTCACGCCGGTGATTTTCGCTTGGTTACGTGAAAGACACCTTAACGACGCTGGATTTATCCGGAACCTGGAGTAAGTTACCCGGGTCAACCCCTCTCACCATGAACCACCGCCTGCTCCGCACTTTCATGCTCGCCGCCAGCCTGGGCTTTATCACCGGCTGCCAGACCGTCGAATCCCGCATCAAGGAAAAACCTGAGGTCTTCGCCAAAGTGGACAAGGCCACGCAGGACAAGATCAAGCAGGGCATCATCGACCTCGGCTACACCGAGGACCTGGTCTATGTCGCCTTGGGTGAGCCCGATCAGAAACGGGAGACGGTCACGGCCACGGGCAAGACGCTCACCTGGATCTACAACACCTATTACGACCGCTATGACGGCGCGGGCTTCGCCGGTTATCATCGGAGCGTCTACTACGATCCCTATCTCCGCGCCTACCGCATGTATTATCGCCCCGTTTTTGCCGACTCTTACAGCCAGGAAAAAGAAGAGCGCATCCGCATCGTCTTCACGGACGGCAAGGTCACGGTGATCGAACAGGCCAAGAGCTGACGCGCGGCCGGACTACTTCTTCACGAAGGGCGAGACGGTCTCACGCTTCAGCTCACGGGTCATGAGCGCCATCAGCGCGTCGAGCGGTTTCTTGCTTTGGTAGAGAATGGCGTGAACTTCATTGAGGATCGGCGCCGGGATGCCCTTCTGCACGCACAGCTCGTGCAGCGCCTGGGTGGTGCGATAGCCTTCCACCACCGTGCGCCGGCCGACCAGCAGCTCGGCCACCGGGTGGCCGGCCCCGACTTTCTCGCCAAACTCGCGATTGCGGCTCCACGGGCCGTGGCAGGTGGCGACGAGATCACCGAAACCGCTCAGGCCGTAGAAGGTTTCCTTCTTCGCGCCGAGGGTTTCTCCCACGCGCACCATCTCGGTCAGGGCGCGGGTGATGAGCGAGGCCTTGGCGTTGTCGCCGAGTTTGAGTCCGTCGCAAAAACCGGCGGCGATGGCGTAAATATTTTTTAGGCAGGCGCCGTATTCCGCGCCGGCCAGATCATCACTCGTGTAGAGCCGCATGGTGGAACCGCTCATCGCCGCCTGCACCTGGTCCACGAAATCGCCCGGCTTCGTCGCGGCCAGCACCACCGCGGCCGGCAGTCCCTGCGCCACCTCGGCCGCATTGGTCGGACCGGTGAGCGTGGCGACATTAACCCCGGGAAACGCCTGCGCCATGACCTCACTGGGCCGGAGTTGCGTGCCCACTTCGAGTCCTTTGACGAGACTGATAAAAAGTTGGAGCCGGGTGGCCCCGACCAACTCGGTGTTGATGCGCTGGCACCATTCACGCAGGGCGTGCGACGGGCTGGCAATCAGCGCGACCTCGGCGTCGAGCAAGGCGGCGTGCAGATCGGAAGTGACCGTGAGCGCCTCGGGGAGCTTGATGCCGGGCAGGTAGTCGCGATTTTCGCGGGCCAGCTGCATGGTCACCGCGTGCTCCGGCCGGCGGGTGACCAGCGTGGCGTGCTGCTGGCGCCGGGCCAGATGAACCGCCACCGCCGTGCCCCACGCGCCCGCGCCGATGACCGCGAAATGAAGGGGGCGCTGCTCGGGCATGGGGTGAACCGTCAGGTTTGGAGGAAGCCGGGGATTTTTTCCCCGGCGATCATAGTCTCGAATTTCTCGCGGACGTTGACCAGCTCGAACCGGCTGCCCGACACCAGCACCTCCGCCGGCAGTGACCGGGTGTTGTAGCGGCTGGCCATCGTGTAACCGTAGGCCCCGGCACTCATGAAGGCGACCAGCTCGCCCTCGCCCACCGTCTGCAGCGTGCGATCCTTGGCAAAGCAATCACCGGATTCGCAAATGGGGCCGACGATATCGGCCTTGAGCGCGGGCCGCGTGGTGTCGCGCTGGAGCGGCACGATCTCGTGGTAGGCCTCATACATGGCCGGGCGCACGAGGTCGTTCATGGCCGCATCGACCACGAGGAAATTCTTGCTCGCGCCCTGCTTGAGGTGCTCGACGCGGGAGAGCAGCACCCCGGCGTTGCCCACGAGGAAGCGGCCGGGCTCGAGCAAAATCTTGAGGCCAAGCGGGGCGAGCAGCGGCTTGAGCGCTGCGCCGTAGGCCTCGGGGGTCAAGGGGCGCTCCGCTGCGGGCTTGCCGTCCCACCAGGCCTGCGCGCCGCTGGCGAGCGCGTCCTGATAGATGATGCCGATGCCGCCACCGACACTGAAATAGGAAATGCCGTAGAGCTTCTTCAGCTCCGCGGCAAAGGGCACGACCTTCTCGACCGCCTCGATGAACGGCGCAGAGGAGGTCAGCTGCGAGCCGATGTGCATCTGCACACCCTTGATCTCCAGGTGGGGATACTGGGCGGCGGCGGCGTAAGCGGCGGCGGCGGCCTGCAACGGAATGCCAAACTTGTTATCGCTCTTGCCAGTGGTGATCTTGGCGTGCGTCTTGGCGTCGACATCGGGATTGATGCGGATGGCGATCGGGGCCTTGCGCCCCAGCTGGCCGGCCACGTGGTTGATCCGCGCGAGCTCCGGCTCGCTTTCCACGTGAAAGCTGAACACCCCGGTCTCCAAAGCGAAACGGATCTCGGCCTCGGACTTGCCCACGCCGGCAAAGACGCTGCGATGTGCATTGCCGCCCGCCGCGAGGACGCGGCGCAGTTCGCCGCCACTTACGAGGTCGAAGGCCGCGCCGAGATTTGAGAAATGGCGGAGCACGGCGAGGTTCGAGTTCGCCTTCATCGCATAGCAAATCTGCACGTCGAGACCCGCGAGACTGGCGGCCAGCCGGCGGTAGTTGTCGGCGATGGTTTGCGCGCTGTAGACGTAGGTGGGAGTGCCGTGAAGCTGCGCAATAGCGGCGAGATCGACGGACTCGCAATGCAGTTTTTGACCGGCGTAATGGAAGTGATGCATCTGGGTAAACGGAGCGTGAAAGGTGTCCTGATAGCCAGAATCGAATTGAACGGAAGTGCTATTTTCCGGGATCCTATCCCTCCGTCTCTCCCATGTCTCTAACTCTGCGTCGCCTGCTGAACTACCTGCCGATCCCTCACGGCAGCCGCGGCGCGCAGTATCTCAAGCCGACCTGGCACAAACCCACGCCGTTCGATCAGTGGCGCAGCCAGGCCCCGTTTCAGTCCCGACCTGCGCTCCGCAGTGATTATTTTGGGCGTGGTCTGCGCCGCCAGCGCTTCATCCGCTGGTCCATTCGCTGCGCCATCGCTTTTGCCGCCGCTTGGATCCTATGGGAAAGCATCCGCGCGGTTTCCTGATTCTGCCCGCCGGGCATTGACGCCGTCCGGGGCAGCCCTTGCATGGGGATATGTCCGACCTCGCCGAGCTCTACCCGTGGATTTCAGCCGGCGCCATCGCCTGGGGTGTCCTCGACTGTTTCTTCGGCTATCGCATTTTCAAGATAACACTGGCGGTCGTGGGCGGACTGATCGGTCTGGCAGCAGGCCAGGCCATCGCCACTCGATTTGGCTTCGGGCCGGGGGTGGAAGTCGCCGCTCTCGTAATCGGAACCTTACTGGGCGGGGGGCTGGCCTTCATGCTTTATATTGCCGCCGTGTTTGTCGCCGGCTTCGGTTTCGGCGCCACGCTGGGCATACTGCTGCTGGCCAACTATCATCACATGGTGGCCTTGCTGACCGGCGTGGTGCTGGGAGTTATCGGTGGCTTCCTAGCCGTGCAGGTGCAGCGGGTCCTGATCATTCTCTCCACCTCGCTGCTGGGATCGTTCCGGGCTGTCCTGGCCCTGTCCTATTTCACCAGCCAGATCGACTGGCTGTTCTATTTCAAGCAGCCTGACCAGATGCCGGCCTTGATCGAGGGCAATAGCTGGATGTTACCTTCCATCCTCGCCTTGGCTGCCGTCGGTGCAATCGCCCAGCTTGAGCTGGGCGGTGGCAAAGAGCCGAAGAAAGCCAAAGCGAAAGACGAGTAGACTTGCCGCCCGTTCGTCCGTCACCACCATCATGCCAATGAAAAACTTTCTGCCCCCTCTGTTGCTGGCCCTCGTCCTGGTTTGCGGATTCTCAGCCTGCAGCAACCCGGAATTCATTGCCTCCGGGATCAAGCTCGAGCTGACGAAAATCGAACGGGCAAGCGACGGATCCGTGCAGGTCGCGTGGCGGGTGGGCAACCCCAATGTATTCCCGTATCTTTTGTCGAAGACCTCGCACAAGATCAAACTGAACGGTGTGCTGGTCGGCGTTGTCACAGATAATTCCCCCTTGGGCATCCCCGCCCAAGACCATGCCGAGTGCACCGGAGTGCTCACGCCCGCCAATCCAGCCGCCGGAGCGACCATTGAACAGGCGATCGCGCAGGGATCGGCTGCTTACCGGTTGGACTCGAGTGTTTTCGTCCTGCTCTTGGATGACAAATCCGAGAAGGTCTTAATGACCAGTTCAGGCACGGTCGCCGTCACCACCAAATAAAACAGCCCCGGAGAACCGGAGCTGTAGGGTTGAATAGGCGAACTGTGGTCAGGCGGCCAGGCGTTGCATCCGGGCCACTGCCACCCGGGCTTTGATGGGCGCCGGCAGTTGGATCGGGCGGGACCGGAGCAGAGGGCGCGGCACCCGGCTGTATTGGCCCACTGTCCAAGCAACGAGGCCGATGGTGAAAAGGATGGCGGTAAAATCGGCGGCGTCAAAAGAACGACCGCTCGCTAGGGAAGCGATACCCAGAAGGGCCGCGGTGCTGAGGGAGATAAGGGAGGTTTTCATGGAAGAGTTAGTTGTTCCCATGAAAACCCGGCTGGACCTGAAAAGTTGCAGACTTTCGCAAACCACTCTGCCCAAGGCGCCGCCGATAACCAGAAACGCGGTGTCCGCCGGCTCAGCCCGCGCCACCCGAGGCGTTGGAGGCTGGTTTGAACTTCTCGCGGAAGAGCGCGACCGCATAGTCGCGGTTCATGCGCGCGATGAAATCATGCGTGATCGTCTTAGGGCACACCGCGCTGCACTCGTATTGATTAGTGCAGTTACCAAAGCCGGCCGCGTCCATCATCTGCACCATGGCAAGCACGCGCTTGTCGCGCTCCGGCTGGCCTTGGGGCATGAGGCCGAGGTGCGAGACCTTGGCCGCGACAAAGAGCATGGCCGAAGCGTTCTTGCAGGCCGCAACGCAAGCGCCGCAACCGATGCAGGCGGCGGCATCCATCGCAAGATCGGCGTCCTCCTTCGGCACGGGAATCGAGTTGGCATCGGGTGCTGCACCAGTGCGGACTGAAATAAAGCCGCCTGCCTGTTGAACCTGATCAAAGGCACTGCGATCGGTGACGAGATCCTTGACGAGCGGGAACGCGCGCGCGCGGAACGGCTCGACGACGATGGTGTCGCCGTCGGCGAAGCTGCGCATGTAGAGCTGACAGGTGGCGATGCCTTTGCCCGGGCCGTGCGGCTTGCCGTTGATCGTGCAGGAGCAGGTGCCGCAGATGCCTTCGCGGCAGTCGTGGGCGAAGGCGATGGGTTCCCCGTCGTCCTTCGTGAGTCCGTCGTTCACGACATCGAGCAACTCGAGAAACGACATGTCGGGGCTCACGTTTGCCGCAGGATAATCGACAAACTTGCCGGGCTGCTGCGGACCGGCCTGACGCCAGATGCGCAGGGTGACGGAGAAGAGTTTCTTGGCGGTGGGAGCGACCATGATGGATTCCTCGAAAATTATTTGTAGGAGCGCACGCTCATCTTGGTGAATTCGTAGTTGAGCGCTTCGGTGTTGCGCAGGGGCGTCTGGCCGGCGCCCTGATATTCCCAGGCGGCAACGTGGGCAAACTTCTCGTCGTCACGTTTACACTCACCGTCCGGGTGCTGGTATTCCTCGCGGAAATGGCCGCCGCAGCTCTCTTCCCGCATGAGCGCGTCGCGACAGAGGAGTTCGCCGAGTTCGATGAAGTCGGCGACGCGGCCGGCCTGTTCGAGCGATTGGTTGAGCGTGTCGGCCGAGCCGGGGACCTTGACGCTCGCTTGGAATTCTTCCCGCAGTGCGGGGATTTTCTGGAGGGCGACTTCGAGCCCGGCCTTGGTGCGGGCCATGCCGCAGTGTTCCCACATGATCTTGCCGAGCCGCTTGTGGAAATGGCTGACGGGTTCCTTGCCCTTGTTGGACAGGAAACGCCGGGTCATGGCGGTGACATTTTCCTCCGCCTGTTTGAACTCAGCGGCATCGATCTTGGGGCGCGCGCCGGGTTTCTGACCGGCCAGATAATCGCCGAGGGTGTAAGGAATGACAAAGTAACCGTCGGCCAAGCCCTGCATGAGCGCGGAAGCGCCGAGGCGATTGGCACCGTGGTCGGAGAAGTTGGCTTCGCCGAGCACGAAGAGGCCGGGGATGTTGGACATCAGGTTATAGTCCACCCACAGGCCGCCCATCGTGTAGTGCACGGCGGGAAAGATGCGCATGGGCGTCTGGTAGGCATTCTCGGCGGTGATCTCGTGATAGATGTCGAAGAGGTTGCCGTAGCGCTCGCGCACCGCGGGTTCACCGAGGCGCTTGATGGCGTCGGAGAAATCGAGATAAACACCGAGGCCGGTCTCGCCGACGCCGCGGCCTTCGTCGCACATACGCATGGCAGCGCGGGAGGAGACGTCGCGCGGCGCAAGATTGCCGAAACTCGGGTAGATGCGCTCAAGATAATAATCGCGATCGGCCTCGGGAATGGAAGCGGGGTCTTTCTTCGCGTCCTCCTTTTTCTTCGGCACCCAGATGCGGCCGTCATTGCGCAGCGACTCCGACATGAGCGTGAGCTTGGACTGGTAGTCGCCGCTCACGGGGATGCAGGTCGGATGAATCTGGGTGTAGCAGGGATTCGCTAGGCAGGCGCCGCGCTTGTAGGCGCGCCAGATAGCGGTGGCGTTGGACTGCCGCGCGTAGGTGGAGAGATTGAAAACGTTGCCGTAGCCACCCGTCGCAAGGATGACGGCATCGGCGCTGTGCCGGGTGATCGCTCCGGTATTCAGGTCACGCACGATGATGCCTTTGGCGTGCCCATCGACGACGACGAGGTCGAGCATCTCGGAGTTGGGGTGCAGTTCGACGCCGCCCTGCCCCACCATGCGCGAGAGCGCCGAGTAAGCGCCGAGGAGCAGCTGCTGGCCCGTCTGACCGCGGGCGTAGAAGGTGCGCGAGACCTGCGCGCCGCCGAAGGAACGGTTGGCGAGGAGGCCGCCGTATTCACGGGCGAAGGGCACGCCTTGCGCGGCACACTGGTCGATGATGTTGACCGAGACCTCGGCGAGACGGTGGACGTTGGCTTCGCGGGCACGGTAGTCGCCACCCTTGAGCGTATCGTAGAAGAGCCGATGGACGGAATCGCCGTCGTTCTGGTAGTTCTTGGCAGCATTGATACCACCCTGGGCGGCGATCGAGTGGGCGCGGCGCGGGCTGTCGTGGAAAACGAAGTTCTTCACTTTGTAGCCGAGCTCGGCGAGCGTGGCCGCAGCCGAAGAGCCGGCGAGACCCGCCCCGACGACGATGACTTCGTATTTCCGTTTGTTGGCCGGGTTGACGAGTTTGATCTCGGTCTTGTGCTTCTGCCACTTGTCGGCGAGCGGGCCGGAGGGAATCTTGGAGTCGAGGGTGGCCATGGCGGAGAAAGTTTAGGCGTGGAGCTTCACGAAACCGCCGAGCACGGCGAGTGGGATGGCGGCATTGAGGAGGAAGTAGCCCCAGCAGTAGGCGACGGCGAAACGCTCGAGCCCGCGGGTCCATTTCTCGTTCTTGAGTCCGAGGGTCTGGAGCATGCTGCCAATACCGTGGGCGAGATGGTAACTGAGCAGACCGACCGCAATGATGTAGAAGACCGAGACGGCGACATTACTGAAGCCCTCCACCATCATGGCGTGGATGTCGCGAACCTTGGTATAGCCGTCGGCGAGCGTGAAGGTGTGCTCACTCCAAAGCGGATGGCCGGCGCGGACGGTATAGTGCGCGAGGTGAAAAAGAATGAACGCCAACACCACGATGCTGGTGCGCGCCATGAGGCGTGAGGCCAGGGTGGCGCGATTGATGTGCGCGACCCCATAGTCCTGCGGACGGGCGGCGCGATTTTCCAGCGTGAGCTGGATGGCGAGCCAGATGTGGATGAGCACACAGGCGAGCAGGAAGAGGCGGATGAGCCACAACCCGGCACCGAGCGACTCCAGCATATGGCCATAGGCGTTGATCTTCTGCGGCGGGAGAAAAATCTGCAGATTGCCAAGGAGGTGGCCGGTCACGAACCCGAAGAGCACCAAACCGGTCGCCGCCATGAGAAATTTTCTGCCGATGGAGGAACTGAAGAGCGAGCCAAGGAGATTCATCGTGCGAATCGGGGAAAAATTGCCGGGGTTGGACGAAATGTCGAAACAGAAGAAACCGGGCCCGAGGTCGGTTGGCAAGGCACTGGAAAATGTCTGGCCGCTTATTAGTCGACCTAACCACCATCTGAAGATCGAGACGGCTAGCGGCCAGATTGGCGGGCTTGCGCCACCAAGGCGCTTTCCTCGGGGAGGAGTTTCGCGTTCTGCACGAGCGCGAACATATCTTCGCTTTCCGCCTTCCGACCCAGCGTCGCGAGAATTAACCCGCGCACGAGAGCGAAGCGCGGCTCGCGGGCGTAATTCATTTCGCCAGCATTGAGCAACGCCAGTCCCTCCGCCGCGCGGCCAGCTCGCCACAACGCCAGCGCGCGTGCTACACGACATCCCGGAACCTCGGGATGCTGGCGAAACAACTCGTCGGCTTTAGCGTCCAGTCCGGTCTCCCCTGTTCGGATAAGCAGGCCGATGAGGGCCCGCTCCGCCTGCACCGCAGGACTGGGCGGGGCCGCCTGCACCCAAGCCTGATAGATCCGCCAAAGTTCGGCTGCACTCCCTTCGGCTTGGGCCAGTTGGGCAAGCGTGCGCCAGGCTGATTCATCCACCGGGAATTGACGGACGAGAACCCACAACACCTGCGCCTGCTTGTCGGGCCAGTGCCAGATAAGCGCAAGTCGCTGTAGCACCCGCAGCCCGGGTTGTGACTGTTCGCACAGACGGATGGCACTGTTCCACTGACTGCCTGCCTTGGAGGCGTTCTGCCCGGCACGGAGCGCACGCGCAGCAAAGGCGAGCTTCATCGCCTCGGCTGGCACCGGCCCCCAAGCTCCGTGGGAGAGCAATTGCTCCAGACGCGGCCAGGATTCCAACGCGACCGCACAGGCCACCATGCCTTGGCGGACCGCGTTGGTGGCACGCAAAGGCTCGTCCAGTGTGTCCAGCCAGAGGAGAGCCTCACGCCCTTGGCCGATTTGCAGCATCCACTGGGTGAGCATCTGGACATCGTTAGCGCTCAGCGATGGTTGAGCTTTCATGTGCTCCAGTAAAACCGACAAGCCGGTAGGCCGAGGAGAAAAGCCCTGAATTGACACATAGCGGGTCGCGGATCCGCCACGGGAGTCACGCAGCTTCAATGCGTCAGCCAGTCGCGCATAGAGCCGCGCGGTTGTTTTTTCATCTGGCCAGCGCCGGGGCGCGTCGGCGATCAACGCCAGCGTGGCGCGGATACGCAATCCATCGCCTCGGGCGAACTCGGCCATGACGTTGCGCGCCGGCTCATGCTCGGGTGGATGGATTGAGTTGAGCTGCAGCGCCGCTAGACTGAAACGGGTGAGCGGGTTCTGCGGCTCAAGCGTCGCTAGGCGTTCGATGTGCTTGCGCAGCTCGGCGGAATCCCCCATCGCCAGCGCGCTGCCCGCCGCCAAGCGGTGGTATTCCATGCCCTCAGGCTCTAGTTTCTGCAGCGCCGCCAAGATGGGGGGCAACCGAGCGGGCTGGCCGACCTTGAGGGCCGTCGTCGCATAACCAACATAGTTGTCCGGGTTGCCGGGCTCTATCTGGACGAGACTCTCCCATTCAATCAGGGCCTGCTCTGGTGCGATCACCTCATTCACCCGCGCAAGCAGGCGGCGAGCGACAAGGCTCATCGGGTCTTTACGAACAAACTGCTCCATTAACAGGTAGGCGCTCCGATAGTCTTCCTTGACCAAATACGCTTCCGCCGATCGCAATATACGATCCTTACGCCACTTCTCAATTCGCGGATAAACAACTAATAACCCGACAAATAGCGCAACGACTGTCGCAACAATGCCACCCGCGACCCGCACCCGTATCTTGCGATTTCGCCAAGGAGTCACTGTAGCAGATTGCTCAGGCTCAGGTTTTTGTATATGTGTTGGCATCTAAATACTTCTATATTAAACCCCAGTTAAAATGGGTAAATATACCTATTTGAATTGATCCCACGCTTCTTTTGTAGTTCAATAGCCATACTAAAAGCAATCCCATGCCTACCAATCCGCATCATGCACCTGCAAATCCCTGCCGTCCTGGCTACATGGCCTTGGGATTGGTTGTGCTTTGTCTACTGCGAGTGCCTACCGCCCATGCTCAAGTTGCTGTGACGGGCATAACCTATGGCACCTTGGTGGACAACGCTAACTCGACTAGTGGCGGACTGACCTACCTCAATCGCGATAGCACGGTTAGCACAGTGACCTCGTCTTTGGGTGACTATCAATTCAACGGCCCGCTAGCCAACAATGTGTTCTTCCGCCGCAACACTGACTCGAACGCCAATGGCACGTCCAACCAAACAACGGACAATCCGAATAACACCACGATAATCTACCAGGCCAACGCCAGTAACCAAGACCTCGGGAATTACCATGCTACGGCCGAACAAGTTTTTCTGGATGGCGATCTTTATACAGGCATCCGCAACCCCTTCGCCAACGGCGCGGGCACCGCGGCCAACAGTAATGTCGAGCGCATCGATTTCTATTTCTCCGGCGGCTACACGGTGCAGGCGAATGATGCGGTGGTTTTCTTCGACGTGGAGAACGCGGGCAACTTCGGCGACGGCTTCCGCATCGCAGCCTATACTGGCATCGGCACCGTCAATGGGTTTACCAACGCCCCCACCACCTATGCCAGTTCCGGCTTGTTTGTCCCAGCGGACTCCTTCGGTGGGCCGATCAACAACCCCGAGGGAACCTCTACCGCCACATACCGTCGTTCCACTTTCACCAACGCCGACAATCTCTCCGGCACCGCGTCCGGCACCGCGTCCAGTGGCACATTACAATTGGTAGGTATTCAGATCAGCTTTGCGGATCTTGGCATTTCCGCCGGCACCACCATCTACGGCTACTCGCTGATGGCCGGTGACACGGCTCCCACCACCGCCGCTGATCTCGTCAATTGGAACAGCGCAACCTATTTTCCCACCAACACCGATCCCACCGGATACGGCAACATGGACTTCATGGGCTTTGGCGCACAAATCGCCCGCCCCGTGCCCGAGCCGTCAACGTATGGAGCCATCTTTATCGCCACCATCCTAGGGCTGCGCGGTGTCCGCAGGTTAGTGAGCCGAGCCAAGCTCCACACCAGTGAGGGATAGCCTCTCTTTGGTCTCTATCGGATTGCGCCACCCCCAGAGCCGAGGCGAATATTTGCTGCTTACCTCTAGGATATTCTGACCGACGCAGATCTCACCACTCATGATTTCTCCCAGTAATCGTTTACGCCTATCCGCTTTGTTGGCGATCTCTGGTTGCGCGTTGCTCCATATCCTCCCCTCTGCCCGAGCGCAGACCGCCATTACTTCATGGACTGTGTCAAACAGCGATGCCGCCGACAGCACGGCCTACTCCCCCATTATCACATTCCGCAATACGACGTATAATGTCACCGGCATTACCGCCGGCACGGCCAAAACCATCGACTCCACTGCCAGCTCAGTGTATATACGCCGCAACACCGACTCAAACGCCAACGGCACGCCGAATCAGTCGGGCGTGGACAACAATAACTATAGTTCCGTCTGGGATGCACAGGAGGGTGCTAGCACCACAACAGTCAGCGGCACCTACCAAGCAACGTTGGGGGATGTCCTCCTGATGAGCAACAATACTCTCCTAGGTGCGGACAATCTGTTCAGTAACAGCTCGACTGCCGCCACGACTGCGTCCGCTAACATAGAACGTGTCGATTTTTACTGGTCCGGCGGTTTCACGGCGATCAGTTCGGATGGTTTCGCGGTCTTTGATCGCGGCGTTGCCGGTGGCCACGACCCGTTTCGGGTGGCCGTTTTTACCGGCTGGGACTCGATTAACAACAAGCCCATCACCTATTCGGGCAATACTGTGACCACCGCAGCCGGTAACTACGGCGCCAATCTCGATTACGATCCGGTTACAGGCGGCACCCAAGCCACCATCGCCAACTACCGGATATTCCGCTACAATACTGGCGATGATCTCAGCACCTTGAGCGCTAACAATTCGGGTAGCGCACAGGGGCTCGCTGGTGTCTTCATTTCATTCGCCGATTTGGGTATCGCGCAAGGCACCACCGTCTACGGCTATTCAATCATGGCCAGCGACACGACCACCACAATCGCCAATCTCGCAGACTGGACAAACTCGACCTACTATCCAACCAGCACAGCCGACGCTAATGGCGGCATCGATCTTATGGGTTTTAACGGCCGGCGGTTTGTGCCCGAGCCTTCCGCCTACGGAGCCATGTTCCTTGGTCTCAGCTCTATGGTGTTGGGCTTCCGCCGCTGGTTGCAGGGCCGACGCTGCGCTTAACGCGCCAGCGGTTTGAGCAACGCAAATTTTCCGCTCGCGGCCGGTTGGATGAATTTCCGCCGAAAGAGATTAACCCGCACCTCTTCGCCCAAGGTCAGTGCAATGGCCCGCTCCATGCCCTTGGGCGCGAGCTCATCAGCCACATACTGAAAGTCCCACCGATTATCCGAGCCCTGCACGAGGCACCAATGCCAGCAGGCGAATTCCGCGGGCAACGCCGCATCCACCTCGAACGCCGACACGGCCGCACCGTCAGAGCGGAAATGCAGATCCTTCTCCCGGCCTAGAATCCGGTAGCCCGTGGGCGTGCGCCGCACGATGTCGCCCGTGAAATAACGGAGCAGCGGCATCGCCTCGCGATCACGCGTGGTGACATTGATCTGGAATACCTCTCCCGCATCCTTGCCCCACGGCGTGAGCTCGATGAAGGCATTGCCTTCCACCACCCTGAGATTGTCGGCAAAGGCGTCGCCGACAAACAGGTAGCCCGCCTCGGTAGAACCGTAGAGATCGATTTGCACCGCGCCCGGAAATGCCTCCTTGATCCGTCCGCTGTGCTGCCGACTGGCCTTGCCGTAAGTCAGAATGACTGTTTCCACGCTGGTCACGACCACCCGACGTTTTTTCAAAGCCCTAGCGAGTAGCGAAAGATAAACCGGCTCACCCTCGATGACCTGCGGCTTCACCGCCTGCAGCTCCAGCACGATGCGGTCCCACTCGGCTTCAGGAAAAGCGAACGGGTCACTGGAGAGATTCAGGTAAACCGTGCCGTCGAAATAGCGGTGCGGGAAAGGATGGTCCTCATAAGGGCAGAGATTGCTGGAGCACCCCACGGGAGCGAGGACGCACTTGCGATAGGGCCGGTCCACATACCGCGCGAGCAAGGGATGGGCGAGGTAAGCGCGGCGGGTCTGGGCGTTCCACCATCCATCTTCCATGACCACGGTCATGGGACCACTGGTCGTGCCTGAAGTGTGCTCGTATTCAAATTTCTTCTGAGCAAACCCGCGCTCGATTTCTGTGTAGTCGGCGAAGAATGCCGTGTGTCCGTGCTGCACGATCTCCTGTTTGGTCAGGACCGGCATTTCCCGATAACAGGACCATTGCAACGGCTCCGAATGCAGCGGGAACCGCCGCGCATAGAGCGGACTGCGCTGGTAGATCGCCCGGATTTCCTTCTCTAACGGAGCCGGCAGCGCGGCGCCCCGCCCGCGCCCGAGGCTTTCAGACGTGTTGGCGAAAAGTGCGGCGGCAGAGAAAGATTCCATCAGGTGCAGGGAGTGAAACCCGGCGTGAAGTGAAGTCAAACCGGGCGGGCCTTCAGTTTCTCCCAGTAGGGCACGAAGAGCAGCAAGGCGTTCAGCACCATCGCATGGGTGATGCCGCCATTGCGGGCTAGAGCGTAGATTTCCTCGACCGGCTTGGTCATGATTTCGAATTCCTCGTCGGGATCCCACTCCAGATCCGCCACGGGGCGCGCGTTTTCAACGAGCACCAGATGACAACGGTTACTCTGCATGGCTGGATTGGGATGCACGGTCCCCAACAGCCGCGCCGAGGTGCCCACGTAGCCTGATTCCTCACGCAGCTCGCGCACACCCGCCGCCACTGCTTCTTCTCCGGCATCGATCACGCCCCCGGGGATCTCGAGCGAAAAATCATTGGTGCCGTAACGGAATTGACGGACCAGCACGAGGTGCTGCTCGGGTGTCAGCGCGACCACGTTCACCCAATCGGGTGCGTTGATGACGAAAAAATCCTGCGCCTTCTCCCGATGCGGATGCTGATAGATGGCCCGCACCACGTCGAAGATCCGCGTGGTCGCATGTGGCTCAGCACGTAGGCGCTGCCAGCGCTGCGGCACCTTGGGATTCATTGGCATGGCAAAAAAAAGCCTCCACGACACAAGGTCTTGGAGGCAGGAGGAAATACTTCCGGAAGTTACTTTTTCGGGATACGAATCTTCTGGCCAACCTTGAGCTTGGCCGGATCCAGACCGGGATTCTCGGCCTCAATGGCGTCCAGCTTGGTGGCAAACTTGCGCGCAATCTTGGCGAGCGTATCACCGGGAGCAATGGAGTAGGTGCCGTCAGCATTCAGCACACCGGTTGGCGCACCACCACCCTTACCGGCGGGAGCGACCGCACGGGCCTTCTGCGCCTCTTCGATCTTAGCGAGTTTGGCGTTGATCGCACCGAGTTGTTCGCCGACTTGATTGAGCGCGTTCTGGACGCCTTCACGCAGACCCTTCATGTCGGTCTCCGTCTTGGCGGTGGCCGCACGCACTTCACCTTCGACGCTGGCGATTCTCGGGATCTCCAGATCATGCGCCGCCACGGTCTTTTGGAGCGTGGAAAGTTTTACGAGAGCCACGATCGAGAGGATCAGGCCGAGAGCCCCTGCGATCACACCCACGAGAGGGAGGACGCTACCGGAGCTGTTACTGTCACGAGAAAGAGTATCCATTTTTTAAGAGGTTGAGGAGGAGTGTTTAGGGGGGGATTTTCGGTGAGGCAAGAAGCATTTTTTGGCTTTCTTCACTACCGAATACAGCACAGATCGCACGTTGCCCCATGGACTAATACCATCGGGTCAGGGTTAGCGGCCTCATAAAGCTACACTGAATTGGTCGAAGGAACGTTGACACACCTGTTGTCGCCCTTCCCATTGGCTGCCTGTCAACGGGGTGTAGCTTAGTCTGGTAGAGCGCCTGGTTTGGGACCAGGAGGTCGTAGGTTCGAATCCTATCGCCCCGACCATTTTCAATCGCCGCGCATGGATGGGACTGAATGCGCGGCGACACGACTAAAAGCGACCCGTTGAGGGATTTGCAAGACGAACGTTGTTTGTCTGCTCGCGCCATGATGCGACTACGTTTGACCGACCGCGACCGAGGTCTGGACACGTTTTTGGGCACACGAGGACACGTTTTTGGACACACCAAATGACGGAAGATTGGTGACCGCATCGGCGAGCGGCAGTTGACCAGCGTCAGTGTAGATTCGCATCGTGAGCTTGATGTCACTGTGACGCATGAGCTCCTGAGCGACTCGAGGCGCAGCACCGCTAAGAGTCAGGTTTGTCCCGTAGGTCACGCGGAGTGAATGCAGGTCTGCACGCCGTCCCTTCTCATCCTCAAAGGGAATACCCGCTTTCACGAGATCTTTGCGCATAGTCGGGATGCGAGGAAGCAGACCACGAAGAACAGGCGTGAACGGAGCCACGTCAGCGGGACGCAAAGCGCGGAGCCCCGCGACTAATTCTGGATGCAGTGGCAAGACGGCTTCCTTGCGGTTTTTCGTCGTGCTGGCCCTAGCTCGAGCAAAAGGAATTACCGCGTCCAGATCGATGTCTCCCCACTGCAGGCCGTTCATCTCTGCCCGACGCAATCCCGTGAATGCAGCCGTCAAATAAACGATGCGACGATGCGGAGGAGCGACTTCCAGCAAGCGTTGCATTTCAGCGGCAGTGAGCGCGCGCCGATACTGGCGCCACGTCCCGCGCGTGTTGATCCGCTGGACATGAAGCAATGGATTTTCGGCAGCTCGACGTTGATGCACCAGCCAACCGTAGAAAACCTGTAGCTCGCCGAGCAGATTATTGAGCGTTTTCGGGCTGAGGCCACACCGTGCCCGCCACTCACAGAAGGAACGCGCCGTGACATCCGCCCGAGTTTTCCAACAAGAGCACTTGAACAGCTTAGTCAGTGTGCGGCGATACAGGGCACACGTTCCGGCTGCCCGGCCCTGCGCCTGCAAGTCGTCGAGGAAGGCCGCCAGCAAGCCCGCGATGGGCATTGCTGCGCCTTCCCTCACCGAACGCGGAACACCGAGGCCGAGAGCTTCTTTCTCCCGCTCCTTGGACATCTCGGACAGCTTGGCCTGGGCGATACGTTTGTCAGACGTGCCCAGGCTGAAACGCGAAAGACGCGTGTCGGTGTCGAGCTGGGGCTTTCCCCAGTAGAAACGCCCGCGCCGATAAACGTGACAAATCATGACGTGGCTGGATGCGCCCCAGAGAGCTTATCAATGTAACTCTGGATAGCATGGAGGGGAATGCGGGTTGATCGGCCGATTTTCAACGGCCGAGGAAAACGACCGGCAGAAATTTCGCGTTCGATGGTGCGCCGACAGACGGCAAGACGCGCGGCCGCTTCGTTGAGGGTGACTAGCTGGACAGGTTTTTGTGGAGTCTTCATGGGATTCTAGGTTGTGCGAACGCGACCAATGCAGCCGCGCACGCGTTATCGGTTTGGTGCAGCGGCGAAACCCCTCGGAGTTTTTAGAATCCCAGACCCCTGACTCGGGTCGGCAGCTTTTTCAGTGGAGCCATCCACAATGGTATTGAGGTCGTTGCCTGTGCTGAGTTGATCACAGTTTGTCGTAAGCGCAATTATATCTAGTCGCGACACGTTGCGACTTTCTGCGACTGGGTGCGGCATTGCTTCAACTTTCCTGAGTGGATTTGCAGGAGCCACCCCGATCACCGTCATCTCATCGAGAAAGGCATTTGCCTCGCGCAGGAAGCGATTGTGTTGGTAGTCGCCGCGTGTGGAGGAGTTCCTCCACTGCAGGAAACTTTCCGACGTGATGTCGCTCAGGTATCTCCAGCGGCATTCCTGAAATAGTTGTTTCAGGTTGCACTTGTAGCCTCTCACAGTCGGCCATTTCCGGCTGCGATCGTGAAGCAATTGCCCAACGTAGTCGTAGAGCAATTTCCAGAGAGCGATGCGCTGAATTTCTACTGGAACACGCCGGGTGACGACTTGCGTTTGCCTGAACTCGGAGAAGAGCCGAGCAGCCAAGCGGAGAGCCATCCGGTGCGTAGAGACAGGCAGCAAAACAGTGCGCGTCAGACGTGGATTTTCTACCGAGAAGAAGGCGCGATATTCGCCGTCTTTCGGCAAATACACCTGAAAACTGCTTTTGGGTATATCGTTTGGCATATGCTATTTAGTGTTTTCCCGGATTCGCTGGGCATGGCATCGCAAGTTCTTCTGGCAGAGGCTTGGAAGCAAAATCCGCATATCTACCAAGGCGAACCACCGGCGCGACCGCTGCGCGGTCGCATCCGGTGCCTTCGCGTCTGATCGTAAGCCACACCGGATGCGACCAAACCCGGAGGCTGTTGAGGGGCGGCTGCTGCCGGAGGCCGCGAGTGAACGGCCCAGACCATAGCGGAAGGGCCAACACGGACGGACCTGCGGCCGCTCCGAGCTTGCTACGGCGGGACCAGAGTCCCGCCTATCTGGGGCTTTGCCCCAGCCCCCAGCGTATAGCGTGCGCTTCATTTGATCCGCTCCAAGAGACGATCAAGCTGAGGCTCGAACCGGTAATAACGATTCGAAGGATCATGGCGCGTCCTCTCGAATTCCACGACCCGCCTAAACTCTTCCAACCACAGCGCATCGAGTCGAGACACCGCTACCGCTTGTTCGGCCGCAGAAAACCCCTGCTTAACCAAAATACCTTCAACCATTTGCGCCGACAGCAACGCTGGCCTTTTAGCGACTATCGCGCGGAAAGCGTAAGTGAAAAGCGGGTTAGGTTCGAGATCGTATGCAAGAACATACACCAACACGTTCAGCAACCGCTCAGACTCATCTAAGCCCGCGGCGACTTTAGGCGCATGAGCGCCTGAATGAACATCCTCCAACGAAGGGTGGACACATTTCTGGACACGTTGCATGGGGACACATTGATTTAACGTTGTGTCCCATCCTGTTGAAAGCCGAGGCGAGGAATTCGAATCCTATCGCCCCGACCATTTTTGCACGGATTGCGTGCGCCAAGTATTAGTCACGTTTGATCGTCAGCAACATTGTGGCGCGCTGGGACCAGACACCGGCAGCATCGATCTTGCCGATTTCGGTGACGAGCTTGCCCACATCTGCGGCATTGCCCACATCATAAGCAATGGTGGCGAGATGATAGAGTGCCTCGACCCGAACGCTCTTTGGCAAAGCAACCTCGGCACTGATCGCCTTGAGCGCCGCCTCTCCGGCGGTCTTGTCCCCACTGTTGATCTGGCTCATGGCCGCGCCGACTTTAGCACGACCCAGCAGGGCGGGGTTCTTCAGCCGCGCGGCGGCCTTGTTGTAATTCTCAACAGCCGGACGAAACTCAGCGATGGCATATTTGCTGTCGGCGATACGCAGGTAAGCGACTCCCGCGAGCACATGGTCAGCGTTAGCGCCGGCAAAGGCGGCCAGCTGTTCCGGCCGATCAGCGACTTTGGCGTAGTCATCGCGCACACTCTGTTCGTGCTGGGCGGCAAAATATTGCCAGCCTTCGCGCCCGATGACAGCCAGCAGAGCAGCGGCACAAAGCAGGAGAATGAAACTGCGGTTCTTTTCCCAGAAAACCTGGGCGACGATCTCGAATCCGGGCTCGATCGCGACGGCGGGCTGGTCCTTGGGTTGGTTTTCGGCAGAGGGGCTGGTGGTCATGGAGTCGGGCAGATTGCGAAAGCCCCCGGCATCCCTCAAGGAAAAAGGCTGAACCACCCCTCAAACCCCAGCCATCAGTCAAACACGACCGTCTTGTTGCCGTAGACAAGGATGCGGTTTTCCAGATGCCAACGGAGCGCCTGCGCGAGCACGAGTTTTTCCAGGTCGCGGCCTTTGCGCACAAGGTCGTCCACGCCGTGGCGGTGCGTCACCCGCACGACATCCTGCTGGATGATGGGGCCGTCATCGAGCACCGCTGTGGCGTAGTGCGCCGTGGCGCCAATCAGCTTCACGCCCCGTTCGTGCGCCTGATGATACGGCTTGCCACCGGCGAAGGCCGGCAAAAATGAGTGATGGATGTTGATCACGGGCAGGCCGCAGGCTTTAAGAAAACTTGCGGATAGCACCTGCATGTAGCGGGCGAGCACGGCAAATTCCGCTCCCAACTCGCGCAAAATTTTCAACTGCCGCTGCTCGGACTCGGTCTTAGTCGTGGCCGACACCGGCACATGGTAGAACGGCAGTCCGTAGTGGCGGGCGGCCTCGGCCAAATCGGTGTGATTGGAGATCACACCGGCAAGCTCACCGCCAAACTCCCCGGCCTTCACGCGCAACGCCAAGTCGTGAAAACAATGATCCTCCTTGGAAACAAAAATAACGCCTCTCGGACGGTGCGTGGATAATGCCACCTTCGCCGACATACCAAGCGAGGCGGCAAAAGCGCGAAGCTCCACAGCCTCGGTGGCGGCACCGGCGCCAGCCGGCACCCATTCAATGCGCTGGAAAAATTCGCCAGCCTCCATGTCGCGGTGCTGATCGGCGTGCAGGATATTACCTTGCCGCGCAAAGATCCAACCCGAGGTCTTTGCCACCAAGCCGGGCTGATCCGGCCCGTGCAAGAGAGCAACCAAGGTGGCGGGAGATTTCATGACCAGAGGCGGATGATTTCAGGGCACTTCAATAACGTTGCCCCGATATTGCTGTAGCGGGCGGACACCCACGCGTTTTGCCTTTAGCGCCCGGATACCGTTAATGGAGGCGCGCACCCCGGTGATGGAAGTCATGATGCAGACGTTGTTGGACCAAGCTGCGGCGCGGATGGCGTTCTCGTCTTGCCGCGGGATCATGCCGCGCGGTGTGTTGATCACGAGCTGGATTTCGCCGTTCTTGATCATGTCGATGCAATGCGGCCGGCCCTCCATGAGCTTGTTGACGGACTGGACCTCGATACCGCTTTCGCGGAGAAGCTTCGCTGTGCCGCTGGTGGAGCAAAGAGTGAATCCGAGCGCAATGAATTCGCGGGCGAGTGCGACCGCCAGCGGCTTGTCGGAATCCTTCACGCTGAAGAACACCTTGCCGGCCAGCGGCAGGCCCGGCTTGGCGGCGAGCTGGGTCTTGGCGAAGGCGATGCCGAGATCGTCGTCCATGCCCATGACCTCGCCGGTCGAACGCATCTCCGGGCTGAGCATGATGGCGGCACCGGGGAAACGGTTGAAGGGAAACACCGCCTCCTTCACGCACCAGTGCTTGGGCTGAAGTTCCTTGGTGAAGCCGAGATCCTTGAGTTTCGCCCCGGCCATTACCTTGGCCGCGAGCTTCGCGAGGGGCACGCCGATCGCCTTCGCGACAAAGGGCACGGTGCGCGACGCGCGGGGATTGACCTCGAGCACGTAGAGCTGGCCATCCTTGATCGCGAACTGGACGTTCATCAGGCCCACCACCTTGAGCGCCTTGGCTAGCGCATAGGTCGCGGTGCGGACGGTCGCGAGCATCTCCTTCGACAGCGTGTGCGGGGGCATGACCATCGCGGCGTCGCCGGAGTGGACGCCCGCATACTCGATGTGCTCAAGCATGCCGCCGATCACCGTGGTCTCGCCGTCGCTGATGCAGTCCACGTCGAGCTCGATCGCATCCTCGAGGAACTTGTCGATGAGCACGGGCTTGCCGGGCATCACGTCGAACACCTGGCGCACGACGTCCTTCAACTCGGCCTCGCTGTAGAGGATGAACATGCCGCGGCCGCCGAGCACGAACGACGGGCGCACGAGCACCGGATAGCCGAGCTCGGCCGCGGACGAGAGCGCCTCGGCCTCGGACATGGCGATGCGATTGGCCGGCGACTTCAGCTTCACCAGGTCGAGCACGGCGGCGAAGAGTTTCCGGTCCTCGGCCGTGTCGATGCTCTCAGGCGAGGTGCCGATGATGTTTACGCCGCGGGCCTTCAGCGCACTGGCGAGGTTGAGCGGCGTCTGGCCGCCGAACTGGGCGATGGCCCCGCTGCAGCCCTCCTGCTCGTAGACCTCGAGCACGTCCTCGAGCGTGAGCGGCTCGAAGTAGAGCCGGTCGCTGGTGTCGTAGTCGGTGGAGACCGTCTCGGGATTCGAGTTGATCATCACGGTCTCGAAGCCCGCCTCGCGGAGCGCGAAGGAGGCGTGCACGCAACAATAGTCAAACTCGATGCCCTGCCCGATCCGGTTCGGCCCGCCGCCGATGATCATGATCTTCTTTTTCTTCGAGGGGATGATCTCGTTCTCGTCGCCGTAGCTGGAATAATAGTAGGGCGTGAAGGCCTCGAACTCCGCCGCACAGGTGTCCACCAACCGGTAGGTCGTGAGCACGCCGGCTTTCTTCCGGTGGGTGCGCATCGTGTCGAAGTCGGTCCGCAGGATGTGCGCGAGTTGAGCGTCGGAGAAGCCGAACTGCTTCGCGCGACGCAGCGCACCGGCGTCGATCGTCGCGAGGCCCTGCTGCTTGAGGGCGGCCTCCATCTCGTAGATCTCGCGCAGCTGGCGGAGGAACCACGGGTCGATCTTGGAGAGGGCGAAAATGTCGTCCTCCGTCAGGCCGGCCAGGAAGGCCCAGCGAATATAGTAGATGCGTTCGGCATTGGGCGTGCCCAGTTTCTGGCGGATGGTGGCCTCGTCGGGCAGTTCGTCATGGCCATATTTGCCGCCGCCGCCGAAGCCGCGCGCGCCGGTCTCAAGCGAGCGCAGGCATTTCTGAAAGGATTCCTTGAACGTGCGACCGATGGCCATGGCCTCGCCGACCGACTTCATCGCGGAGGTTAGCGTGGTGTTGGCGCCGGGGAACTTCTCGAAGGTGAAACGCGGGATCTTGGTGACGACGTAGTCGATCGTCGGCTCGAAGCTGGCGGGCGTGAGACGCGTGATATCGTTGCGCAGCTCGTCGAGCGTGTAACCGACGGCGAGCTTGGCCGCGATCTTGGCGATGGGGAACCCGGTGGCCTTCGACGCCAGCGCCGAGGAGCGCGACACGCGTGGGTTCATTTCGATGACCACCTGGCGGCCGGTCTGCGGGTCGATGGAGAACTGGATGTTGGAGCCGCCGGTCTCGACGCCGATCTCGCGGATGACGGCGAACGAGGCGTCGCGCATCACCTGAAATTCCTTGTCCGTGAGCGTCATCGCCGGCGCGACAGTAATGGAGTCCCCGGTGTGCACCCCCATGGGGTCGAAGTTCTCAATGGAGCAGATGACGACACACTGGTCCTTGTGGTCGCGCATGACCTCCATCTCGTATTCCTTCCAGCCGAGCAGGCACTCCTCGACGAGCACTTCGTGCACCGGCGAGATCTCCAGGCCGTTGTTGACGATCTGCTCGAATTCCTCGCGGTTGTAGGCGATGCCGCCGCCGGAACCACCGAGCGTAAAGCTCGGGCGGATGATGAGCGGCATGGTGCCGATGTAGTCGGCGGCCTTGCGCGCGTCTTCGAGCGTGTGGACCGTCATCGATTTGGCGACGTCGAGGCCGATCTTGAGCATGCATTGCTTGAAGAGTTCGCGGTCCTCACCCTTCTTGATCGCCTCGGGTTTCGCGCCGATCATCTCGACGTTGTATTTGTCGAGGATACCGGCCTTGTGCAGCTCGAGGGAGAGATTGAGGGCCGTCTGTCCGCCCAGCGTAGGGAGGAGTGCGGAAGGCCGCTCCTTGGCGATGATCTTCTCCAGGATGTCTAGGGTGAGCGGCTCGATGTAGGTGACGTCGGCGAACTCCGGATCGGTCATGATCGTCGCCGGGTTGGAGTTAACTAAGATGACCTTGTAGCCTTCTTCGCGGAGCGCCTTGCAGGCCTGGGTGCCGGAATAGTCAAATTCGCAGGCTTGGCCGATGATAATGGGACCGGCGCCGATGATCAGGATGGACTCGAGGTCTGTGCGTTTGGGCATGGGCGTGAGCGCCCGCGAGGTTTGCCAGCGGCCTAGGGCGGCGCAAGCGGTAAAGCTAACCGTGACACGACCACGCGCCAGCAACCCCGGCGGGACACGTCAATCAAGGCGCTTGGGGTCGATCCCGAGGGCCTTGGCGGCCTTCGCCTTGTCACCCGCCGAGGCATTCAGCACCCGGGCGATATACTGCTTTTCTTGCCCAGCGAGATAGTCGCTCAAAGCGGGCCAGTCTTTCAATTCGTGAATCCGGAGTGGTAACTGGGCGGAAGTGATCACCCGGGTCTCGGTCGTGGTGATGGCTTGGGATATGACCTGAGTGAACTCGGCCAGGTTACCCGGCCAGCGATAAGTGCGCAAGGTGGCCAGGGCGTCGTCGGTGAACTCGATCTTACGGGCGTCGAACTGGGTGTTGCTGACTTTGGCGGCAATGCCCTTGAGCAGGGAGGGAATGTCCTCGATACGGTCACGCAGGGGCGGCATCTCCACGGGCAGGGCCGCCACGCGATAAAATAATTCCTCGTTGAAGGTCCCGGACTCGGAGAGTTTCTCCAAGTCCTCCTCCGTCGAGCAGATCAGACGGAAGTTATGCGCGTTGTTGCGGATAACGGAGACGAGTTCGTTCTGGGCTTCTTTGGGGAGGCACTGGAGATCCGTGAGAAAAAGTGTGCCGCCCTTGGCCTGCTGCACCCAGGTGCCACCGGCGCCATTCTGACCAAGGAGTCCGGTGCGCAAGCCCTCCATCGAACTCAAGCGGCAGTCGATCCGCACCATCGGGCTGTCCACCGCATGGCTGGCGGCATGCAGCAGTTCGGCGACAATCTCGTGGCCCGTGCCAGCTTCACCAGAAATGAGCACCGGGGTGTGGGCGGTGGCGAGTTTCTTCAGTTGGGCGATGAGGCGCTTGATTTTCTGGCTCTCCCCGACAAGGCGGGCCTCGAAGTCGCCGGCCTTGACCGCAGGGGCCGCCCCGAGGGTCTCCCGCTCAACGACCGCTCGCCGGAATTCAAGGCTGCGCTTCAACGCCTGCATCAGCTCGTCCACTTTGAAGGGCTTCTGTAGGTAGTCGAAGGCGCCGTATTTCAAGGCCTGGATCGCACTCTCGGTGCTGGCATAGGCCGTCATGATAATGATGACGGCGCTGGGGTCGTATAGCTTCACCTGCTTCAGGAGCGTGATGCCGTCCATCGGCTTCATATCGATGTCGCAGAGCACGAGGTCGAATTTCTCCGCCTTGTAACGGGCCAAGCCCTTCTCGCCGTCGGTGGCAAACTCAGTCTTGTGCCCGGTCGGCGCGATTACGGCCTCCAGCATCTCATGGATGGAGATGAGATCGTCGACGATGAGGATGGAGGCCATGGCAGAAAGGACGGTGAAGGTGCCGGCCTCATCATCGGCACGCAAGTGACATTACCGAAGGCGCTGCGGGGTTAATTAACACCGCCGGCCACCGCACCGAGCTGGAAGATCGGCAGGAACATCGCCATGACTATGCCGCCGACGACCACGCCAAGAAAGGTGATCAACAGCGGCTCGATCAGTGAAGTGAGCGCTGCCACAGTCGCGTCGATCTCGGTGTCGTAGAAATCCGCAATCTTGTTCATCATGCCGTCGACGTTGCCCGTGGTTTCACCGGCCTTCACCATGTGCTTCATCATCGGCGGAAAGAAGGTGTTGGCGGCCATGATATCGGAAACTTGTCCGCCTTGGCTGACGTGCTTGGCGATCTCGGCGCACGCATCCTCCACCTGCACCTTGCCGCTGGCGGAGGAGACAATCTCCAACGTGCGCAGGATGGGCACGCCTGAGCGCATCAGCGTGGCGTAAGTGCGGCAGAAACGGGAAAGGGCGATCTTGTGGACCATGTTGCCAAAGATGGGCGCACGGACAAGAAACTGGTCTTTTTGCCGGCGGCCCTTGGGCGTGGCGACGTATTTGCTGCCAAAGAAAAAGACGCCATAGGCTCCCACGACGAGCGTCCACCCACCAAGATGTGGTGGCATAGCCTTCATGAAATTACTCAGGTCGATCAGCATCTGGGTGGGCACAGGCAGCTTGGCACCGAAATCCGCAAACATGGCCGCGAACACCGGGATGACGAAAATCAGGAGCACGTTGACCAGCGCAATCGCGAGACCGATGACGGCCACCGGGTAGGTCATGGCTGACTTGACCTTCTTCGACAGCTTGACGCTGGATTCAAAGTAACCGGCCACCTTGCCGAGAATTTCCGCCAGACCGCCGGACGCTTCACCGGCCTCGACCATCGAGATGAACAGATTGGGGAATGCCTTGGGAAATTTCTTGACGGACGCCGAGAACGAAGTGCCGGTGGAAATATCGTTGCGCACATCACGGATCACGATGCGGAAGACCTGGTCTTCGGTCTGGTCCTGCAGGGCCTCCAAACAGGAGACGAGCGGCAGACCGGCCTGGAGCAGCGACGCGAGCTGGCTGGTGAAAATGGATAGCTCGGCAAGGTCGAGCTTATAGGTCTTGGCTTTTTTCTCGAGGGCCTTCTGCTTGGCCAACGCTTGGGCCGCCCTGACGCTGGATTGGTTTTTCGCCGAGGTTGCTGGTGTCGCCATGGTGGACCGAAGTAAGCGACTTCACCTCGAGTCGGCAATCTCCATTTCATGTCAACTCCATCGAGGCCATGAACAAAAGCTTGAACGCCTCTTTGGCGGAGACACGCTTC
>JAHFTH010000128.1:0-3923 GCA_023269445.1 Lacunisphaera sp.
CCGCTCAGCGCAGCTTTCAGGCCGGTTCCCGACTCATCACCGTATCCGACAGTGTGCTTGAGGACATCGTCAATCTGAAGCGCAGCTAAGCCGCCGCTCACCCGCCATGTCTGACAAACCTGAAGCGAAAGCGAAAGAGGCCGCCGCCGCGCCCGCCGCGCCGGAAAAGGGCGCCGCCGCGCCGGCCGATGCGGCGGCGCCAGCTGCGGCCCCCGCCAAGGCCAAAGGTGGGGCCCTCAAAGTCTGGCTGCCCGCCATCCTCGCCATCGTGGTCGCCCCGGCCGCGTGCTGGGCGGTGGCGGAGTTCGTTTTGCTCCCCCGCTTGCAACAGAAGCTCGCGGCTCCGCCCGCCGAGGCAGCCGAAGCGGCTCATGGCGCCGCGGCCGAGAAAAGCCACGGCGAGAAAAAGAAGGGCCACGGCGGCAAGGAGGAGGGTGGTGGCGAAGGCGGCGACACTTACGCCTTCACCAACGTCGTCGTCAACCTCTCCGGCACGATGGGCACCCGGTATCTCAAAACCAGTTTCGTGGTCACCGGCCTCAAGCCCGACACGATCAAATCCGCCTTTGACGACAACAAAGACAAGCTCACGGACGTCACGCTCGGCGTGTTGTCCTCGCTCAGCCTTTCGGATCTCGAGGAGCCGGGCGCCAAGAACGTCCTGCGCGAGAAGCTCGTCACGGCCTACAACCAGGCCCTGGGCAGCCGTGTGGCCGAGCAAGTCTACTTCTCCGACTTCGTCGTGCAGTAACCTCCCATGGCTGACGATCCGCAGAAACCCGCCAGCGCCCTGCTCGACCAGTCCGAGATCGACAAGCTGTTGGCGCAGGGTGGCGCGGAACCCGGTGCGGCCAAAGGCAGCCTCATCCGCGCCAACGGCGTCCGTGCCGCCGGCAGCGAGACCGTCAAGATCGAGCCCTACGATTTTCGCAACCCCGCCTTCCTCTCCGAGGCCGAACTGCGCCGCCTGCGCTTGGTGCATGAAGATTTCATCCGCTATCTCAGCGCGCGCCTCTCGCTGTTTCTGCGCATGGAATTCGGCCTGAAGATCACCCGCTTTACCACGGTCAACTATTCCAAATTCACGGAGTCCCTGCCGGGCCCCACGCATCTCTGTCTCTTCAAGGCCGATCCGCTCACCGGCATCAGCGTGCTCGACATCGCCCCGCGGCTCGCGCTCACCATCGCCGACCGCCTGCTGGGCGGCCGCGGTCACTCGATCAAGGCCGAGCGCCACCTCACCGAGATCGAGATCACACTCATCGACGATGTGGCCCTCATGATTCTCGAGGAATGGTGCCACCAATGGAAGAGCGAGCAGGAGCTCACGCCCCTCATCGTCGGCCACGAAAGTAGCGGCCGCTATCTCCAGACTTCCCCCAAGGATGCCGTCGTCCTCGCGATCAGTCTGGAAGCCAATTTTGGCGACTGCACGGAACCGATCCAGATCGGCGTGCCCTACTACACCATCGAGCCGCTCGCCCGCCAGATGCAGGCCCGGCGCCAGAAGGATGCCACCGTCACCACCACCGTGGAGAAGAAGGCCGCCTGGCACGAAACCTACGCCAACATCGCCATGCCCGTCCGCGCCGAATGGGATACCTATGAGGTTTCCCTTCGCGAGATCACCGACCTGCGCGTCGGTGACGTCATCGAGATGCCGGCAGAGCAACTCCGCCAGACGAACTTGTTGCTCAACGGCGTGCCCAAATTCGTCGGCACCATCGGCCTCGACACCGACCACATCGCCGTGCAGCTCACCGCCAAGCTTCCCTCCGCCACGGAGGCCACAACTACCAATTCCCATGGAAGAAAAAACCCTTGATATCGTCCTTGATGTGAAAGTCAGAGTCACCGTGCAGCTCGGCTCCTGCCTGTTGCCGATGCGCGACGTGTTCGAGCTTTCGCCCGGCTCCGTCGTGCAGCTCACCCAGCAGGCCAGCGACCCCGTCGGCCTCTTCGTCAACGACAAGCTCGTGGCCTACGGTGAAGTCGTCGTGGTCGAGGATCACTTCGGCATCAAGATCACGGAGCTCGTCGGCAGCGGCGTTCCCCGTTCATGACGCGGATAATCTTCACCGTCCTTTTCCTGCTCGCCCTCGCGCCGCGCCTTCCCGCCCAGCCGAAGGAAGAAGTCATTTATCCCCGGGCTGCGGCTCCGGCCGGTGCCACCGCGGCGGTTGAGTCCCGCCGCCTGAATTCCAGCCTGCTGCTCGCCGCCGCCGCGCTGGCCGCCGCCGGCGGCTGGTGGCTCTGGCAGAAGCGTCACAGCTCCGTCCGCGCCGGCCCCGCCGGTGCGCGTCGCCTCGCCATCGTCGATAGCCGCCCGCTCGGCTCCCGCCAGTATCTCGTGGTCGCCGACTATGACGGCCGCAAATTCCTGCTCGGGGTCTGTCCCGGCAGCATCGCGATGCTCACGCCGCTCGACGGCACCAGTCCTCCGCCCAAGTGAACCGTTTTCTTCGCCACCTCTTCGTCCTGCTCGCCGCCAGCCTGTTGCTGGCGACCGATGTTTTGGCGCAGACACCCGCTGCCGACCCGGCAGTGATCCAGCCGGCGATGAATCCCGCCGCGCCGGCCGCGGCTCCGGCCGCCCGCCCGCCCCTGCGGCTCAACATCGGTCTCGAAGGGGCGGAGAATCCCGGCGATCTGAGCGTCGCCGTGCAGATCGTCCTGCTCATGACGCTGCTTTCGGTCGCGCCGTCGCTCGTGCTGCTCATGACCAGTTTCACGCGCATCGTCATCGTGCTCGGCTTTGTGCGCACCGCGCTCGGCGTGCCCAGTGCGCCGTCGAACCAGATCATCGTCGGTCTCTCGCTGTTCCTCACCTTCTTCATCATGGGTCCCACTTTCGACCGCATCCACTCGGAGGCGCTGCAGCCCTACCTCGACGGGAAAATGAAATCGGCCGATGCGCTGGACAAGGCCACCGCGCCGTTGCGCGACTTCATGCTCAAGCAGACGCGCACGCGCAACCTGGAGTATTTCCTCGAGCTTGGCGGCTTCGGTCCGACCGCGGTCAAGAGCCTGCCGATGCGCGTCGTCATCCCCGCGTTTGTGCTGAGCGAACTGCAGTCGGCTTTCCAGATGGGGTTTCTCCTTTTCCTGCCCTTCCTCGTCATCGACTTCCTCGTCGCCTCGGTGCTGATGGCCCTGGGCATGATGATGATGCCGCCCAACGTCGTCTCCCTGCCGTTCAAGCTCCTGCTGTTCGTCCTCGTGGATGGCTGGCACCTGATCGTGCAATCGCTCGTCCAGAGCTTTAATTGATGGCAGAGGAGCTGAGAGCTGAGTGTTGAGAGATCGAACCATCGAACCTTCTGAAAATACCGCATCCCTCCCGATTCCGTCCTCCGGGGCCTGACCCTCAGCTCTCATCACTCAACTCTCAACTTTCCCAAACCATGAATCCTGAAATCGCCATCGATCTCTTCAAGACCACCGTCATGTTCGCGCTCTACACCGTGGCGCCGTTTCTCATCGTGCTGATGGTCGTCGGCCTCGCGTCCAGCCTGTTGCAATCGGTCACCTCGTTGCAGGAACCCACACTGACCTTCGCCCCCAAGCTCATTGCGCTGTCCGCGCTCGCCATGTTGCTCGCCCCCTGGCTGCTGCGCTCGCTGTCGGAGTTTACCGTCTCGATCATCCACCGGATGCCGGGTCTCGCGCACTAAGGAGGGAGCCGTGACCGTCGGCGACCTTTTCACTTTCCTGATGGTGTTCATGCGCGGCCTGGGGGTCGTGATGCTGCTGCCCGCGCTGGGCGGCGAGCGCACGATTCCCCCGATGGTGAAAGTGGCCATCGCGCTCTGTCTCGCAGTGCTCATCTCCGGTCTGGTGCCGGCCGGCCGGCTGCCCGCCACGCTCTGGGCACTGGCTTTCGCCGCGGGTGGGGAAGTGCTGCTCGGGCTCGCGATGGGTTT
>JAHFTH010000128.1:3933-9441 GCA_023269445.1 Lacunisphaera sp.
TGTCGTCGGAAATCGGCCTGTCGGCGACACCGGGATTTGGCGCGCCGGAGATTTCGTCGGAGCCATTGGCCGGATTCGTGATGACCCTGGCGATTCTGCTGTTTTTCCTCTTCGGGGCGCACTTGACGGTGCTGACCGCCTTTGCGCGCAGCTTTGATTTTGCCGCGCCGGGCCTGCCGGTGCTGGGCCACGGGGCAGGGGAGCAGGTCATCAATGCCACGGGCCGGGTCATCGAGCTGGGTCTGCGCATGGCCGCGCCGTTCATCGCGCTGAATTTCCTGATCACGCTCGCTTTCTCGGTGCTGGGCCGGGCCGTCTCGCGCATGAACGTCTTTATTCTCAGCTTTTCCGTCCGCGCGCTGCTCGGTCTCGGGCTGCTGGGCACCGCCGGCGGGCTGATCGCGCGTTATGTGTTTGTGGAGTTTGGCGAGATCCCGACGCAGATGCTGTTGCTCGTCTCGCGGCGTTGAGTCAATTGGTGCATCGATTTCTCCATCTCTCTTGTGAAGACACGTGGCTGCAATGAGCTTTACTTGAGCGTGCCGCTTGGATCTTTGAGGGCGTTGCGAACATGAAGGCTATTTTTCGTCCGGCAGGGCACTCCATGATTCAGCGATGACCTCGAAGCACCCAACGCTATCCAGATAAATCATGTAGTGGCGCATCGGCCATTTATCGCGCCACTGCTCGGCGGTATCAGCCCGCATCTCCTCAAGCCAAGACGAGTTCTCTATCTCTACCAATGTGTCGTAAGTGCCTTCGATGTGCCAGGGTTTGCAGCAACGCTCAGCCCGCTTGCGGAACGCTAAAACCCTGCCAAACGCGATTCCTGATCGATATTGCATGTCGTCCTTCTCGTAGCTGAAGCGAATCGCCGGTAATACTCCCTTCCCGTCCCAATAAGCTTCGGTGGAAAAATTCGTCGAAGGGACGGGCACAGTATACAGCGGTTTTTTGGTATTCATGATTATCATCTCTGTCTGACTCTCTCGCGTAAAAACAGGTTGCTGCCGCGAGTTTTACTTATGACGAGCGGCCCGATCAGGGCCAATAACTAAGATTATCTCCTTTGTGTAGTCCGCGCTGGAGACGTGCTCATGTCTATCAGGGTTATTTGCTTTCAGGAGCAATTCGAGCGTATCCCTTAATTCGCTAGCCTCAGCGGGATTCAAGAAGAGGCATACGTTGTTCAGCTCCACACGAGAAGTTGTGTCTACGATTTTCATGTTATTTATGAGGCACGTCAGTTGGATAGATTGGACCGGATTTTTGCCACTTTCCATTTACAAGCTCCTCGACGTGAGCATGCGGACTCTCGTGTGGATATGGGCGGTTGAAATCAAAACGAACGCGCTTCGCACCATCTTCTGAAACCAAAATCAGATCACCCGCCTCGTTCTTAATGGCTTTGCTGCTAGGCCCGAGATACTTCTCGATCAACGTAGCTCCCCTGCTCTCGGCGGCCGATGCCGTTCGTCCGACCAGTGAGGCACTGCGCAGCCCTGCTGCTTCGGGAACGGCCACGGTGGAGAAGAATTCCGTCAGGTCGTGACCGAGTTCAAAGCTGTAGGAAGTGACATCCACTCCGTTTCGCGTCGCTGTGCCCAGAGCCCAGGCATAGGCGTCCACTGCGCCAGTGACCGTGCCACCACTACCGGCCACCGTGGCCAAGAAGGTAGCCGCTCCTGCCGCCATGTCCCTTTGGTCGCCATAATTCTGATAGTTACCGTTCCCATTGTTAAAGACCCAGTTTTTGATCACCGTCGCCGGCATATTGACGGTGAAGTAGGTGAGGTGATAGCTGCTGAGGGAGCCGCTCGGACCGCTGGTGTAGTCGCCTTGGCCCACCAGCCGGTCTTGGTCGGCTGGTTCGGTGAACCCACCCAAGCCAACAAACTTGTCCGCCGCCGAGGCAAATTTCAGGGCCAGGTTGCCGCGTCGATCCGTGCCGATATAGGTGCCTCCGGTTGCGAGTTCTGATCTTTGGATATCCGAAAGCGACAGGCCGAAGTTGCGTCCGTCTCCTCGACTGCTTCCGGCAGAAACCGTTCCGGGAGTGAATCGGGTGCCCGATATAAATATGCTGTCTCCGTCATCGCCCGGCACGGCAACGATCTGGTCCTGCTGCACCATGCCCAAGTGATCCCACTTGTTTACGGGATTATTGGTGACAAAGGCGTAGGCATTGAGGCCACCCTTTTCCTCGATCGGATCGCGGTTGATGAACCGGCCGATTGCCGGGCTGAGATAGCCCGAGGCTGGCAAGGCGAGCAGCAGGCCCAGCGCAGTCGCATATAACATGCTTGGTGTTTTCATGGTGGTTGGGGGTTGGGAAAGATGGGCACTGCGTCGGGGTTCTGCACCCTGCCACCCGAAAACGGCATCGGCTGGATGGCACCGCGCTGGATCTGATAGCGCATGACAGCCCGGTAGGCTATCTCGGCTTCGATATCGGGATCAGTCTGCGGTGGGCGCGTGATGGTCGCTCCGAATTGCGCGACATCGATTCCTTGCATAATAAGCCCGTCGATATCGGTCCAATGGGGTGCGAAAACGGCAGCCTGCTTTATCGCCTTCCTGGCCTCGGCAAAATGCTTGTGCGCTACGAGCACTTGGCTGCGCGTCTGCAGGAAAATAGCGATCTCCTCAGCCGGGGTCAGGTTTTTTAGGAAATAGCCGCGCTTCTCTTCAGCCGCTGTCATCGGGAACGGCCAGGTGCGGTAATGATCGTCGGGATAAACGGACAGACCTCGCCCGGAAGCTTCGATGTTGAGGCGCTCCTTGCCATCGTCCCACCGGACAAATAAGTGAGCCTTGGCGGTCACCAGCTTCAGCGGATAGCCCAACCGGCGTCCGATGGCGGCATAGAAAACCGGCAGCGAGGCACAGGTTCCAGCGCGCCGCGAACCGACGGTGCCGTGGATGAAGACGTCCTTGGAATCTGCATAGAAGGTCTCGCTGGGCTCGGGCTTGTCCGGGGCGGCAATTCGAGGTGGGTTATAGTGAACATTGAAGTCCTGCTGCGTCACTGTCACCAGCACCAGCATCTTGAAGTAGGCCTCCGACCTGTAGTATTCGGCCGGCGCTTGCCAGTAACGAGGGAGGAGCCGGTCTGTCTCCTGCAAGACCCGGCGGGCCATGGTGTCGATCATGATCAGGCTGGAATCAATATCGAGGGCTTCCGCCCCGGGCAGGCCTTGGGCGCAAAGCAGATTCATCAGCGCCATATGCTCTGGATTGATCGACTCGGGTTTTAGCAAAACCAGCTCAGCCAAGGAACGCGGCTGAGCTGGTTCAGATTCAATTCCAAGTAATCCATTCCATGCGAATGCGAGTAAAACCACCAGTCTGATAGCAGACCTGGCTTTCGGGCATGGGAAAATATGAGAACTAAACATCTGAAAAATGTCAGAGACTGGCGGCCCGCTGCGCAGAGACTTGATCAAGCCGTGCGATGTGTGCAAGGCGGCTCATTGCCAAAAAACTATGAGAAGACATCCTTGATATTATCAGGAGTTTCATTTCTCGATAAAAGGCAGCGTATGTTTGACGGTCTCAGCGAGTGGTCGTGACAGTCCGACCAGCGGCGTTTTTCGTCACAGCGGCAAAAATTGCCGGAAAAATCCGCGTTTTTTCGCTCAAGAATTATCCTGATTGGGCCCGCGATACTAATATTTCTAAGTGTTGGCCGACAGCGGTTAGCGCGGCACCGGGAATCCTTGGCATCGGCGTTGCTATTTTGCATCCGCACCCATGGCCGACAACGACAACGACCAGAAAACCGAGAAGCCGACGGGAAAACGGTTGAGCGAAGCAGCGGACAAAGGCCAGTTCGCCAAGAGCCCCGAGTTATCCGTGCTGTTCAGCCTGGCGGCGGCTCTCGCGGTTCTCGGCTTCACCGCCAGCACGACCGCCCGCAACGTGGCGGAGTATTCGGTCGGGGTATTTTCGAATTTTGCGCGCAGCCCGGTCGAGCTCACTACGGTGCCCGGCTACCTCGGGGGCGTGATGCAGACCGTCGGCGGCGGATTGCTCCCCGTGCTGCTGGCGTGCGCGTGCGCCGCGCTGCTGGTCGGTGGCATCCAGAGCGGTTTCCAACTTTCGCCCAAGGCCGTGCGGTTCAAGCTCGACGGGCTGAATCCCGTCAACGGCTTCCAGCGCATTTTCTCCAAGGACACCTTGGTCCGCGCCGGTATCGACCTGCTCAAGCTCCTCGCCATCGGCTTCATGCTCTTCCTCGGTGCCCGCACGCTGCTGATGGACCCGTTGTTCACCGCCCCGGTCGAGGCCAGCTACCTTGGCACTTTTATCAACAACGCGGCGGTCACTTTCTTCAGCCGCCTGTTGCTCGCACTCGGCCTGATAGCCGCGCTCAGCTACGCGTGGGAGAAATACAAGACCGGCCGCGACCTCATGATGACGCGCGAAGAGGTCAAGGATGAGCAGAAGAACGCCGAGGGTGACGCCAAGGTGAAACGCGCGATGCGCCGCATGGCCCGCCGTCTCATCCAAAAGCAGATGCTGGCTTCGGTCGCGACGGCCGATGTCGTCGTCACCAACCCGACCCACTACGCCGTCGTCCTCAAGTATGAGCGCGGCAAGGATCGCGCTCCGGTCGTCCTCGCCAAGGGCGAGAACCGTTTCGCCCAGCGGCTCAAGGCCCTCGCGGCCGAGCACGGTGTGCCGACGGTGGAGAACAAGCCGGTCGCCCGTCTGCTCTTCGCCATGGGCGAGGTGGGCGAGGGGATTCCGCCCGCGCTTTATCAGGCCGTCGCCGAGATCCTGGCCGTCGTCTATCGCACGCACCGCTACTACTTCCACGAACTGAAGACCCGCCGGCTGGAGAGCGCCGCGTAAACAGTCATGCCCGTCTCCAGCTCCAGTTCCATTACCCGCCTGCTGGCCCGCGCCGATCTGCTTTTTGCGTTCGGCCTCTTCGGCACGGTGCTGCTGCTGGTCATGCCGGTGCCGCCGTTCATCATCGACGTGCTGCTGGCCTTCAACATCGGCATGTCGCTCCTCGTATTGCTGGCGATTCTCTACGTGAAGGATCCGCCGGAGTTCTCGGCCTTCCCCACGATGCTCCTCACGCTGACTCTGTTCCGGCTCGCGCTGAACATCAGCTCCACCCGCCAGATCCTCGCCCACGGTTATGCGGGGGAGATCATCGAGTCGTTCGGACACTTCGTCATTCAGGGCAACTACATCGTCGGCGCCGTGGTGTTCATCATTCTCGTGCTGATCAACTTTGTCGTCATCACCAAGGGCGCGGGCCGCATCGCCGAGGTGAGCGCGCGTTTCACCCTCGATGCTCTGCCCGGCAAGCAGATGGCCATCGATGCCGAGTTGAACGCCGGTATCATTGACGAGGTCACCGCTACCTCACGCCGCGTCAAAGTGCAGAAGGAGGCGGATTTCTACGGTGCGATGGACGGTGCTTCGAAGTTCGTGCGCGGCGACGCCGTCGCCGGCATCCTCATCACCCTCGTCAACATCATCGGCGGCTTT
>JAHFTH010000129.1 GCA_023269445.1 Lacunisphaera sp.
GCCATGGCTTTCGCCCCAGGTGGAGATTGAGAAAATTTTGCCGAAGGAATTGGGCACAGTTTCGTAAGATTTGGGGCAAGCGGGGAGGCAAGCAAGCTCTAGGAAATCGGCTATCGAACGAACAAATGGGCCTGGTCCGCCGTCGCCAAGGCTATGGCGGACAAGTTTCTTTCCGCTCCGGAAAGAAACTTGGTGCCCCCGCCCGGAATTGAACCGGGATCACACGTTTAGGAAACGCGTGCTCTATCCATTTGAGCTACGGGGACTAAAGCCGGGGGCAAACATGGCTGAAGTCGGGTTTTCGTAAACCAAAAATGTCCGTTGACAGAGGGAGAGCGAATCCCAACCTTCCGCCTCCCTTTTCCCACATGAGCACCACTGAAACGAAGACCCAGACCCTCACGCCGCAACAGATCCCCACGACCCAGCCGCAGCTGATGAGGCACTTCATCACGGACACCGGCAAGATTCTGCCGCGCAAATACACCCACCTGTCCGCCAAGGAGCAGCGTAGCATCACCTCGAAGATCAAGCAGTCGCGCAACATGCTGACGATGCAGTAAGCCGTTGCCAAAGCAGCGCTTTCCGCCGGAGCATCCGCTCCGGCTTTTTTGTCGCCAAAAATGAAGGCCCGGATCCACGCCCCCACCCTGTCCAACCTGCAACGGCTCGCCGCCGTGCTGCGGCGCGGCGGGCTGGTCGCTATCCCGACCGAGACGGTCTACGGACTCGCCGCTCATGCCCTCGACGCGAAGGCCTGCCGGGCTATCTTCCAAGCCAAGGGCCGGCCGGCCAATGATCCCCTCATCGTCCATGTGCTCGATCTGGCCCACGCCGAGGAGCTGGCGGAATTCAACGACGCAGCGCGCCAAGTTGCCCGACGCTTCTGGCCCGGCCCGCTGACGATCGTCCTGCCCAAGAAATCCTGCGTGCCCGGCATCGTGACCTCCGGCGGTGATACGGTCGCGCTGCGCGCCCCTGCCCACCCGCTCGCCCGCCAACTGCTCCGACTCGCCGGTGTGCCCCTCGCCGCGCCGAGCGCCAATCCCTTCAGCTACATCAGCCCGACTACCGCCGCGCACGTGCAGCAAGGCCTCGGCCGGAGAATTCGTCACATCCTCGACGGCGGCAGCTGCACGGTCGGGGTTGAATCCACTGTGCTCGATCTGGCTAATCCCTCCAAGCCACGCATCCTGCGACCGGGCGCGATCACGGCGGCGCAATTGGCCAAGGTGCTAAAGCGGAAAGTCCCCACAAAGACCCGCTCCGCCAAAAGCACCGCCCGCCTGCTCTCGCCCGGCTTGCTCGACCGGCACTACAGCCCGCGCACCTCGCTGCGGCTGACCGGCCGGCCGGCCGCGGGCAAGCTGACTGCATTGATTTTTCTCCGCCAGCCCGCAGGCAGGCAGCCCGCCAACGTTTATTGGCTGAGCCAGCGCGGCGCGCTCGATGAGATCGCCCGCAACCTCTACCGCGTGTTGCGCGAAGCCGACACCGGCGGTTACCGCGAGATCCAGTTGGAGAAACTGCCTGCCACCGCGGGCGGACTCGCCGCCGCGCTCAACGACCGGATGAAACGGGCGGCGGCGAAGCTGTAGGGCGGGATCTCCGAATCCCGCCTGTTTCGGACGGAAGGCGGGGTTCGGAGACCCCGCCCTACAGTTTCAAAACCGTCTTCAATCCCGCCAGCAGCCGTTCGTTCTGGGTTTTAGTGCCGACGGTGACGCGCAGCCACTCGGGCAAGCCGTAGCCTTTCACCGGCCGCGTGATCACACCCAGCCGCTGCAACGCTTCAAACACGGCCGGGCCGTCGCCCACCTTCGCCAGCACAAAGTTTCCTTTCCCCGGCACGAACTCCAGCCCCAGCGCCTTGAACCCGGCTGCGAGCTGCGCGAGTCCGGCGAAATTCTCGCGCCGGCACCGAGCAACAAATTCCTCGTCATCGAGCGCCGCCGTGGCCGCCGCCGCCGCGATGGCGTTCACATTGAACGGCTGCCGGGCGCGCTGGAGAATCGCGATCAGTTCCTTGGCCGCGTAGCCGTAGCCGATGCGCAGCGAAGCGAGGCCGTAGATCTTGGAAAACGTGCGCAGGCAGACCACCTTGCGTCCCTCGGCGATGAACGGCCGCAGGTCGGGCGGGTTCTCGAGATATTCGATGTAGGCCTCGTCCATCACAAGGATGACGTGCGGCGGCAGTGCGCGGATCAGCGTCGCGATTTCCTCCGCACTATTCGCCACGCCGACGGGATTGGCCGGGGTGGCGAGGAAGATGAGCCGCGTCGCCGGCGTGATCGCGGCCAGCAGCGCGGGCAGATCCTGCCGCAAACCCGCGGCCAGTGGCACTTCGACCGGCTTCGCCCCGAACATCAGCGCCACCAGCTTGTAGACCACGAAGGCCGACTGATGCATGACACACTCCTTGCCGGGCGAGAGGAAGGCGTGGCCGAGCAGCTCCAGGAGTTCGTTCGAGCCGTCGCCGATCACAAACTGGTCCATGCCCAGCGCGAACTTCGCGGCCAGTTTCTGGCGCAGGGCGAAGTAGCCGCCATCGGGGTAAAGGTGCGCGTCCTGCAACGCGCGCTGCGCCGCGGCCAATCCCTTGGGCGACGGGCCGTGCGGATTTTCGTTCGACGCCAGCTTGATGATGCCCGCCGGATCCAGCCCGAGCTCGCGGGCCACCGTCTCGATCGGTTTGCCCGGCTCGTAGATCGGCTGGGTCACAATGCCCGGGTTGGCCAGGTCGGCGAAGGTCATGCGTCCAAACGATGCGTGTTGCCGCACCGGTTCAAATCAAATTCGCCGGCTGGGCACCCGCACGTATTTCATCCCGGCGGCCTCCGCCGCCTCGAAGCCCGGCCCCGCATCCTCGAAAACAAGACACCGCTCCGGCGGCACACCCATCCGCTCGGCCGCGAGCAGAAACATGTCCGGCGAAGGTTTGCCGTGCGCGACATCCTCCGGCGTCACGACCACGGGGAAAAGGTCGGCGATCTTCATCAGCTCGAGCGTCTTTTTCACCACGGGCCGCGGTCCGCCCGACGCCACGCTCATCGGCGACCGGCCGTGCAGCTTGCGCGCGAAATCCACCACCGGCTGGATGACCTTCATCTCCGTCTGCATCTCGAGAAAAAACTCTTCCTTGTGGTGAAAGACGTAATCCACGTCCAAAGTGAGGCCGTAGTGCTGGGCGAAAACCGCCGCGACCTTCCGGGTGGGCATGCCGCCGAGGGAGTAGAACAGCTCCTCGCTCAGCGTCCCCTTCAGCCCCGCCTGCTGCATGGCCCGGTCCCAAGCCCGGTAGTGCAGCGGCATCGTGTCGACGAGCGTGCCATCGCAATCAAAGATGTAGCCGGCGAAGTCGCCGGACGGGATGTCGAGTTTCATACGGAGCGCGCCAGCGAAACGGGCCGCCCTACCCGTGCAACTTCTTTCGCCAATGCCGGTTTCGGAAATGGAGGCGGGGTGCCCTCACCCCGCGAGTTTCAGCTTTCGCAGCGCATGCCTCGCGGGGTGAGGGCACCCCGCCTACAAAAGACATCTGTCTCAGCAGCAACCCCCGGAAGCGGGCGCGCCAGCACAGCATCCGCTTCCCTCGCCTTCATCATCCCCATCGGCGATGCCGCACTTGTCCTTGGCGAGGCAGTCCGTGTGCTTCAGGCCCAGTTGCAGCACCAGCCCGCCGGCTTCGACCGTGACGTCCGCCAGCGGAAATTGGGAGATGACGCCTTCCTCGTATTCCACCTCCACCGGCAGATCGCCCGACGGCAAAATGGACTTCGCGAGATCCAGAATCTTCGCGAGTTTGCCAGCCGTCAGCCGGTGACCGTCGTCTTTGGGCGAACCAAAGTAGGTCTGCAGCACGCAGGCCTCGCTGGTGCGGACCGTGCCGCCGCAATCGATGAACTTCTTCGCCACATGCCCGACTTCGGTGATGTGATAATGGACGGGGACGCGACCACCGTCCGGCAGGGCGATGATTACGTTGAGGTCGGTATGGGCGCGAAGCTGCGCTTTGAGTTCGGTAAGGTTCATGGTGGTTTCAGTTTTTAGATTTCGCTTTCAAGGCATCGCGTCGACCGGCCACGTAGGCATCGAGCTTGATGCGGATTTCGTTCCGGACCCGCCGAAACACGGCCAGCTGTTCCTCTTCGGTGCCGGTGGCATGGGCGGGATCGTCGAACGGCCAGTGGTGCCGGTTCACCTGGCCCGGGAAGATCGGACAGGCCTGGTCGGCCTTGCCACAGACGGTGATCACCGTCTCCATCGGCGTCGTCAGAAATTCGTTCATGGACTTCGACCGGTGGGCCGAGATGTCGATCCCGATCTCCTGCATCACCCGGATCGCCAGCGGATGCACATAGCCAGCCGGCTTCGAACCGGCGCTGTGCACCTCGAACAGATCACCGGCGGCGGAGCGCAGCAGGCCCTCGGCAAGGTGGCTGCGGCAGGAATTGCCCGTGCAAAGAATGAGAACGGATGGCTTGGGGTTCATGGTAAATTTCAGGCGCAGCCGCACGGGCTGGTGCCAGCGAACTTGGGGGCCAGTTTCTTCAGACGCGCGAGGTCGCGCCGGAACAGCGGGTTCTCCGCCGCGCAGTCCTGCAGGCACGCGAGATTGGCTTTCAGCTCCCGCGAGGGCTTGGCCGGCAATTCATAGACCATCCAGTTGCCGCTGCGTTCGACCTCGACCAACCCGCGTTCGCGCAGGTAAGCCAGATGCTTGGAGATCTTCACTTGGGGTTCACCGAGGATCTCCTGAAAATGGCAGACGCACAACGGACCCTGCCCCAGCACGTTCAGGAGACGCAGCCGGGTGGCGTCGCAGAGGCATTCGTAGATCTGAATCAGCTCCATGCCGGTTCTATATACTCACAAAGGTATATAGAACAAGCGCGATTCATTCCGTCGCTCAATCGTAACCGCGCCCGTCTCAGCGCCGGCCGCCGCGCATCAACCGGCTCTTCGGCTTCTCAGGGGCGACCTGCGGCATGCCGCCGCCGTCGAAGATGCCCGAGTAGGTGTAGTTGAAGCCCTCGACCTTCTTCCACTCGATGCTCATGCCGATGAAGCGCTCGATGCTGCGGGCATCGCGCCAGGTCTCCTCGGTGACGAGGGTGAAGGCGTCGCCCGTCTTCTGCGCGCGGCCGGTGCGGCCGATGCGGTGGACGTAGTCCTCGGGATTTTCCGGGACGTCGAAGTTGATGACGTGCGACACGTCCGCGATGTCGAGGCCGCGGGCGGCGATGTCGGTGGCGACCAGCACCTCGTGTTTGCCGGACTTGAAGCCCTTGAGCGCATCGACGCGTTCCTGCTGGCTGCGGTCGGAGTGCATGACAGCGCAGGTGTGGCCGGCCTGCTTGAGGCGGCTGGCCACGTAGTCGGCGCCGCTCTTGGTGCGCGAGAAGATGATCACACTGTGGTATTGGGTCTGCTCGAGCAGGTGCGCGAGGAGTTCGAACTTCTGCGCCTGCACCACCGGGTAGAACGCGTGGGTGATGGTCTCGGCGGTCGAGCGCTCGCGGCTGACGGAAATCTTGAACGGGTCGCGCAGGGCCCACGCGGCGAGCTGCTCGATCTCGGGCGGCAGGGTGGCGGTGAAGAAGAGCGTCTGGCGCGTCTTCGGCACCTTGGCCACGATGCGCTTCACGTCGGGGAGAAAACCCATGTCGAGCATGCGGTCGACCTCGTCGAGCACGAGCGTCTCAATCTTATCGAGGCGGATCTCACCCTGCTCCATGAAGTCGAGCAACCGGCCCGGGGTGGCGACGAGGATGTCCATGCCATACGCGAGATCCTCGCGCTGCTTGCCGTAGCCAACCCCGCCGTAGATGACGGTCGTGCGGAGATCGGTGAACTTGGAATACTCCTTGAACGATTCCTCGACCTGCAGCGCGAGCTCGCGGGTGGGCTCGAGCACGAGGCAGCGGATAGCGCCGTGCGTGCCGAGGCGCTGCAAAATTGGGAGCGAGAAAGCTGCGGTCTTGCCCGTGCCGGTCTGGGCCGAGCCGATGACGTCCTTGCCGGCCAGCACAACCGGAATGGCCTGCGTCTGAATGGGCGTGGGGTTCTCGTAGCCCTTTTGCTGCACGGCGTAGGCGATGCGATCACCGAGGCCGAGCGCGGTGAAAGTGGTGTCCATCTTCGGCACCTCGGGCAGCGGCTTGGCGGCGCGCGGCGCGTGGGGCGCCTGCGGGGCATGGGCGGGACGGGCCTGAGTTGGCGCGGGCCGGTGCGCCGGAGCCGGACGGGACTGACCCGAGTGGGCTGGCTTTCGCTCGGGCCGGTGGGATCCTTCGCGGGCGGCCGGTTTGCCATGCTTGGGGCCGGACGCGGGTTTGGGCGCGCCACTACCGGCACCCGATTTGAAGGACTGCGTTATCTTGGAGAGGAGCTTGCGGAACATGAATGAAGGGCGTGCTTATCAGGGGCCTCCCGGGTCTTTGCAATCCCGCAAAAAACGGCCCGACTAAAGGGGAACTACGTCGGGTTGCCCGGGCCGTCCAGCACCGCGCGCATCACCTTGGTCAACTGGTCGAGGCCGTAAGGCTTGGGCAAAACCGCTTGGAACCCGTGGGCCTGATAGCTGGCGAGCACCGGGTCGCGCGAGTAGCCGCTCGACACGATGGCGCAGACGCCCGGGTCGAGACGACGCAGGTGTTCCATCGCTTCACGCCCGCCCATCCCGCCGGGCACGGTCAGATCCATCACGACCACCTCGTATTTCCGGCCCGCCACCATCGCTTCCTGATATTTCTTCACGGCTTCGGCCCCATCGGTCGCGACCTCGCAGTCATAGCCGATCCGCTCCATGAAAAGGACGGCCATCGAACGGATCGAAGGCTCATCATCCATGAACAGCACGCGGGCACGAAACAGTGAACGGCCGTCGGTCCCGCTCTGCGCGGGACCGGGGGCGGAACCCGACACCGCCGGCAGCCAGAAGCGAAACACCGTGCCGCGCCCCGGCATCGACTCGGCCATGATGTGCCCCTCGTGTTTGCGGACAATGGAGTAGGCCGACGCCAAACCGAGACCGGTGCCCTGAGCCTTGGTGGTGAAATAGGGATCGAAAATCTTGGCCAGATTCTCCGGAGCGATGCCCAGCCCGGTGTCGGCCACCGCCAGCCGCACATAGCGCCCCGGGGGCAGCGGCGGCCCGCCGTCGCCCGTCGAGGTGAGCTCAACGTTGCTGGCCGAGACCGTGACCACTCCGCCCGCCGGCATCGCTTGCACCGCGTTGATCACGAGATTCTGCACCACTTGGCCGACCTGGCCCTTGTCGGCATTGACCCGCCAGAGTCCCGGAGCGAGGTCGAACTCACTGCGCGCCTTGGCCCCGTGCAAGGCGAAGCCCGCCGCTTCCTTCAACAGTTCCGGCAGCTCGATGGTCGTGCGCACCGGTTCGCCGCCCTTGGCAAAGGTCAGCAACTGCAAGGTCAGATCGCGCGCGCGCAGGGTCGCCCGCTTTGCCTCCTGCAACCGCAGGCTGACCGGATTGTTCGGATCAGTGTCCGACTCCGCCAGAGTCACATTACCCAGCACGACGGTGAGGATGTTGTTGAAATCATGCGCGATGCCACCCGCGAGGATGCCGACCGCCTCGAGTTTCGAGGCGCGCGCAATCTCCGACTCCAACTGGCGACGGGCGCTGTTATCGGTCACAAAGCCCTCGTAGTAGAGCAGCCGGCCCGCGCTGTCCCGCACGGCGCGCGCGTTCTCGGAAATCCACACCGTGCCGCCCCCGCGATGGCGGACCTCCGACTCGAAATCATGCAATTGGCCGCTGGTGTTGAGCGCCGCGATAAATTCCTCCCGCCGGCCCGGCTTCACATAGAGCGCGGGCGTGGTGTGACTGCCGGACCAGGCGATCACCTCCTCCGGTTTGCCGAAGCCGAGGATCCGCGCCAGCGCGGGATTAACCGACAAAAAACTTCCCTCGGGACTGGAGCGGTAGATGCCACCGACCGCCTGTTCGAAGAGTTCGCGGTAGCGCTCCTCGCTCTGCCGCAACGCCTGCTCGGCCCGCTTCTGTTCCGTGATCTCGGTGAACACGAGCCGCACATTGGCCAGATCCCGCAGACCGTCCTTGCGGCTGACTTCCCAGTTGAGGATGGAGTCGATCATCTCCCCGTTCTTCGTCTGGTAGCTGCGTTCCAGCGTCAGCCGGTCCACGCCCAGCCAGAGCGCCACCAACTCCTCCACGAAAGAATCGTAGGTCTCCGCCGTCATGATCCCGGGCAAGCCCTCGTCAAAGGCGGCTACAGTGGCGAAGCCCGACCGGGCCAGCGCGAGGCGGTTGGCGGCGACGATCCGTTTCTTCTTCAACAGTTCCTGCACCAACTCCGGCCGCGCCCGTAGGTGGGCCCCCAAGTCGGTCACCCCTTCCGTATGAAATTGGTTCAGCACCGCGTCGAAGGCCGTGTAGTCCTCGATCACGATCGGCGCCGGAGCCAGTTCGAAGTAATCCCGCTGCCGCTGCTCGGACAATTGCAACTCCTGGGTGCGACGCCGCACCAAGGACTGCAATCGGCGGTTCGCCAAAATCACCGCTAAAACCGTAATCACCGCAACCACGAGGCTGCCGCCGAACCATTGCGCCCACGGCTGCGACGGTTCGGACGGATTCCCGGAGACCACTCCGATCCACCGACTGGAGCCAACTGACGCCGCCCAGCCCTCCGTCGAAAGCGCCAGAAGTTCCAACGCCATCCAGTGGCACGTGATGGATCGAATTGTGACACCGAGAGACATGCAGCGGGATGAGCTTGATAGCTATTTCCGCACCGGGGGAAGTCGAGGAGCAAACCTGCGCACACCGGGCCCCGGCTCGCCAGCCCCGCCTGAACGCATTTGGCGCGCCAAGTTACCCGCTTCCGGAATAATTGTTATGGTTACAGCACCATGTTGACTTAACTGTGCTGGTGCCAATCCTGCCGGGCTGCTGCTACTAAACCGGAGCCCCTTCCGGTATAGTCTGCGGCCAATCCCCCCGCGCCATGATCGAGACTACCCCAAAAACCAAGCTGTCGACCACCTTGGCCAAGACCCGCATCCGCCTCGTTGCGCCCGGTGCCTCCCGCCCGCTCTACGTCGAGCTGGCCGACTCACTCCAATCTCTTGTCGAGCAAGGCACGCTCCGGCCCGGCCACCGCGTGCCGTCTGTCCGCATCATGTCGCGGCAGCGCGACGTCAGCATCGCGACGGTCCTCCAAGCCTACACCGTGCTGGAAAATCGCGGCTACCTCGAAGCGCGGCCGCAGTCGGGCTATTACGTGCGACCCCGCCCGCCCAGTCTCGCGCCCGAGCCCCGCATGGCCCGGCCCATGGCCAAAGCTTCCTACGTCGGCGTCAACGATCTGACGGCCGAGGTCATGGATTTCGCCCAGAAGGCCGACTACGTGCCCTTCG
>JAHFTH010000278.1 GCA_023269445.1 Lacunisphaera sp.
AAAAGAATTTCCCTTCGACCGGAGAATCTTCCACGTTTTCCGCATGGACGCCGTTCAACAAGAGGTCACCGATATTTTCATCCGCACCAAGGCGCTGCTGCAGGGGCACTTTGTCCTGCGCTCCGGGCTGCACAGCGGGCATTTCTTCCAGTGTGCGCAGGTCTGCCAGGACATGCCGGCCGTCGAGCGACTCGGCACGCTGCTCAAGCAGAAGCTCGGGGCCCTCGCCTACGACACGGTGCTGGCGCCCGCGATGGGCGGGCTGGTGGTCGGGCAGGAAGTGGCGCGCCAGTCGAAGAGCCGGTTTATTTTCGCGGAGAAGGAAAGCAACGTGCTCGTGCTGCGGCGCGGATTCACCTTCCGGCCCGGCGAAAAAGTCCTCGTGGTCGAGGATGTGATCACGCGCGGTGGCCGGGTGCAGGAATGCCTCGAGATTGTCCGCAAGCACGGCGGCACAACCGTCGCCGTCGCCGTCATGGTGGACCGCAGCGCGGGCCAGGCGAAGTTCGACGTGCCGACGTATTCGCTGCTCGAGATGAGCTACCCCACCTACCCTGCTGATCAGGTGCCCGAAGCGCTGGCGAAAATCCCCGCGACGAAGCCGGGGAGCTGAGCTGCTTATGGGCAGTCATTGCGAGGAGTCTAGACTTGATCAGATGACGAAGCAATCCAGCTGGATCGCCACGATCCGGCCAGACCGGGCTCGCGATGACAAGCAAAGTTAGTCCGCAAATCAGCGCTGGAAGATGATGTAGCGGTAGGTGCCGCGATAGTAGACGAGGGCAATATTGCGACCGTCCTTCAGGGCCTGCTTGGCCGAGACGAGGTCGGTGACCGGCTCCCGGTTGACCTGCGCGATAACGTAGCCCGGATGGAAAATTTCCCGGAAAGGCGAGTTCTCGGCGAGGTCGGTGATCAGCAAGCCATCGACCCGATCATCGATGCGGAATTCCTTGCGAGACTCGGGAGACAAGGGCTCCACGAGGAGGCCGGGCAGCAGCTCGCCGTTGGGGGTGCTTTCTTCGGAACGCTTGGTGAGGGTGACCTCGGTAGACTGAAGTTTGCCTTCGCGCAGGAAATTCACGGTGACCTTAGTGCCGGGCGGGGTCTGTGCAATCGCCAGCCGCAGTTCGTCGCCTGAAGTGACCGGCTTGCCGTTGAGGCCCGTGATAATGTCCTCGCGCTTCAAGCCGGCCTTGGTCGCGGGACCGTCAGCGGGGAGATCGGTGATCAGCAGGCCCTTGGTGTCCTTGGGCGCGCCGAAGGACTCGGCCTTGTCCGGCGTGAGGATGTCGGTCTGGACGCCCATGTAACCGCGGGCCACGGTGCCGGTCTCGATCAGGCTGTGCATGATGAAACTGGCGAGGTTGATCGGGATGGCGAAGCCGATGCCGATGTTGCCCGTCGAATTGGAGATGATGGCGGAGTTGATGCCGACGAGCCGGCCGCGGGCATCGATGAGCGCGCCACCGGAGTTGCCCTGGTTGATCGCGGCATCGGTCTGGATGAAATCCTCGTAACCCGCGACCTCATCGAGGATGCCGACCTTGCGGCCGGTGGCGGAGACGATGCCCATGGTGACCGTCTGGCCGACGCCGAGCGGGTTGCCGATGGCGAAGACGATGTCGCCGACCCGGAGCTTGGCGCTGTCGGCGAGGGTGACGGTGGGGAGGTTCTCGGCCTCGATCTTGATGACGGCGACGTCGGTCTTGGGATCGGTGCCGATGAGCTTGGCGGTGAATTCGCGGTCGTCACCGAGTAGGACCTTCAGTTCATCGGCTTCCTCGACGACGTGATTGTTGGTGATGATGTAGCCGTCGGAGGAGATGATGACACCGGAGCCGAGGCCGCGTTGTTTTTGCTCGCGACCCTTGGCACCCATCTGGCGGAAGACCTCCGGGACCTGCTCGCGCACGGTCTTGCTGGAATAGACCGAGATGACGGCGGGGCGGATGGCCTCCAGCGCGTCGGCATAGCTGATGACGACCGGGGACTTGAGGTCGCTGACCGGCGTGGCATCGACCTTCAGGGTCGGCTTCGTGAGCGGCGCCGGGGCGGGTTTCTTTTCGGCGGCGATAAGGCCGAGGGAGAGACCGACGAGGGAAGAGATCAGGGCAAGGAACAGGGCGACCGTCTTGGATTTCATAGGAGAATGTGCGACTGATGACAGTAAACACGCCGGCCGGTTCCGCCAGTCCGGGCTCAGAAGCCCTTGATCTTGAAAAGACTGGTGACGCTCTCGTTGGTGTTGATGCGCAGAATGGCCTCTCCGAGGAGCGGGGCGATGCTGAGGACGGTGATAGGCAGGCCGCGGGTGTCGATCGGCACGGAGTTGGTCGTGATGAGCTCGTCGATCAGGCCGCCCTTGAGCCGCTCGTAAGCGATCTCGTTGAGGACGCAGTGGCTGACGGCGGCACGGATGCTTTTCGCCCCGTGCTCCTTCAAAATTTTGGCGGCGGCGGTCAGGGTGCCGGCGGTCTCGGTGATATCGTCCACGAGGAGCACGTCGCAGCCTGCCACCTCGCCGACGACGTTGATGGCCTCGACGGTGTTGGCGTTGACGCGCTTTTTGGCGACGAGGCCCAGGGACGCCCCGAGGATATCCGCGTAGGCGGAGGCCATCTTCATGCCGCCGACATCGGGAGAGAAGACGACGAGGTTGTTGCTGCGCTTGGTCGCGAGGTATTGGAAGAAAACCGGGGAGGCGAAAAGGTGGTCCACCGGGATGTCGAAGAAGCCCTGGATCTGCTGGCCGTGGAGATCCATCGCGAGCACGCGGTTGGCGCCGGCGGCATGGAGGAGATCGGCCACGAGCTTGGCGGTGATGGGCACGCGGGGCTGGTCCTTGCGATCCTGCCGGGCGTAGCCGTAGAA
>JAHFTH010000130.1 GCA_023269445.1 Lacunisphaera sp.
CACCCACGAGGATGATGTCGGGGTCCTGGCGGAGGAAGGCGCGGAGCGCGGCGGCAAAGGTGAGCCCGATCTGCCGGTGCATCTGCATCTGGTTGATGCCGGGCAGCGTGTATTCGATCGGATCCTCGGCGGTGCGGATGACGACGTCGGGCGTGTTCACCTCGTTGAGGGCCGAGTAAAGCGTCATGGACTTGCCGGAGCCGGTCGGGCCGCAGTGCAAAATCATGCCGTAGGGCTGGCGGATGCAGTCGCGGTATTTGGTGAGGTTGGCCTCGGTGAAGCCGAGTGCCGGGAGCGGCAGCGTGGACTTCTGCTTGTCGAGGATACGCATGACCACGCCTTCGCCGTGGTTGAGCGGCGCGGTGGAGACGCGGAGGTCGATGTCGATGTTCTTCTTGTTATACTGCTTGAAGACGATGCGTCCGTCCTGCGGCAGGCGGCGCTCCGCGATGTCCAGGTTGCACATGATCTTGAGGCGGGCGACGAGCGCGCCGGCGACCTTGGCGGGGAGCCGGAGCTTTTCCTGCGTGAGACCGTCGATGCGGTAGCGCACCACGATCTCCTTCTCCCAAGGCTCGACGTGGATGTCGGAGGTGCCGGCGAAGTAGGCATCCTCGATGATACGGTTGGCGAGCTGGATGATGGGCGCGGAATCCTCGTTCTCCAGATCCTCGTCCTTGATCTCGGTGTCGTCCTCGTCGAACTGGGCGCCAAGCTGGTCCACCACGTCGGAGAACTGCACCTCATCGTGGACTTGGTCCTTCTTGAGCTTCTCGCGGATGTCGGTCTCGCGGCCGAGTAGCCGCACGACGCGCTGGCCGGTCTTGTCCTGGATCTTGGCCGCGACGGTCGTATCAAAGGGATTGGCGAAGGCCACGAGCAGGAAGTCGCCCACCTGCCCGACCGGCAAAATCATGTTCTTCTGGCAGAACTCGAGGTCGATCTTCTCGAAGGTGGCGGAGTGGACGCGATAGCGGGCGACGTTGAAAGGCGCGAGACCCAGCGCCCGGCACTTGGCCAGCAGCAACTGGAACATCGTGATGCGATGATCTGCCTGCAAAATCGAATCGAGTTGGTCGCCCGTCGGCTCGTCGGGGCGCGCCAGCAGCACGGCCTTCTGCTCGGCGGTGAGCTTCCCCATCTCCTCCAGTTTGTCGATGATCTGGGTCTGTGTGCGTCCGAGAGGCATGGCCTAGTGGGTGATCGCCGGCTTGACGGTAGTGGACACAGGAAAGGGAATGTGACTGTCGCCGGAGGGCGCAGCGGGACTCGCCGTGCCGCCAGACGCGGGCGGCCGGCTGCCACTGCCGAAGGGCGAGCGGGTGCCGCCTTTCTTGCCGTCGGTCCGCTCGGAGGTGACGCGATCGAGGAAGTCCGCGATGATGTCCATCGTCGTGGCCTGCCAGATGATCTGGCCGCCGAGTTTCTTCTCCCAGTGGCTGCGCACCGCGGGGCTCAGGTAGTAGGCGGTCGCGACAAAATGAAAATCCTCCTCGCGGTCAAAGGGCACGCTCCACGTCGCCCAGCAGGCGTCGAGGTCGATCTCCTTTTTGACCTCCTCGGGCACATCGTAACCGCGCAGGTCCACCACCCCCACCCCGTGGTCGTCCACGACATGGTGCAGCACATCCTCCTCCTTCAGCACTTTCTTCTCATAGACCAAGATGCTGAGCACGGAACTCTGCCGGACCTGACCCGACGCCGCCACCTCGAGCAGACGCTCGTTGGCCGCCTCCAAGTCCTCAAACTTCACGAGGTTGTGTTCGATCAAAGCCGAGCCGAGCAGCCGGTTGGCTCTCATCAGCAAGGGGCGGTATTCCGTGGGGGCCATACTGGACACACAGGTTACTTACCGGGCCTTCCTTGGCGATTTCTTTTCTTTGGCCCTCATCTGGCGCACGCGCTTTAACAATTCCTTGCGCAGCTTCGGAATGCCGTCCTCGGAGAGACAGGAAATCGAAATCACGTCCGCCTTGGCGTAGCGGGTCTTGAATTTCTTCAGGTTCGCGACGGCGGCGGGCTCGTCCATCTTGTTCGCGACAATCAGGCGGGGCTTGTCGAGCAGAGCCTTGTCGTAGAGTTCAAGTTCCTTGAGCAACTGCTTGTAGTCGTCGCGCGGGTCGCGGGTGTCGGTGCCGGCCATGTCCACGATCAGGACCAGGAGCTTGCAGCGCTCGATGTGCCGCAGGAAACGGTGGCCGAGCCCCTTGCCGTCGCTCGCCCCGGCGATGAGCCCGGGAATGTCGGCCAGCACGAGCCGGTCGTATTCCGCGGGATAGTCGCTGACGCCGATCTGCGGGTGCAGCGTGGTGAAAGGATACGCGGCGGTCTTGGGTCGGGCGTTGGTGATGAGCGTGGTGAGCGAGGATTTGCCGGCGTTGGGGAAACCCACGAGGCCGACATCGGCGATGCTCTTCAACTCGAGCCGGAACTCGCCGATCTCGCCCGGTTCGCCGGGGCCGGTCTTCGTCGGCGCGCGGGTGACCGAGGTCTTGAAGCGCGTGTTGCCGAAGCCGCCCTTGCCGCCCTTGAGCAGAATGAACTCCTGGCCGTCCTGGAGAATCTCCGCCAGCTTCTCGCCCGTGTCGCGCTTGTAGACAATGGTGCCGAGCGGCACGCGCAGAAGCGCGGGCCGGCCCTCGCGGCCGTTGCAATCCTTGCCCTGGCCGTGGCCGCCGCGCTCGCCGTTCCAGTGCGGCTTGTATTTGAAATCGATGAGGTTGTTCTGGTCATCGTCGCCCCGCAGGACCACGTCCCCGCCCTTGCCGCCGTCGCCACCGTTGGGACCGCCCCACGGCTCGTATTTTTCGCGGCGAAAGCTGGAGCAACCGCGGCCGCCGTCGCCGGCGTGGGCTTTGATGGAAGTTTCGTCGATGAACATGGAGGCTAACACGCCCAGTCCGGGCGGTATGTCAAAGCTTCCTCAGAGCGCCACCTTGATGCCCTTGCGGAGGTAGGTCGGCACGTCGAGATCCTGGCCCTCGAAGAGGTTGCGGTCGGTCTTGTCAAAGGCCCCGCGGTTCTCGGCGGGTTCGCCCTGGAAGCCGAACTCCTCCTGCTTCGGCTTGGTCGCATGGACCGCCGAGGAGGTGCGCGCGCCGGTGGCGTCGGTCGTGACGGTGGTCTTGACGTTGGTGCTCTCGGCCGCAGCGCTGGTCGCAGTGGCGGCCGACCGCTCGGGTTTGCGGAACGGCGGCGTCATAGTGGTGCGGCGGACAAAGTTGCGGCTGCCTACATCGGTCGTGCCCATGACGCAGATTTCCACGCGACCCTTCAGCGCCTCATCGATGGCCGCGCCCATGACGACATGAGCCTCGGGACCGAACTGATCGGTGACGGCTGACATCATCTCGTTGACCTTGGTGAGCGTGAGGTCCGCCCCGCCGGTGATGTTGACCAGCAGACGGTCGGCCTTGCGCGCGTGCTCCGGGGTGTGGAGCAGCGGGCAGTTCTTGAGATCCTCCAACGCGGCCTCGGTGGGATTATCACCCGACCCGACGCCGAGACCAAAGAGCGTCTTGCCCCCGCGATGCTGGAACACCTGCCGAACGGCCGTGAAATCCACGTTGATCAGCCCGGTGCGCGAGAGCATCGCCCAGATGGACTTCACGCCGCGGCCGATCCATTCGTCGGCGCGGGCAAAGGAATCGAGCACGCTGGTCTGGTCCGTGCCTTCCTGTAGGAGCATGTCGTTGGAGAGCGGGATGACGGCGTCGCACACGCGACGCAGTTCCGTCAAGGCTTCCTCGGCCTGCTTGCGGCGGCGGCCACCCTCGAATGTGAAAGGCAGAGTGACAAACGCGATGACGACCGCGCCCGCGTCGGCGGCGAGCTGCGCGACAATGGGCGCGGCCCCGGAGCCCGTGCCACCGCCCAGCCCGGCGACGAGGAACACCAGGTCGGTGCCCTTCACGATCTCGGCGATCTTGTCGGCGTCGGCCTCGGCAGCCTTGCAGCCGAGCTCGGGATCGCCGCCGGCGCTGAGCCCGCGGGTGAGCCCGGTGCCAATGAGAATCTTGTCCTGCACCGGCGAGGTGCCGAGCGCCTTGAGGTCGGTGTTGATGACGGCGAGCTGGAGGCGGTCGAGATTCTCCATCTTGAGACGGTCAACAGCGTTGGAGCCGCCGCCGCCCACGCCGATGAGCTTGATACCGACGTTGCGGTCGGACATCGCCTCGAGAGGCAGTTCGTTGGGAGTCTGTTCCATGGTCAGGAGGTGGCGAAGATTTTGGTGAGGTTGCTCAGGAGGCCCGGTTTCCGCCGGGTGGGCAGCGCGTGCTCGTGTGCGGTGCGCAGGCCGAACTGGAAGACGCCCAGCACGGTGCTGAACATCGGATCCTTCAACTCGTCCTTCACCCAGGCGGGCGCTTCGCCGCGCCGGGCGTTGAGGCCGAAGACGCGCGTGGCCGCCTCCTCGATGCCGGGGAGCTTGGCGGTGCCACCGGTGAGAATCACACCCGCACCGCAATGTTCGGGCACGAAGGCTGGGCCGAGTTTCTGCCGCACAACCTCGAGCAACTCCATGGTGCGTGCCGCGAGAATCGTCTCGATGGCCATCTTGGGCAATTGCCGGTCGCCAAAGGCGCCGTCGCCATCGAGCCAGACCTTGTCGGTCTTGTCGCGGGTCTGGGCGGTGCCGCGTCCGTGGCGCAGCTTGAGCATCTCAGCCTGCGCAGCGGTGACGCGGAGCCCGATGCTGAGGTCGTTGGTCAAGTGGTCGCCTGCGACCGGCAGTGCGCCGGTGACGAGCACATGACCGTCGCGATAAAGCACGTAATCGGTCACGCCCTTGCCGATATCGATGACGAGCACGCCCTGCGCGCGCTCCTCGGCCGTGGTCAACAGCGAGCCGCTGGCGAGGCTGCCGAGGACGAGCTCGCGCACCTCCAGGTGATAACCGCCCACGACGTGGATGTTGTCACTCACCTTGCTCTCGGCGCCGTGCGTGATCCAATAGCCCACCTCGAGCCGGCGGCCGGAAAGATGTTCGGGGTCCGGCACGGCGCGACCGTCGAGACGGAACGGCCGGCGGATGTCGTGGATGCGCGAGCGGCCGGCGGGCAGCTCCTTTTCCTTGGCGAGCGCGCAGACCGAGGCGATGTCGAGCGCGGTCACGGTATTGTCGGCGGACTTCACGTTGACCGAGGCTTCATTATAGAAGGCATCGAGGTGCCCGCCGCTCTGGGCGAGCCACACTTCCTCGAGGCGGACGCCGGCCCGCTGCTCGGCCATCTCCAGCGCGTGGTGCGTCGCCTCGCAGGCCGCCTTGTAATCTACGACCTCGCCTTTCATGACGCCGCGAGCCGGAGCCACGCCGACGCCGATGATGTTGAGGCTGCGGCCGCGGGCGATTTCGCCCACGAGCACCGCGACTTTGCCGGTGCCGATTTCGACGGCGCCGATTATTCTGCTGCTGTTAGAGATCACGTTTGGTCTTACGTTGAGGAGGTTGAAGGGAAAATTCGGGGCGGGTGGCCGCGGCCAGTTCGTCAGGCGTGCCCTGCAGCCGCACCGGCACCTGACCCTCGAGCGTGAGGTTGACCGACTGAAGGTTCGGCTCGGGCAGCGTATCGGCGGCGCGATCGATGACGTAGTCGAGCTGTGCGACCTGTTTGTAGAAATCACGCTTCCGGCTGAAGACGATCTGCGGCACGTCCTGCGCCTTGACCATGATCTCGTCGGCCTCGGCCAGCCGGGCCAGCGAGACGACGAGCCAGCCGCGGTAGAGGTGCGGCGCCTGCAGCTGCGCCGTCGAGAGCAGGGCGGATACATCGGCCATGCCGGGAATCGGGGCGAAACCAGTGCCGGTCTTCACGAGCCTGACGCCATCGAGCCAGGGCAGACTGGCGAGAAGTTGCAGACTGTAGCTCAGGCCCTCGTAAACGACCCCGTCCTTGGCCACGAGCAACTGCTTCGTGCGACCCGACCCTTCGCTGACCTGCACGCGGGCCACCGGCGAGCGTTCCTGCAGGGTGACCACGAGCGTGTCGGGGAAATTCCGGATCAACACCGCACTGCGCACCTGGCCGTGGGCGAGCAGCTTGTCGCGGAGCGCAGACAGATCGAGCGCCATGAGGCTGATGGGCTGGGGCAACGCCAGCACACCGGCCACCCACTTCTGCGTGAGCACCCCGTCGGTGTGCAGCACCACCTCGCGCACCGGCGCACTGTGCACCGCAGCCGCCAGCGCTGCCCGATCTGTCGTCCAGGAATGGATGACGATAAAGGCACCCCAGCCCGCCAAGCCAATCGAGACCGACAGCAAGCCGAGCTTCAACCAGCCGCCGACCTGGCGCTGGAGGCCCTTCCGCGACATCGCAGGCGCGCTCACCTCCTGGCGGATGGTGCGCCAGGAACGGCCCGGGGACTCGGCAAAGTTGACGGTGGCGGATTTCATCGGTGCAAGGCGGCGGCCGGCTGGAATCGGGCCACGGCGGGAGCAACCAGTTCGCGGCAGAGCGCCACGAAATCCAACCCCACGCAACGCGCACTCATCGGCAGCAGGCTCGTCTCTTTCATGCCGGGCAGCGTGTTGATTTCCAGCAAATACAGCTCGTCCTCCGCGGAGAGCATGAAGTCGATCCGCACATAGTCGCGGCAGCCGCAGGCGGCGAAGGCCGTCTCGGCCGCCGACCGCACCTGTTGCGCGGTCTCGTCGGAGAGTTTGGCCGGGGAAATGTATTCGGTGAGGCCCTTGGTGTATTTGCTGGTGTAGTCGAAGACGCCGGACTTGGGCACGACCTCGACGATGCCCATGGCCCGGCCGCGCAGCAGGCCGACAGTCAGCTCGCGGCCGAGGATGCGCTTCTCCGCCACCCAGTCGCCCTGCCGGATACCGCTGAGGGCGATGTCGAGCCCGGCTTTGGAGGAAACAATCTGGAGGCCGACGCTGCTGCCCTGCCGGTTGGGCTTGAGCACGACCTGGTCGCCCAGCTCGGTCGCCAGCGTCGCTGCATTAGGCTTGGTGTTCGCCAGAAAATGCCGGCCCGGCGCCACCTGCACACCCATGGCCGAGACCGCCTGACGCGTGCGCCACTTGTCGAAGCAGAGGTCGCTGCCCTTGGCGTCACAGCCCGAGTAGGCGATGCCCGCCGCGTCGAGCAGGCGCTGCATGCCGCCGTCCTCGCCAAACACGCCATGCAGCGTCGAGCAGACCACATGCCGCGCCGGATCGAGTCCCTCAGGCAAGGCGTCGCGCTCCACATTGAAAAACTGCGTGGGAAATGAATACGCCATGGCCAGCGCCACGGCTTTGCCCGAGCCGAGCGAAACCTCGCGCTCGGCGGAAGTGCCCCCGGCCAGGACTGCGATCACCGGCGTGCTCATAAGACGTCCCTCCATTCCTGCCCGTAGAGCAGGACCTCAGGCTCGAGGTCGACGCCGCGTGAGCTCTTCACCCGCGCCCGCACTTTTTTGACCAGCCCGATGATGTCGGCGCTGGTGGCGTGGCCGCGGTTGACGATGAAATTGGCATGAACGGCCGAGACCTCCGCGTCCCCCACCCGTTCGCCCTTGAGCCCGGCCTCGTCGATGAGCCGGCCGGCGGAGGTGCCGGGCGGATTCTTGAAAATGCAGCCGGCGCTCGGCTCGCGCGGCTGGGACTCCACGCGCTTCTTCTGGTAAACATCGATCTGCCGGCGGATGTCGGTCGCGTCGGCATTAGCGGCCGGACGCAGCCACGCACCGAGCGCGATGGCGTCGTGCAGCTCCGCGCAATGCCGGTAGTCCACATGCATCGCGGCTTTCGGCATCATTCGAACCTCACCCGCCAAAGTCATCAACTGGACCTCCTCGACCACGTCGAACATCCAGCCGCCCATCGCACCGGCGTTCATGCGCAGCGCGCCGCCGACCGAACCGGGAATGCCCTCGAGGAACTCGAAGCCCTTCAAGCCCGCCTTCGTGGCGAGGCCGCAAAGATTTTTTAGCCGCAGGCCCGCCCCGGTCCAGATGCGTCCGTCCGGATGCGCCTCAAACTTCTGCCAGTTTGCATGACCGAGGCTGATCACCAAGCCGTCCACGCCCTCGTCGGGGATGATGAGGTTCGACCCGCGCCCGAGCAGCAGCACGGGCAAGTGGCGGCGGTTGGCTTCCAGCAAAAGGTTTCGCAAATCCTCGGTGCCCGCCGGCTCGACATAGACCCGGGCCGGGCCGCCGACGCGCATCGTGGTCTTCGCCGCGAGCACCTCACGCTCAAGCAGCTTGGTGTCGGGGGTGAGCCGCACGCGGGCCGCAGTGAGAAAATCATTCCACCCGGCTTCGCGTTGTTCCTCGGCCTTGAGCCGGACGACGAACTGCCGCGCGGTCTGCTCGATGTCACCCGCGCCGACAAAAGCCACCGTGTCGCCGGGTTTGAGCGCGCCCTTCAGCGCTAGGAGCAGGCCGGCATCGTTGCCGGGCAGATAAGTGATGTGGTCCGCCGCACCGCTCTTCTTCAGCTCGGCGTAGATGTCGGCCGTCGTGCCGCCCGCGACCGGCGACTCGCTCGCCGCGTAGACATCCATCAGGAAAAGACCATCGGCCCCGGCGAGCGCCGCGGCGAACTCGGCCTTGAACTGCGCCGTGCGCGTGTAGCGGTGCGGCTGGAAGACGACCACGAGTCTTCCCGTTCCGCCCCGACGCAAACTCGCCAGCAAGGCGCGGATCTCGGTCGGATGGTGCGCGTAGTCCTCATAAACCCGGATGTTGGAAGCGTGCAGCACCGACTGCCGACGGCGAACACCCGCGAAGTCGGCCAGCGAGGTGGACTCAATCTTGACCCCGAGATGCTGCGCGACCGCCAGTGCCGCGCCGGCGTTGGCCGCGTTGAATTCGCCGTGGGTCTGAGCCTTGGCCTCCGTTAGGGAAAATTCGCCACCCAAGGCCAGAGTCTGCCCAGATGGTTTGTCATATAATAGATGACATTGGTATTCCCCCGTGCGGCCGAAGGTATGAACCGGCGCGGACAGACCGCCGCGGGCCGCAATCCGCGCCGACATCTGGCAGGCATCGCTGAGGAAAACCGCGCCCTTCGTCCGCGCCAGCAGCGCGGCGAAAGCCGTCTCGAGATCGGCCAGCTTCGGGTAATGGTCAGCGTGGTCCCAATCGAGATTCACGACCAGCGTCACCTCCGGACTGAAGCGGCCGATCGTGCCGTCGCTCTCGTCCACTTCGGCGATGACCCAATCGGCTTCGCTTGCTCTGGCAGGTGGAAGCCCTTCCCCGCGGGGTGAGGGCACCCCACCCACATCGTTGAAGAGTCCGCCGAGAATCCAGCCGCTGGGAAATTGCGCCCGCTGCAACGCCGTGATGAGCATCGCCGTGGTGGTCGTCTTGCCGTGCGAGCCCACGATCGCGAC
>JAHFTH010000131.1 GCA_023269445.1 Lacunisphaera sp.
TCCGGTCGGGCCGACAGCCCGGGCAAGTCCCACGGCGTAAATTCCGTAATGGGCACCGATGTCCCAGCAGACGATTCCAGGCAAAGCGGCGTAGCGCTGGAGGACATGATCAATGGCGGGATCCGCACCACCGCGCCGCCAATAAGCGGAGTAAGGATAAATCGACCACCACGCACCACGGGCCAGACCGCGCAGAATTTTCACCGGGAAGCGGCCGAAAAATTCCTGGAGAGGGAGACGCATGTTGGTCGGGCAGGGGGTTAGCGGAACAAGCGGATGAGCTCGATCGGCAGCGGATTGATCGGGTCGATGTGCACGTAGGTCAGATGGGCGGCGGGAATGATCAGGTTGATCACCCCGAGGATCAACATCAGCCGGGGCGCTTGGGCGGGATGACGTCGCGCTAGGGCGAAGCAACCGGCCAGCACCAGCGGCGTGGCGATGGCCGCAGAGCGGCTGAGATCAGAAGCGAGCAAGACGGAAATTCCGAGCGTGCCCAATAGGATCGCGGCGGCCAGCGCGCCGCGCGTTCGCGGCAAATCCCAGAGCGCATAGGCGACGGCGACCCACGCCGCCCGCAGGCCCATCCACCAGCCCAGCGGCACAAGTGGGAGCAGTTGAAGACTCTGGGTCACCTGCAAGTGGAGGAAGACGGCGGTAGATTCACTCGCGGCGGCATCGTGCCGGCTGACCGTCAGGCGGATGAGCGCGTAGGGGACCAGCCAGAGCGCGTAGAGGGTCGGCTTGCCGAACAGCGGTTCGCTGCGTTCCAACCGCGCGACCAGCCAGGCCAGCGGAAAGCCGATGATGAAGCGTTCGTCCACCCACGGGCAGAGCAGGCAAGCGAGTGGCGCGGCCCACGGGGCGCGACCGAAAGCCACGACCAACAGACCGAGCCACACCCAGGCATCGTTCATTCCGAGCCAGCCAACCGGCACGAGCACGGCGGAGGTCGTCGCGAAGAGCAGCGTGCCGCCGAAGACAAATCGCGGGTCATCGAGCCGCCGGCGCAGGAGCACGGCCGCGTAGGTGGTGGCGGCGAACAGACCGAGCCAGGGCAGAGCAAGCGGCGTGTTGCCCGGCAGGTGCAGCGTGTGAGCGACCAGCGGCGGCAGCAGGCGCCAGAGCATCGCAGGTTCGATGTCGCGGCGCAGAGGCTGCTCGCATTGCTGGAGGAACGTGTGGGCGCGATCCCATTGAAAGGAACCGGCCACGTAACTTTTCATCAGCCAGAGACGGGGTGAGAAAAACAGCACGCTCAACGCGAGACTGGCAGAGACGATGAGGACCAGTCGCCGCGGATTGACGGTTAGATTGGTCATAGGTGGGCGCGCCCGGCAAAGTGTCCGCAGGCCCCCTGCCAGCGGATGCGGGCGGCGGGTGAACTCCAAGCGCGGTGCGTGAACCAGGCGCGCATTTGCCGGAGAGTTGCGCCCCATGGAGTCAGCGGCGACCAAGGGCTCGCGTCATGTTGTGCCAGCACCTGGATCCACGATTCCTGGATACCGCGATTAAGCCGGGCGAGATAGTCCGCTTCAAGGCGCGCGGCCGGAATCAGGTGAGTGAGCACCAGGCTCGGAAAATACGCCACGTGCCAGCCGGCCTCCAGGACTTGGCAGACGATCTCGTTGTCGCCGCCCGAGGAGAGGGCAGAGCCGCGCCGGTCGCTGAGCGAGTGGGCCGCAGGTGCTTGCAACCAGGCTTCCCACGCCGCGCGCCGCAGCGCCATGCCGGCCCCGATGGGTGCACAGACCGGGTATTCGTTGCAGGTCGCTCCGGCGGGGCGGAGGCTGGTGGCGATCAACGGCGCCTCGCCCAAGTCCCGGAGGGCGAGCAGCGGGAAGAATTCACGGGTCCATTCTGCTGGATCTACGGCAAATTCCGGCAGGGATTTGCCGCTGGCGGCTCCGAGCCGGGGTTGGGTGGCAAAAAGCGCGGCGACTTCGGCCAGATAATTCGGGGCGAGCACGTTGTCGTCATCGACGAGGACGACGAGGTCGCCGCGAGCAGCGGTGAGGCCGCGCCGTCGGGCGGCGGTCAGGCCCAGCTCGGGCTCCAGCACGACGGAGGAATTTTGCGGAGCGCAGTCGGAGAAAAATGAAGCTGACGGGAAATTGGTTGAGGCGTTGTTGACGAGCACCAGCTCCCAGTCGGCGGCCGGGTGGGTCTGGGCCCTCAGGCCGAGCAGGGTGCGCTGCAAGCGCGCCGGGTCCGGGTTATGGGTAGGAATGATAACAGTGAGGAGCATGGGACCTCAGGTCAGTTGTATCTCTGCTGCAGGATCTGCAGGACGCGATAATTTGAAGCCATGGCGGAGAGACAGAGCGCGGCGATCACGAGGCCGACGAGGCTAGGCAGCAACCGGTGGTTGAACGAGCCCGACTGGCGCCGCAGGCACCAGTCGGGCGCGGCGATGAGGGCGAGACAGAGGAAAAAATACGAATAGAACGCGTAGGCGTAGGGAAATTCCCGGTGCAGGATGAAGATTTGATATTTCTGGGAAAAGGCGATCGGCAGGTTGAGGAAGGCGGCGAAGACGAGCGCCCAAGGCCAGTGGCGTCCAAGCGACGGCGGGTGACGGGCGCAGTGAAGCAGCAAGCCGGTGAGGGTTGCCGCCTCGACCAGTCCCAGCAGCAGATCGGGCCAGGGAATTCCGGTCACGGTCCGGATGATTTCCGGCAGGTCGCGGAGCAACGGGCCAGTGGTTTCAGGAGGCAGGCGCCGGATCAGCAGTTCGAAACCGGGAACGATGCCGGCCATCTGTCGCACCACGACCTGGCCAGCAGGATAGATCGCGGAAGAAAATTGGGTGCCGGCATAGTGAGTGGGAAACTCGCGGGCAAAAAGTGCGAAAACAACCGCATAGCCCCCGGCCGTTACGAGCGGAACCAGATTGGCGCGCAGCCAGCCGGACCAGCCCGGATGGGGTCGTAGCCAGGCCAGAGCGAGGAGGAGAGGCAGGAATACGAGAAAGAATTCATGCATCAGGCCCGCCAGTAGAAAGCAGGCACCGGTGAGTATGCCGGTCACCAAGCCGGGTCGGAGGAGATAGCTCAGATGGAAATGCAGGGCGGTCAGCACGGCGGTGAATCCGATCCAGAAATTGGGATAAGAAAGCACCGGGTAGAACGTGAGCGGGATATGCAGCGTGCTCAGAATGAACAAGGCGAGGGTGGCGCCCCAAGCCGGACGGCGGGTTATCCGGGCCAGCTGCCAACCGGCCAGTCCAATCTGGGTGAAGAGCGCCCCGGCCCGGATCAGACTGTAAAGCCACGGCTGGTGGACTTTGTAGTGCGCCGAAAACAGCCAGCCGAAAACCGGGCTCTCGAAATAAAAGCGGCCCTGCTCAAGGGCGTTTCGGCTCGTGAAGGCAGCCACGGTGTTCTCGTCAGTAACTCCCTGAAAGGCGACATCGTCGGGATTCGCCAGTCGAACCGGGATGGTGCGCACCCAGAAATGGACAAAGCTCAGGGCAAATACCATAGTGAGCACAAACCAAGCGCGGCGCGAAAGCAGGGCGGCTGAGTCGGCCGGGTTGGTTGGAAACATGGGCTGAAGGGAATTCAGGGTATGGACTAACGGGGCAGATCCCGCGTCACCCGGTCGAGGAGACGGGAAAACAGCCAGCGCCAGTGGGTATGCCAAGGCTGGGCGAGACTCCACGCCGCGGATTCGGCCCGGGCCACATCAATGATGCGGGAAGTTTTGGAAGCTGGATGCAAGCGGCACACGGCCAGCGGTGCGGCCAGATGCTTGGGGCGAAGGCCTGATGCGGCCAGGCGCTTGAACAACTCTGCATCCATGGTGAATTGCAGGCTTTCGTTCAGGCGCTGATGAGCGTGGCGCGGCCAAAAAGTGGCGTGGCTGGGGAGTTGGCGCCCGCCCACGGCAACCTGAAAGGCGAAAGCGGGCCGCTCCTTTTGGAAGGTCAGGGCCGGATCCTCGTTTTGCCGGCTGGCCCAATCGCCATACAGGAGCCGGTTTGACGCGGTCCGATAAGTGCGCCCCACGGTGGCGAAGGCGCCTGGCAAGTAATAGTCATCGCTGTTGATCCAGCCGATGATTTCGCCCGTGGCCCGGTCGCAACCCTTGTTGATGGCGTGGGCCTGACCGCGATCCGGTTGGGACTCCCAGGAGGTGAGCCAAGGCGAGTAACGCTGCAGAATCTCGACGGTGCCGTCGGTGCTGCCGGCGTCCATGATGATGAATTCGAGCGCGGGGTAGTTCTGCAGCAGCACGGAGCGGATGGTTTCCTCGATGAACCGACCCTGCTGATACGACGGGCAGACGATGGTGATCTTGGGCCAGCCGCCGGGCGGCGTGTCGCCCGGCCCGGCTTGGCCGGCCGGTGCGGTCCAGGGCCAGCCCGTGCGGCCGGGGGCGGGTGCAGGCAGGTCGGAATAGGGCGGGACAGACACCTTCAGTAAGTGGCGCGGTGGCCGAGTTTGATCATGGGCTGCTCAAGCAATTTCCAGGAAAACACACTGGCGAGGGTTGTGCCACCAATGGCGAGTAACACAATCGCGAGACTGCGGGGGGAGCTGAGCACAAAGTCGGAACCCCCCAGATACCGGATGATCCCCCAGCCAATGAGCATGTGCCACAAATAGATGAAGTAGGAATAGCGGCCGAGCAGGACCAGCGGGCGGAGGGAAAAAAGGCGCAAGAGGATGGGAGGGCGCACCATCACGATTAGCGCGACCAGTAGAGCATAGATGACTGCGAGCAGCGTGAAACCACCGTAGGCATTCACCTGTGCGAGTCCCAGATAACCGCAGGCGGTGAGGCCGAGAAAAAGCAGGGCGCTGAAACCCAGCCAGAGAGGCCAGGTGCGGGCCAGCCCTTGCTGTAGGATCGACCGGGCATCATTCCGCACCGCCCAAGCCAGCAATGCACCCAATGCGAGGGTGTCCATACGCATGGGCGTCAGCACATGAAGCGCCAGATGTTTTTCGGGATGATAATAATACATCCCGGAGCGGAGCAGCCAGGCGAACCCGATCAGGGTGAGCAAAAACGCGGGGAGCCGGGAGCCGGGCAACCAACGGACCACCCACGGAGCCACCAGATAAAATTGCTCCTCCACCGCGATAGACCACAGCGGTGAGAAACTCGGTGAGTCCCATGCATTCGTCCAGGCGAAGGCCAGATTGGTCAGGAACAAGCTGTAAACCCACGCAGGATGGAGGGGCTCGAATCCGGCGAAGCCGACAGCCAGATAGATCCCCAGCGTGACATAGTAGAGCGGCAGGATGCGGGCGGCGCGCCGCCCGTAAAAGGTTCGCGCCAGCCTAGGCGAGTCGCGCTGGTCGATCAAAATGCCGCCGATGAAATAGCCCGAGAGCACGAAGAACAAATCCACGCCTGTCCAGGAAAGGCTGGTGCCAGCCCGCAGCCATCCCAACCAAGTCGAAGGCCCGGGTGGCAAGCTGGTTTCAATCAAGTGATGCCACAGCACCAGAATGATGGCCAGACCCCGCAAGCCGTCCAATTCGGCGATCCGTTTTTGGGCAACAGGATTCAAACAAGGAAAGCGCAGATGATGCTCAACGGTCTCAGGGCTCAACCGACCACTTCCAAGGCAGGTCATACTGGCCGATCACCGAGAGCGGCGGGCACTGCGGGTAGAAATGCGGCGAGATGTAGTCGAACTCCACCGCCTCCAGCTTCTGGTCATAGTCCTGCCCCGCATCGCCGAGATAGACGGAAACCCGGTAGGTGTCGCTGTGCAAAGGCAGGGGATCGATCTCGGCAATGATCAATCCCTCGCGCATCGCCGAGGGCGTCCATTGCTCCCCCATCATCCGGCCGTTGGACCCGGCCAGCGGCTGGCCGAGTTTGCTGAAGATCGTGACGCCAATCACCGGGCGGCCCAGCGGCGTCGAGGATTTGAAACCGACGCTGATGCGGAACCGGCCCTGGGCGAGCGCCGTGCGGTCCAGCGTGACTGAAGTGATGTGCGGCTTGTTCGGGTTGGTCGCGGTGTAGGTGGCGGCCTCGTTGCCGGAACTGAGATAGGCGGCAAGGCAATCCGCGATTGGGCCGGTCTGCGCGACGCGGCCCTGTTGCAGCCACAGGCCGGTGCGGCAGATGGCCTGCAAGGCCGCAGTGTTGTGACTGACAAAGAGGACGGTGCGGCCGGAATCGCGAGCGACTTCGCTCATCTTGCCGAGGCACTTCTTCTGAAACTGAGCGTCGCCGACGGCGAGCACTTCGTCCACGATCAGAATCTCGGGCTCGAGATGCGCCGCGACCGCGAAGGCCAAGCGCACATACATGCCGCTCGAGTAGTGTTTCACCTGCGTGTCGAGGAAACGCTCGACCTCCGCGAAGGCGACGATCTCGTCAAACTTCCGGCGAATCTCGTCGCGGGACATGCCGAGGATGGCACCGTTCAGGAAAATATTTTCCCGGCCGGACAATTCGGGGTGAAATCCGGTGCCGACCTCCAGCAGGCTGGCCACCCGGCCGCGAATGACGGCCCGGCCGGTCGTGGGCTCGGTGATGCGGGAGAGGAGTTTCAGCAGCGTGGACTTACCGGCACCGTTGCGCCCGACGATACCCACAACATCACCCTGACTGACTTGGAACGAGACGTCGCGGAGCGCCCAGAATTCCTCGCCCTCGGGTTCGGTTGGGCCGCTTCCGGTTAGCCGCCGGCCCAGCCGGCGGAACTGCTGCGTGAGCGAATCGCGCAGCGTGTCCTGTCGCTTCTGGTGAGATAAATAGTAGCGCTTGCCGAGTCCCTCGACGCTGATGGTGGGTTGGCTCATGGTCAGATGAGGTCCGCGAAGGTGCGCTCGGTGTGGCGGAAATACCAGAGGCCGGAGGCGAGCAGGAACGCGGCCATGCCGGCCGAGATGGCGAGATTGAGCGGGTCGAGGGCGGGCTCGCCGCGCAGCAGGCACCAGCGGAAGCCATCGATCGCCCCCACCATGGGGTTGAAAGAATAGAGCGCCCGCCAAGTCGGCAGGTTCGTCGAGCTGAAACCGACGGGGGAAAGAAACAAACCGATCTGGAGCAGGAACGGCACGACGAAGCGGAAGTCGCGGTATTTCACCGTCAGCGCGGTCAACCACAGTCCGGTGCCGATCGCGGTGAGCAGCGTCAGCGCAATGAAGACGGGCAGCAGCAGCACGCGCCAGTCGGGCACGAACTGCCACCAGAGGCACAGGGCCACGAGCAGCACAAGCACCACGGCGAAGTCGATCAGGGCCACGGCCACCGAAGAGAGGGGCACGATGAGGCGCGGAAAATAGACTTTGGAAATAAGGTGGGTGTTGGACACGAGGCTGCCACTGGCGTTGGAAAAGGCGGCGGAAAAAAGCTGCCACGGCAGCAGACCGCAAAGGACGAGGAGCGGGTAGGGCACATTGCCCGCGGGCATCGCGGCGAGCTTACCGAAGATAAAGGTGAATACGGCGAGGGTGACGGCCGGCTGGATCAACGCCCAGAGCACGCCGAGCACGGTCTGCTTATAACGGACCTTGATGTCGCGCCACGCAAGGAAGCCGAGCAGCTCGCGGTAGCGCCAGAGGTCCCACCAGTAATTGCGGCTGGCGCGGCCGGCTTCGAGCACGAGTTCGGGGGTGTCGGGGTGGGCCATGGTTCAGTCGAGGATCGCGGCGAGGCGGCGCTGGAAGGTGGGGAAAGCAAATGACTCGGCGTGACGACGCACAACCTCTGAATCGCGCGGGTGCCGCACCAGATCGGACACTGCGGCGGCAAGGTCGGCAAGGTTGCCGTATTCGACGAGCTGGCCGACGGAATCGTTGATGACTTCAGGGACGCCGCCCGCGCGGGCCCCGATGCAGGGTTTTCCGTAAGTCATGGCCTCAAGGTAGACGAGGCCGAAGCCCTCCTTGCGACTCGGCAAGGCGAAGAGATCACACGCGGCGTATTCGGCGCGCAGGCTTTCGTCATCGATCGGGCCGAGAAAATCTACCGAGCCAGTCACACCGAGGCGGGCGGCAAGGGCGGTGAGGCGCGGCTGGTCGTCCCCTTTGCCGACGATGCGAAGACGGGCCGTGGGATAATCGCGGCGGACGAGCGGCATGGCCTCGATGAGCGTGTCGAATCCCTTGTAGGTGTCGGCTCCGGAAAGGCGGCCGACCGTGAGGATGCGGGGCAGCGCGAAGGGGGCCTTGGAAACTTGGTCGTTCAGTTCCGGGGCGAAGTGCGGGTCGAGCGCGTTGGGCAACACGATGAGCCGCTCGGCCTGCAGCTCCGGGCAGAAGCGCAGCATCTGTCGCCGGGTGTATTCGCTGACGCAGAGAATGCGGTGCGCGCCGAGCAGGGCGCGGCGTTCGAGCCCGCGGTAGGGCCGCCAGACTTCGATGCCGTGCGCGACGAGATGGTATTTCAGGCGGGGGTTGAGCTTGCCCGCCAGCCACGCGATCGGGAGCTGGTGCAGGTGGGCGCAGACGAGCGTGTCCGCTCGGCGGGCCAGCCGCAGGGTGTGGCGGATGAAACGCAATTTGCTGCGGTCGCAGCCGACATGTTCGCCCAGCCGGTCAGTCGCATAGCGGGCGAGCCGGGGCTCGGGGCCGGGTTGATCGTTCAGCACCACGGAATCGACATGCCCGTCCGGGCCGGCGATTTCGCACAGGGCCTTCAGGTAAAGCCGCATGATCCGGGCGATGCCGCCCTCGTGCCGGAATAGTTCAGGAGAAAGCAGCAGGGCGTTCATGGCGCGGAGCGGCGGTTGGCGAACGCGATGAGCACGGCGAGTGACCAGACTCGCGACCAGGCGCGGGCGTCACGTTGCGCGAGGTAGTCGTGCCAGAGCTGGGCGGCCTCGTTGGCGTCGAGCCACGGACACGCGGCGAGCGAGCTGCGTGAAAACGTCTCGTCGAGGAATGGCTTGAGTTCGCCCCGCATCCACTGGGCGAAGGGCAGGGTGAAGCCCTGCTTCTTGCGGGTGCGGATCGGGGCGGGCACGAGGTCGGCGGTGGCGTCGGCCAGCGCACGCTTGGTCTGGCGCGGGTCGTATTTGAACCAGTGCGACTGAGGCCACAGCCACTCAAGCAGCACGCGGTCCACGAACGGGACGCGCAATTCCAGCGAGTGCGCCATGCTGAACACATCGCTGTCGCGCAGGAGCACGTCGGTCATGTAGGTGCGCAGCTCCCACGCGCTGATGATCTGGAACGGATTCGCCCCGATGAGCTCGAAGGCGAAGTCCTCCAGCATCGGGTGGTTGGGCCCGAGTCGCTCGGCTTGGGCGCGGGCCTCGGGGGCCAGCAGCGACAGGCGCACGGTCTCGGGTAACACACGGCGTTGCAAT
>JAHFTH010000132.1 GCA_023269445.1 Lacunisphaera sp.
ACCGGGAAATCGACCAGCTCGTCTATCAACTCTATGGCCTCACGCCTGAAGAAATCGCCCTCGTCGAAGGTGCGGGAAATCCCGCTCCCGCCGTCGAAGCGGACTGACCGCCCGTTGAGCTATGGGTTTGACCATTCACTATAAGCTGGCCCTCACTCGGCCCGTTTCATCGACGCGGGTGAATTTCATCATGCAACGGGTGTATCGGCAGATGGAGCAATTCGTCAGCCGGTCCGGACTCGTCGGCATTTCCCCAATCGTCCCAGCTATAAAACATCCGTTCGCGGCATTGTGTCGCAAAGCCGGTCCTAGGTTTCCGGACCGTTGGGTTGAAGTAAAGCCACGGGCCGGTTGGTGCTTCACCGTCGACATCGGCGAGGGCTGCGAGCCCGCGCTGTTTGGCCTGTGCCATTATCCGAAACAGATGCAATTGGGTGAAACGGTATTGCCCACGCGCTGCGGCCATGGCTGGCGTCTGGAGAGTTTCTCTAAGACCCAATACGCCAGTCTGCATGGCGAAGCCCATTTCCTGAAATGTCACCGTGCGGTCATCGACCTGCTGCTCATCTGGGAACGGCTGGGCGTGAAAGTGACGATCACTGACGAGGGCAACTACTGGCCCGGTCGCAACGAGAAGAAGCTTCTGGCCGAAGTCGGCCAGATGAACCGGCTCGTGGCGGCATTTGGCGGTGCACTCAAGGACGCGGCCGACGAGGGCGGACCAAAGGTCGAGTCCCCCATCTTTCAGCACAAACGTTTCGAGGTGTTGGAAGCCGAAGGCCTGAGCAATCATGCCGCCAAGATTCAGCAGGCCGTTACTGTGATTCGTGATCTCAAGGCTCCGCGCTAACCCGGGTCAGACGCATGGTCGTGTGTGCCGCCTTGCCATCGGCCGTGGTCCACCCCAAGTGATTGCTCCCCACCGCACCCGCATGTCCCGCCTCTCCTTCACGCTCGAAAAAGAATCCCCCGGTTCCAAGGCCCGCGCGGCGCGTTTCACGACCGCGCACGGCGAAGTGCGCACCCCGGTTTTCATGCCCGTGGGCACCCAAGCGACGGTCAAAAACATGAACGTCGATGGTCTCAAAGCCATCGGGGCCCAAGTGCTCCTTGCCAACACCTACCACCTGCTGCTCCGCCCGGGTCCGGAGGTCTTCCGGAAATTCGGCGGCATTCACCGCTTCATGCACTGGGACCGGCCCGTGCTCACCGATTCCGGCGGCTTCCAGATTTTTTCCCTGCCCGAGTCCCGCGTCATGACCGAGGCCGGTGCCCAGTTCCGCAGCTACGTGGATGGCGAGGTTCATTTCCTCTCGCCCGAGTCCAGCATCGCGATGCAGAAGACTATCGGCAGTGATATCATGATGGTGCTCGACCAATGCATCGCATCCACCGCCTCGCTCGCCGAGGCCGAAGCCGCCATGCATCTAACGCATCGTTGGGCGGAGCGCTCCCTGCGCGCTCGCGGCGATTCGCCCGCCGCCCTGTTCGGCATCGTGCAAGGCGCCTGTCACCGCGACCTCCGTCTCCGCAGCGCGGAGTATCTCCGCGCCCTGCCCTTCGACGGTCTGGCCATCGGCGGCCTCGCCGTCGGCGAGACACACGAGCAGCGCTACGAATTCACCGGCCTGACCACCGATCACCTGCCCAAGGACCTTCCGCGCTACCTCATGGGGGTGGGCACGCCCATCGACATCCTCGAATCCGTGCACCGCGGCGTGGACATGTTCGACTGTATCATTCCCACGCAGCTCGCTCAGCGCGGCACCGCCTTCTCCTCTCACGGCCGTCTGCACCTCCGCCGCGCCGCGTATAAATTTGCCGACGAGCCGCTCGACGCCGCCTGCGACTGCTCCACCTGCCGCGATTACTCGCGCGCCTACCTGCACCACCTCATCAAGTCCGACGAAGTCCTCGGCTGGAACCTCCTGTCGGTCCACAACCTCGCTTTCTATCAGCGCCTCATGGCTGAGATCCGCGCAGCGATCCTGGCCGGCGATTTCCCCGCCTACTACGAACGCCAACGCGTGGCCCTCGTGCGTGAGGACGAGGCCAACCCTGCGGTCCATCCCGCGCCGGCCAAGGCCCGCGTCACGCCCCGGCGGGGCGACTACGAAATCCAGACTTCACCGCAGGGTTTCTCCAGCATCCGCCAGCTCAGCTCCGGCGAAGTCATGCACTCCGTCTCCGCCCCCGAGGACGAAGCCAACCGGCTCTACGTCGAGCAATCGCGCCTCGCGCTCCGCCTGCGCCGTCGCTCATCCGACGACGAACAACCGCTCGTCGCCTGGGATGTCGGCCTCGGGGCTGCGTCCAATGCCATGGCTGCGGTTCACCGCGTGGAAACCGAACTCGCCACCGCCGGTCCGGCCGCACTGCGTCCGCTGCATCTCATCAGTTTTGAGCGCGATCTCGACCCGCTCATCCTCGCCGCGCGTCACGCCTCGCACTTTCCCCACCTCCGTCACGGCGCACCGCACGGCCTGCTCAACAAGGGACGCTGGGGCCACGCCTCGGGCCTCATCGACTGGCGGTTGCTGCGCGGCGATTTTCTCGAACACCTTGAGGGCGCACCCGCGCCCGATCTGATTTTCTTCGATCCGTTCTCGGCCAAGACCGACACGGCGCTGTGGCACACCGACGTCTTTGCCCGCATTCACCGTCACTGCCAGCCGGCCCCGGCGGAACTCTACACCTATGCAGCGGGCACAGCGGTGCGCGCCGCGCTGCTGCTCGCAGGCTTCTTCGTCGCCGAGGGCGTCAGCACCGGGCCCAAGGCGACCACGACCGTCGCGTTCACGCAGCGCGGAACCTCGGGCGATGCGCCCCAGCTCCTCGGTGCCGACTGGCTCGCGCGTTGGCGCCGCAGTGACGCGAAATATCCCGCCGGTCTGACCGCGGCGCAACAAACCGCATTCGAGCAACGCATCGAACGCCACCCACAGTTCGCGCCGTAGCCTGCACCCGCTACACAAGCCAACACACCCCGGCGCTGCGCGCCACCCCTCTTGATAGAGGGGAATCAAATCAGCGCAGCCGAAGTCCCCTCTATGAAGAGGGGTGCCCGACAGGGCGGGGTGTGTAGGTTGGCCGTCCGCGATTGTCCTTACGGCGCGCCCTACCCCAACGCCTGCCCCGTGAGCGAGCGCGTCTCCCGCTCCAGTCCGTCCACCGGTCCGGCATAGACGATCTCTCCGCCGTCGGGTCCGCCCCCGGGGCCAAGGTCGATGACCCAGTCGGCCAGCCGGATCACATCGAGGTTGTGCTCGATGACCACGAGCGTGTTGCCCGTGTCGCGCAGCTTGAAGAGCAAATCCATCAACCGCTGGATGTCCGTCCAGTGCAGGCCTGTCGTGGGCTCGTCGAGAATGTAGAGCGTGGTGCCCTGCTCGCGTTTGCTCAGCTCGAGCGAAAGTTTGATACGTTGCGCCTCGCCACCCGACAACGTCGTGGCCGACTGCCCAAGTTGGAGGTAACCGAGGCCAACGGCATCGAGCGTGTTGAGTTTTTCCATGATGCGCGGATGAGCGCGAAACAGTTCCATCGCTTCGCGCACCGTCAACGCGAGCACGTCGGCGATACTCTTGCCATGGTAGCGCACCTCAAGTGTCTCGCGGTTGAAGCGCCGCCCGTCGCAACTCGGACACGGCGCGTAGGCATCGGCCATGAACTGCATGTCGAGCCGGATCTGGCCGTCGCCCTGACAGCGCTCGCAGCGCCCGCCGCGCACATTGAAACTGAAACGGTTCGCCTTGTAGCCGCGCACCTTGGCTAGCGGCAGCTTGGCGAACAGGTCGCGCAACAAATCCAACAGGCCTACGTAGCTCGCCGGGTTCGAGCGCGGGCTGCGGCCAATCGGCTCCTGATCCACCACCACGGCTTTTTCAAAGTGCTCGAGTCCGGTCAGACCGCGATGGCGACCCGGAATGATCTTGGTCGCACCATTCAGTTTCCGCGCCGCCGCTGTGGCGAGAATGTCATTCACGAGCGAACTCTTGCCCGAGCCCGACACGCCCGTGACGCAGGTCAGCAGCCCAACGGGAAATTTCGCCTCGACCTCCTTGAGGTTGTGCTCGGCCGCGCCCTTCACCGTGAGCCAGCGGCCGTCGGGCTCCTTGGCCTTGGCGTCCTTGACGACACCCTCCTTGCCCGCGAGGTAGGCACCCGTGCGGGATTCCCTCGGCGAAAGTTTGGCGCACTCGGCCGGCGAACCATGGAAAAGAATTTGTCCACCCTCCGTGCCGGCCCCGGGCCCGAGCTCGATCAACTCGTCGGCGATGCGCATCGTGTCGGCGTCGTGCTCGACCACGAGCACCGTGTTGCCGCGATCGCGCAACTCGCGGAGCGTAGCGAGCAGGCGTTGGTTGTCGTGCGGATGCAGCCCGATGCTCGGCTCGTCGAGCACGTAGATGACGCCCACCAGACCCATGCCGAGCTGCGTCGCGAGCCGCACGCGCTGGGCTTCGCCGCCGGAGAGCGTGGTGTATTCGCGATCGAGCGTCAGGTAACCGAGCCCGGTCTCGGTGAGGAAATGCAGCCGTTGCGTCACGCCGTCCAGCACCTCGCGCACGGCGTCGGTCGCGGGCAGGATGGCACGCAAGCTTTGCATGAAGTCCAGTGCACGGCGGATATCCGCGGCCGTGAACTCCGCAAAACTTTTCCCACCCAACAGCACGGCCGCGCTGCGCGCGTTGAGGCGCAAGCCGTGGCACGATGGACAATCGCCGCTCGACATGAACGTCGCCAGCCGGGCGCGGTAACCGTCGCTGCGCGATTCGCGCCGGCCCTGGTCGAGCAACGCGATGACGCCGGCGAACGGTTTGAGTTCGGCTTTCTGCGTGCGACGAATCCGGAAACTGACCAGCCGCTCCCCCGCGCCGTGCAACAGCGCCTGCCGGGTCTCCGCCGGCAGATCCTGCCACGGTGTCTCCGCATCGAAGGGCAGTTGCTCGGCCAGTTGCTTGAGAATGGTGCTGTGGCGGATGATGAGATTGCGGCCGCCGATGCGCCACGGTTTGATGGCGCCTTCGCGCACGCACTTCTCGGGCTTGGGCACGATCAGTTCCTCGCTGAACGCCAGCTTGCGACCGAGCCCGCCGCACTCGGCGCAGGCGCCCTCGCTGTGGTTGAACGAAAAATGTCGCGGCGTGAGCAGGTCAAAGACGTCGCCGCAGACGACGCAACTCAGGCTCTGGCTCAACGGAATCTCGCGCCACGGGGCGTCGGCCCCTTTTTGCACCAGCACGAGCGCGCGGTTCTGGCCTTCGCGAAAAGCCAGCTCCAGCGAATCGGCGAGCCGGCTGCGCTGGCCGGCAGTGATGACGACACGGTCAACGACCAGCTCGACCGCGATCTCCTCCGCGCCGTTGGGCACCAGTTTGGGTTCGTCGAGCGATTTGATCTCACCGGCGATGCGCACGCGCTGGAAGCCACGCTGCCGCAGCCGGGGCAATTCGTCGCGCAACACGGCCGGCTTGGCCGTCAGCCACGGGGCGAGGATGATGGCGCGTTCGCCCGGGGCATCGCGAAAAAGCTGGGCGAGGCAGTCGTCGAGCGAGCGCTTCTCGACGTGGCCGCCGTCCTTGGGGCAGCGCTGCTCACCGCACAGCGCCCACAGCAACCGGGCGTAGTCAGCCACCTCTGTGACTGTCGCGACCGTGCTGCGAGGCGAACCGCCGCCGGTGCGCTGCTCGATCGCCAACACCGGAGAGAGGCCGTGTATGAAGTCCACGTCGGGCCGCTTGAGCTGCTCGAGCACCTGCCGCGCCGAAGCCGAAAGACTCTCCATGTATTTGCGGTAGCCCTCGGCATAAATCGTATCGAACGCCAGTGACGATTTGCCCGAGCCGCTCGGTCCGGTCAGCACGACCAGTTTGCCGCGCGGGATGCGCAACTCGAGGTTCCGGAGATTGTGCTCCCGGGCTCCCTTGATGTGGATGTGCGTGGCGGCGTCCATGCTTCGAAGGTTGTCGATTCGCCGCGCGCGTCAAAAGGCTAATCCGCATAGTGGGTCGGTTTGATGTAGGTCGGGCTTTACGCCCGACACTCTAGCGCCGGATGTCGGGGATAAACCCCGACCTACAGCAAGCACTCCCGATCCGACAAATCAAACTGACTCAATGCCCTAAGCAGGCCTGCGACGCAGCCGTGGTTTAGCACTTGAATTCAAACTGAAACCTCCGCTTCATCGCTTGTCATAAACAGGCAGTGGCCTGTGAACCTACCCCCAACCCCGCCTCGTTCCCCTGAGGCAGCACCGTGTCATCTTACCTATGAACCTACGCAATGCTATCAGTCATCGCCTGTGCCGGCCGTTCCTTGCCGTCTTGGCCATCGTCAGCACCGCAGTCCCGTCCGCCTGGGCGTTTGTCTTCGAGATCGGTGAAATCAAAGGCAGTTTCGACACTACCCTCTCGGTCGGCGGGCTCTACCGCCTGAATGACCCCGATGCCGCGCTTTACGGCATCACCAATTCATTCAACGGCGTCGCCGGGCAGCAACGCTCGGTCAATGCCGACGACGGCAACCTGAATTACAAGAAGGGCACCGCGTCCTTCCTCGTGAAAGCCAACCACGACTTGCAGCTCGACTACAAGAACTCCGGCCTCTTCGTCCGCGGATATTATTTCAATGACTTCGTTAATTCCAACGGCAGCCGCGCCCGCACGCCGCTCACGGGCGAGGCCAAGCGGATTGTGGCCGAGGGCGGCGAACTGCTCGACGCCTATTTTTATACCAAGTTCGACCTTGGCGCGATGCCCGCCACCCTCCGCGTCGGCCAGCAAGTGCTGAGCTGGGGCGAGAGCACGTTCATCCCGAACGGCATCAACTCGGTCAACCCGATCGATGTGGCCAAGCTCCGCACCCCGGGCTCCGAGCTCAAGGAAGCATTGCTCCCTGTCAACATGGTCTCCGCTTCCCTCAGCCTGACGCAGAACCTGACCATGGAGGCCTTCTACCTGCTCGACTGGAAGCGCACCCGCGTCGATCCCCCGGGCACCTATTTCAGCACGAATGACTTCGTCGCCAAGGGCGGCAAGAAAGTCTATCTCGGCTTTGGCGCCATCACCGACAGCAACCCGCTCGGCGCGATTCTCCGCGGCACGGACGGCGAGCCCCAGAAATCCGGCCAATACGGCGTCAATCTGCGCTACCTCGCGGACAAACTGAACAACACGGAGTTCGGTTTCTACTACATGAATTATCACAGCCGGCTGCCGGCCATCTCGGCCCGCACGCCGACCTCGGCCATCAGCTCGGCCTTTGTGCAAGCCACCGCCGGAGCGCTGGCCAACGCCAACATCGCCCCCGCCATGATCGGGGCCGGTATTCCCGCCGGAACCGTGGCCGTGGTGCTACCCGGGCTGGTCGGCTCCGCCCTGCTTGGCGTCCCAGCCGGATCCCTCGATCCTTCCCTCGCTCCTTATGCTGCGTTTTATCCCGCCTCCCAATCGGTTGCCGCCGGCGCCAAGACTCTCGGTTTCCTGACCGCCGCGCAAACCGGCAACTACCTCATCGAGTTCCCGGAGGACATCCATCTCGTCGGAGCGAGCTTCAACACCAACATCAAGGGTATCGCCCTGCAGGGTGAGATCAGCTACCGCTCCAACCAGCCGTTGCAGGTGGACGACGTCGAACTGCTGTTCGCCGCACTCTCCTCGATCAATCCCACCTACGGCACGAACAACCAGATCGGTAATTTCGTCGGCCAGTTGAACACCTACATTCCCGGCTACCGCCGGCATAAGGTCTGGACCGGCCAGATGACTGCGACGCGCGTGGGCCGGGGCATTCTCGGTGCCGCCCAATCCACCCTGCTCGCCGAGGTGGGCTTTGTGCAGGCTGATCTGCCGGCCAAGAGCGCCCTGCGCTACGACGGCAACGGAACCTATGTCGGTGGCGAAGCCGCCTACATGACCGGCTCCGGCAGCAACGCCTCCGGCATCCTGCCACTCTCTGAACCGTCGAGCGCGTTTGCCGATGAATTCTCCTGGGGCTACCAGCTCGTCGGGCGTCTGGACTACAACAACGTCTTTCACGGCATCAACGTCTCGCCGCTCCTCGTGTTCGCCCATGATGTCGGCGGCAACACCCCGCTCCCACTCGGCAATTTCATCCATGGTCGCAGGACGGTCACCGTCGGCGCCGACTTCACGTTCCAGAATGCGTGGGCCTGCGAACTGCGCTACGTGAACTTCTCCGGCGCCGGCCGCTACAATCTGCTCGGCGACCGCGACTACGTTTCCGCCACCCTGAAGTATTCGTTCTAACCTGACGCCCTTACCCCTTCATCCATGAAAACGAAACTCCTTCTGTCTGCCGCTCTCTGCGTTCTGTCCTCAGCGCTGGTCACCCGCGCCGCTGATCCCAGCCGCCTCGGCAACGATCTCACCCCGCTCGGCGGCGAAAGGGCCGGCAATGCCGATGGCTCCATTCCCGCGTGGGAAGGCGGCATCACCGCCCCACCCGCCGGCTACAAGGTGGGCGACCACCATCAGGACCCTTTCGCCGGTGAGAGCCCGCTCTTCACCATCACCGCAGCCAACGCCGCAGCCTACGCCGACAAGCTTACGGCCGGCCAGCAAGCTCTGCTCAAGGCCTACGCTGATTATTCCATCCCAGTTTATAAGACACATCGCAGCGCCTCCAACCCGCAGCGGGTCTATGATGCCACGAAGCAATACGCGACCACGGCCGCCCTCACGGCAGGTGGCAATGGCATTTCCGGCTGCGTGCTCGGCGTGCCTTTCTCGCAACCGGAGAACGGCCTGCAAGTCATCTGGAATCATCTCACCCGCTACCGTGGCATCACCGGTGTCCGCCACATCGGTCAGGCCGCCCCCCAGCGCGATGGCAGCTACAACCTCGTGCAGTTCGAGGATGAATTCCTCTTCAACTATTGCCGCGACGACGTCCCGCAGGAAGCCCTCATGCAGGAACTCGCCAAGGAGAACGTGCTGATTTATTTCAAACAGGCCGTCACCGCCCCGGCCCGTCTCGCCGGTTCCATCCTCGTGGTCCACGAAACCCTCGATCAGGTAAAGGAGCCACGCCTGGCCTGGATCTACAACGCCGGCCAGCGCCGCGTCCGCCAGGCCCCCTCGGTCGAATACGACAACCCCGGCACCGCGGCCGACGGCATGCGCACCTCCGACCAGTTCGACATGTTCAATGGCGCCCCCGCG
>JAHFTH010000133.1 GCA_023269445.1 Lacunisphaera sp.
GGCGTTGCTCAAGGCTGAGGGCGGGATGAGCAAGGGGACGATGGCGGCGCGGGCGGGTCCGGCCAGCACGCGGGCGGTGGCTTGGAGAAACAAAATCAGGTAGAGCAGCGGCAGCGCCGGACGATCGAAGTGCAGGGAGGCGGGATCGGCGTGGCGCTCAAAGACGAGCGCGATGTGGCGCAGGAGATCATTGGCGTGGTCGAGGAGCGCGAGATGGGGAATCCGGGCGTGGTAGTAGGCGGTCGCAGCCAGCGCGAGGGACAGCAGGGTTGAGACCGCCGCGCTCCGCAGGATCAGGAGCCGCCGGTCGTGCCGGTCGGCGAGCGCGCCGGCGGGCAGCACGAGCGCGAGGAGCGGCAGGACGTTGGCGAGGCCCACGAGGCCGAGGGCCGTGGCGGAGTTCGTCCACTGGTAGATCTGCCACGCGGCGGCGACGCTCAGCGCCTGCCGGCCGATGTTGGAAAGGAAATTGCCGGCGAGGAAGTGCCGGTAGCCGGTGTGCCGCAACGCGGCGTAGGGATCGTGGGCACCGGACTCATTCATTTTGCACAGGAGGTAACGGAGAAAAGGCAGGAGGTCCGATCCAAATGATTTCTCTCTGTGGCCTCTGTGCTCTCCTGTGAGAATCGGGTTCTGTCATCGGGCGAAGAAGGGATTGTGCTTCTTCTCCTGCTTCAGCGTGGTGAGCGGGCCGTGGCCGCAGGCGAAGACGGTGTCGCCCGGCAGCGTCATCAGCTTCTGCTTGTTGTTGCGGAGCTGCATGTCGTAGGAGACGAGCCCGCCGCCCATCGAACTCGCGAAGAGCGAATCGCCGACGATGGCGAGCGGCCACGCGAGGCCGGTGATGTAGAAAGAGGTCTGGCCGGGCGAGTGGCCCCAGGTGAAGAGCGTCTTGATCGAGAGTTCGCCGAGGTGGAAGTGGGCGTTTTCCTGAAAGGTCTTCGCGCCGGGGTGGGGCTCGAGTTCGCTCGCCCAGACCTCGGCGCCGGTGGCGGCGAGGCGCGGCAGGTCGGCGATGTGATCGTCGTGGGTGTGGGTGAGGAAAACGTAGCGCAGGGTCAGGTTCTCGCCCGCGATGGTGTCGAGGATACCTTGGGCGTTGGTCCCGGTGTCGAAGGCGGCGGCCTGGCGGGTCTTGCCATCCCAGACGAGGTAGGCGTTGACGGTCATGTCTCCGTCCGGGGTGTTGAACATGGCAAAGCCGCGGGGAAAGACGGGCTGTGTGGGATACCACTCGCGGCGGGCGAGGGCGAGGAGGGTCTCACGATGGAGGTGGAGGGGCTTGGCGATGGCCTGGATAACGTGGTCGCGGATCTCGCCACCCTTGACGGCCCGCAACTCCTCAATCGTGACGCCCGCCTTGGCGGCGAGGGCGTCGTCGGTCAATTGGTGGCCGCGCTGGGCCTTGCCGATGACGTCGGTGAAATTGTCCTCGAGCGGGATGCGTGGCATGACCGCACAGCCAATCGGCCCGCGATGGATTCGCAAGTCCGGCGTTGGCCGGGTTAAACAACTAGTGAGAAATACCGGGCTTTCTATCGTAGCGCAGGAGCTCAACACCGTCGGGATCGCCCCAATAGGAAAAGAGATAGAGGGCGCCCTTGTCCTCACCGAATTCCAGGGAAAATCCGCGTTGCGACCCATCAATCAGCACACTGAGATCCAATTCCGAAACGTCCGTCTGCCTGATCTTCGGCGTGATCTTCCAGGTGCCAGGGCAGTCAACATACCTTGTCGGCATTTGGAGCAGCGAGCGATAGCGGCAGGTTCCGTCCGCCCGCAGCTCGATCTGATAAATGGTCTCGTTGCTCGGACGGTAAGGGTCGGGGTCCGATTTTTTGGCCATCGCGACACTCCAGTCGGTCAGTTGCCAAGTCCCGATGACTTCTGTTGCCGGCACTGGACGGTGCAGCGAATTGTCCATGGCCAGCGAGAACAAGAATACCAGCCCGAGCAGGCTACCGATTGCGACACCGGTGCCGCCGATGGTCCAGGCCGCGCCCTTCCAACTGCGCTTGGCGATGGCAATGATGAGGCAAACCAGACCGACCGCACCGCAGCCGAGCATCGCCAGGAAAGGGAGGAGAAAAAATATATTCACTGAGTGAGGTTCGTCTCAAAGCTAGCGCTGAACTGTGACGGGCCAAGGCCGATATACGTTATGGCATGAACTGTCCGTGGCGGAGAAAGTGGACCGTCTGGCGAATCACCTGATCGTCCTTCATCAGGTAGGGGTGGGTCACATGGACGATGCGGTGGGCTTTCATGCCGGCGACCTTGGTGCGCTCGACGGAGACTTTGCCGTCGTCCGGGCCGGGAATCATGAGGCTGTTGATCCAGTTGATCGACCAGTCGCCTGCGATCACGCCCAGCTCGAAGTCCACCGGACCGAGTTTATTCGGCACGGAGTCGGGCCCGGTGCCGAGTTGCTGGCCGGCTGGGCCGTTGAGGGCGTTGAACGCGCGCCAATCGCCGATCTTGTCCACGACTTCACTGCCTTGGTTGGGCGGTCCGAGCATAACGACGCGGCCGAGATTGGCGGGATGGCGGGACTTGAGGAACTGCCGGACGAGGATGCCGCCCATCGAGTGGGTCACGAAATGGATCCGCTCCGCGTCCATGAGTTTGGGATTAGCGAGCGCGGCCGTGATAACTTTCGCCGCCAAGTCTTCGACCGTGGCCTCGCGCGATGGGTAATCGACATTCAGGACGATGAAGCCCTCGGCCTCCAGCACCGTCGCAATCTTCGTCATCGACTTGTCCGTCCGGGCCAGACCATGGAGCAGAATGACGGCTTCCTTGGCTGAGGCGACGCTGGCGAGAATCATACAGAGGACGGCTACGCAAAGCGACTGAAGCATGAGCCTATGGCTTGTAGTCACGTCTTTCAGACAATGCTACGATTTTTGCCGCGAGTGCATGTAAGGCAGTGAAATTCGGGAAACGAGTATACTTAGTCATTACGTCTCCAGGTTGCACATACTCGAAGACCTTATTCCAGTAGAGGCCGCTTAAAGTAGTAAGGAGCTTGATTTCGCGCTTGTCTAGGATTTGGCACTCCAAGGGTAACGCATCATATGATTCCTTAAGATTGTGGGAGAATCGCGCTTTCACTGCAGCTTGCGATTTGCTTTCGAGATGCACTGCTTTGAATGCGAGCTCGATGGCACGACAGCACATGAAGTAAGGAACAATTGAGAATGCTTTTGTTTTCGGCGTAACAGCAGCTTGAAGGAAATCAGCTGCTACCAGCCGGAAACCAACTGGCGATAAATTGTAATGGCCGGCTTCGCAATTCAGTGTGCGGTTCATCTTTTCTCCAGGTTATGTTGTGAGACTGATGTGAAGGCACGGCTCATATTTAATACCTGCACTTTTGAAATGTAGACAGGCTGGCCTAGATGCCTAGAAAATCAGGACTCACGCAGTAAGGCGACGTAGAAGCCGTCCGTGTTGCGGGTTCCCGGCAGGAGGAGCGTGCCGAGGCCGTCGAAGGTGCCGCCGTGCGTGTCGGCGGAGGGCTCGGGCTGGAACTGCGGGTGATCTTTCAGGAACGCGGCGACAACATCGTGGTTCTCGTGCTGACTGAGCGAGCACGTGGCGTAGATGAGGAGTCCGCCGGGTTTCACGCGCGGGGCGTTGGCGGTGAGAATCTCCCGCTGCGTCTTCGTGAACGAGGTGATGCTCTCTGGTTTAATATACCACTTGAGGTGTGGCTGGCGGCGCCACGTGCCGGAGCCGGAGCAGGGTGCGTCCACGAGGACACCGTCGTAGGCGCCGGTGGGCTCGCGGACGATGGTGATGTTGTCGAGTCGGGCGCGTTTGGCGCGGTCGTCCAGCTCATCGAGGATGTCAGGGCGGATGTCGGTGGCGTCCACATGGCCGGCGTCGCCGAGCAGGCGCGCGAGCTGAAGGGTCTTGCCGCCGGCGCCGGCGCAGGCGTCGAGCCAGCGTCCGCCGATCGTGATGGGAGCGCAGGCGAGCACGAGCTGCGAACCAAGGTCCTGGATCTCGATGAAGCCGCGACGATAGGCGTCGGAGCCCGCGACCTCGGCGTTGGGCGGCAGGCAGAGGGCGTCGGGGAAATCGGCAGGCTGGTCGAAGATCCACTGCCGGGCGCGGAATTCGTCGAGCACGAGCGAGCGGTCGTTGCACTGGATGCGAACCCAGACGCCGGCGCGGCTGTTGAGCGCGTCGAGGTGGGGGGAATCGAAAGCGGCGGGGCAGTGGGAGCGGAACCAGGCGGGCAGCAAGGCCTCGGGAGAGAAGTGACTATCGGGAGACCCTACACACCCCGCCCGTTGGGCACCCCTCTCTAGAGGGGAATTTTCTTCTGAGTCCCCTCTATCAAGAGGGGTGGCGCGAAGCGACGGGGTGTGTTGTTTGATCTGTAACAGGTGCGTGAGAGTTGCGGCTTTTTGCGCGAGCGTGTCGGGGACGGCTGGCCAGTCGGCGCAGTGGGCGGCGCGGTAGGCGGAGGTGGGTTTCAGCTCGGGGGCGAGCCAGGCGGTGAGCTTGGCGGCGATGGCGGGCTCGGTGTGCTCGTCGTGCGCCCCGGGGGCACCCGCACTCCTCGCCCCTCCTGCCTCCGAACCGGCAGTCGGGGCCAAGCCTGCGGCTTGACCATCTCCGCGCTGCCGCGCTCCGTCCAGAAGGGGATCAATCCACGGGAAGAAGCGCAGGTAGGTGTAGACGAGTTCGCGGTAGAGTTTGCGGTCGCGGGAGCCGATGGCGCGGTGGCGGGCGAAAAGTTCCTTGATGCGCCGGGGCAGGGCGCTGTCGCGGCCGATGTGCGGGCGCAGCTCGGCCACGAAGGCGAGGAACAGGCGCTGCTGGTTGGCGGCGATGTTGGGGTTCATGGGCGCATTACCCAAACAGTTTAACCACGGATTGCACGGATGATCACGGATGAATGCACAAGACCGTCATCCTGAGCGGAGCGAAGGATCCACAGTGATGGCCGATTCCGAGTGTAATTCTGGATTCTTCGCTGCGCTCAGAATGACATACATTGCCTGACTTGATCCGTGCCAATCAGTGAAATCCGCGGTCAAAAAATCCCTCTCAGAATTTCAGCAGCTCGATCTCGATGTTGAGGGCGAAGGAGCTTTCGCGGCGGGGGCCGTCGAAGAAGGAGACCTCATATTTGACGGCCCAAGTCTGCCCGAGGCGCTGCCAGACGCCGTAGCTCTGCTCGTTGAAACGGTTGCGCTTGCCGTCATAGCGCCAGAGGGCGGTGACGTCGTAGGATTCGTTGAGGCGGCGGCGGTATTCGAGGAAGTATTCGTCGTAGTCGTTGCGCAGGTAATGCGTGGCGAGACGGAGCGACCACCATTCCTGATCGATGAGGGTGACGCCGGTGTTGAGCTCCGACTGGCGGGTGGAGTGCGGGTCGAAGCGGTGGAACACCTCGAAGCGCAGCCACGGCGCGGGCGTGAGGGCGAGCTCGGTGTAGATGTCGGAGACATGGCGCTGTCCGGCGGCGGGATCGAAGCGGTAGTCGGCGGCGAAGTTGAGCGCGGCGAGATTGCGCGAACCGTATTTGGTGTCGCGCGTCTGGAGCGTGTTGTTGAAGGAGAGCCGGACGGTGTTGAGCGCAGTGAGATCGTCGAGGTTGCGGGAGTCGCCGATGGAGAGGGGCTGCAGGTAGGTGGAGAAGACGCGCTGGTCGATGGGCGGGATGTAGGCGCGGCCGTGAGCGGCCTCGGGGGCGTAGCGGTAGGAGAGCTTCGGCTCGACGAGGTGGCGCAGGCCGTCGATCTCCCAGATCTCGCTCTTGCGGTCGAAGGTGCCGCTGGCGAGCAGGCGGGCGTCGAAGCCGACCTCGCCGATCGTGCGGGTGTATTCGTCTTTGCCGCCGAGGGCGTCGGTGTAGTGGGTCACGCGGCCGCCGGCGACGGGCGTGAAAGTGAACCACGGGGCGAGGGCGATGGGGCGTTCGAGGCCGTAGTAGGCGTCGAGGCGCGTGGTGCGCCGGCGCGGGTCCGGGCCGAAGGCGTCTGACTCGAGCGCGACGGCGCTGGCGTTGAAGCGTTGGTAGGAGCCGAGCAGGGCGGCGGTGGGGAAGAGATCGAAGCGGAGCTCGGGCAGACGTTCCTGGACGCGGTGATAGGAATTGGGATGAAAGCGGCCGAAGGCGCTGAACGAGGAATTGTCGTTGGTGTAGAGGGCCTCGATGAAGGAGTCGGGCTGCTGGACGCGGTCGAATTCCTTGGAGCGGAAATCGCGGAGCACTTCGGAGTCGCTCCAGTAGTTGAATTCACCGTCGAGAGTGAAGTGCTCACCGTAGGTCTGGCGGTGTTCCCACGTGAAGAACGAACGGTCGCGCGGCACGGGGTCGCCGAGGATGTCCGTGCGGCGGTCGCCGCTGTCGTTGATGTAGCCGGAGCGGAAGAAACCGGTCATGGAGCCGTTGCTGTCCGCCCGGTGATAACTGCCGGAGGGCCCGACCATGACGCCGCGCGCAGAATAGAGGCCGACATCCGCGCCGAGCTTCACGCCCTCGGCCACGGGCACGTGCAGGCCCAGCTCGGCGAAGACGCCGAGGCGTCCGCGGTAGCCGACGTGGCCGCTGACGTAGGAAATGAAATCGGAATCGAGCGCCTGCTCGAACTTGGGGAACTGCAGGAAATGCCCGCCGAGCAGGCCCACGCCGAGGCCCTCGGCGCGGACGATCTTGCCCTTGGCGTAGGTGAGGCGCGTGGCGTGGACCGAGGGCGTGTAGCTGACATTCTCGCGGAAGAAGACCGTGGCGTTGGTGAAGACGAGTTCGTCGAACGTGCCCTCGACCGTCTCGCCCGTGACGTAGACGGGGAACTGGCCGACGCGGAGGTTGTGCGCCGTGATGTGGCCGCTGGGCGTGTGGTAGGTGCCCTCGTCGGCGACGAGGCGGCGGGCCCCGGAAGTGATGATCAGGTGACCGTGGGCGGTGGCCGTCTGGGTGCCGGCGTTGAAACGAATCTCGTCGGCGGTGAGCACCATCTCGCCCAGACCCAGCCGGGCGTCACCGGTGACGATGGCATCCTTCGTCGTGTCGTCGTAGCGAAAGTCTTTGCCGGTGAGATCGGGTTGGCCGGACTGGGCGCGCGTCGCGGCGGACAAGGCCAGCGCCAAGGCGAGCGCGAGAATCTGGCGGGAGACACGGGCAAAAGGCATGATGCTTGAAGTGGCGGGCGGAGCGGGGCGGTGCAACGAGATTTGCGAGTAGAAAGGGATCAATTTAACCACGGATCGCACGGATAGACACGGATGAAGACAAATTGTGCTACAGCAGTATTGTCATTCTGAGCGCAGCGAAGAATCCATCGGCACGACCATTAACGTGAGATGTTCTGGATTCTTCGCTGCGCTCAGAATGACAGAAGTCAGGTTCTTTCTGCTAGACGAGCCCGTCTGTCGCGACAGAGTGGAGGCTCATTCACCTGTGATCATCCCGGCAACAGAGCTGCAGGCGTTCCTGCACAACCATCAAGCCAATCCGCACGGCTGGCTGGGCATGCATCCGGCCAAGGTGAAACGGAAGTCGGGCGTCGTGGTGCGGGCGTTCCGGCGCGGCGCGGTCGAGTGTGCGGTGGTGGAGCTGGATGCGCCGGGCGCACCGGCCCACGCGATGGAGTTGCTGGCGCCGGAGGGGTTTTTCGAGGTGTTCATCCCGGGCAAGAAAATCTTCCGGCACCAACTGCGCTACGAGACGGCCTGGGGTGACATTCACCAAGTCTACAACGCCTACTCGTTTCTGCCGACCCTGTCGGAGCAGGACCTCTACCTGTTCAACGAGGGTAACGAGCACCGCATCTACGAGAAGCTCGGGGCGCATCCGCGCAAGATGGGCGACGTGCCCGGCGTGGCTTTCGCTGTCTGGGCTCCGGCCGCGTCGCGGGTGTCGCTCGTCGGAAATTTCAATGCGTGGGACGCGCGCTACCATCCGATGCGGCCGCTCGGTGGTTCAGGCGTGTGGGAGCTGTTCGTGCCCGAGGTGGGCGAGGGAGAGTTCTACAAGTTCGCGGTCTGGGACCAGCACGGGCACATGCGGCTGAAGACCGACCCCTACGGCACGCGCTTTGAGGCGCCACCGAACAACGCGGCGATCGTCTGCAGCACCCAGCGCTACCAATGGGGCGATGCGGACTGGCTGGCGAAGCGCGCGGCGCAGGCGGGCAACCCCGACCGGCCGCTGTCCGTCTACGAGTTGCATCTGGGCTCGTGGAAACGCAACTTGGCTGAGGCCGGCCGCGCTTACACCTACCGCGAACTGGCTCCGCTGCTGGCGGACTACGTGAGCGAAATGGGTTTCACCCACATCGAGGTGATGCCGGTCGCCGAGTTTCCGTTTCCCGGCTCGTGGGGCTACCAGGTCACGGGTTATTTCGCGCCGACGCACCGCTGGGGCACGCCGGAGGATTTCCAATTTTTCGTGGACCACCTGCACCAGCGAGGCATCGGCATCATCGTGGACTGGGTGCCGGCGCATTTTCCGCGCGATGCGTTTGCGCTGGCGGAGTTCGACGGCACGCACCTCTACGAGCACGCCGATCCGCGGCTGGGCGCGCACCAGGACTGGGGCACGCTGATCTTCAACTACGGCCGGCACGAGGTGCGGTGCTTCCTCATCGCGAGCGCGTTGTCGTGGTTTGACCGCTACCACATCGACGGCGTGCGGGTGGACGCGGTCGCGTCGATGCTCTACCTCGATTACTCGCGCAAGGAAGGCGAGTGGATCCCCAACCGCCACGGCGGACGCGAGAACCTCGAGGCCATCAGCTTCCTGCGGCAGGTGAACGACCTCATCCATCACTATTACCCCGGGGCGCTGAGCATCGCGGAGGAATCCACGGCGTTCCCGATGGTGAGCCATCCGACCAAGGACGGCGGGCTGGGCTTCGACTACAAGTGGAACATGGGCATGATGCACGACACGCTGCTCTATTTCCAGAAGGACGCCATTCACCGGAAGTGGGCGCACGACAAGCTGACCTTCGGGATGGTCTACCAATACTCGGAAAAATTCATCTCGGTCTACTCGCACGACGAGGTCGTCCACCTGAAAGCCTCGATGCTCACGAAGATGGGCGCGGCTTCCCACGGCGAGAAGGCGGCCACGCTCCGTTCGCTCTACGGCTTCGTCTGGTTGTATCCGGGCAAGAAACTGCTCTTCATGGGCGGGGAATTCGGCCAGGGCCGCGA
>JAHFTH010000134.1 GCA_023269445.1 Lacunisphaera sp.
GAGCTCATCCACGATTTGAAAAACGGCAACCGCCACGCGCGCATCAGCGTGAAGCTCGTCTCCGAGGTCGGCGTCGGCACCATCGCCGCCGGCGTCGCCAAGGCCCACGCGGACGTCGTCCTCATCTCCGGTTATGACGGCGGCACCGGCGCCTCGCCGCAGACCTCCCTCCAGCACGCGGGCCTCCCGTGGGAACTCGGCCTCGCCGAGACGCACCAGACGCTCGTTCTCAACAATCTCCGCTCGCGCATCGCGGTCGAGACCGACGGCCAGCTCAAGACCGGCCGCGACGTCGTCATGGCCGCGCTGCTCGGCGCCGAGGAGTTCGGCTTCGCCACCGCGCCGCTCGTCGCCACCGGCTGCATCATGATGCGCGTCTGCCATCTGAACACCTGTCCCGCCGGCGTCGCCACGCAGGACCCGAAGCTCCGCGCCCGCTACACCGGCAAGCCCGAGCATGTCGTCAACTTCATGCGGTTCATCGCCGAGGAAGTCCGCGAGATCATGGCGTCGCTCGGTTTCCGCACCATCGAGGAGATGGTCGGCCAGGTCGGCGCCCTCGAGCCCCGGCCCGCCATCACGCACTGGAAGGCCAAGGGCCTCGACTTCTCCAACATCCTCTACGCGCCCGAGGTCGGGCCCGAGGTCGGCCGCTTCTGCTCCATCAAGCAGGACCACGGCATCAACCAGACCCTCGACGTCACCACGCTCCTCAAGATCTGCGAGCCCGCCATCCAGCGCGGCGAGAAGGTCATCGCCGAGCTCCCCATCCGCAACGTCAACCGCGTCACCGGCACCATCACCAGCGGCGAGGTCACCAAGAAGCACGGCGCCAAGGGCCTCCCCGCCGACACCATCCGCATTCACTTCAAGGGCTCGGCCGGCCAGAGCTTCGGCGCGTTCATGACGCGCGGCATGACGTTCTCCATCGAGGGCGACGCCAACGACTACGTCGGCAAGGGCCTCTCCGGCGGCAAGATCATCATCGCCCCATCCCCCGACGCGAAGTTCAAGTCCGAGGAAAACATGATCATCGGCAACGTCGCCCTTTACGGCGCCACCGCCGGCGAGGTCTACCTCCGCGGCATGGCCGGCGAACGCTTCGGCGTCCGCAACTCCGGCGTGGACGCCGTGGTCGAGGGCATCGGTGACAACGGCTGCGAATACATGACCGGCGGCCGCGTCGTCGTGCTCGGCCGCGCCGGCCGCAACTTCGCCGCCGGCATGTCCGGCGGCATCGCCTACGTGCTCGACGAGAGCGGCGACTTCGCCCAGCGCGTCAACACGCAGATGGTCGGCATCGAGAAGCTCGAGACCGGCATCGAGATCGCCGAGGTGAAGAAGCTCGTCACCGCGCACTTCAATTACACGAAGAGCCCCCGCGCGAAGCAGCTCCTCGCCGAGTGGGACCTCACCGTGCCGAAGTTCGTCAAGATCATGCCCAAGGACTACAAGCGCATGCTCGGCTTCATCGACCGCGCGCAGGCCCAGGGCCTGACCGGCGACGAGGCCATCATGGCCGCCTTCGAGCAAAACTCGAAGGATCCCTCCCGCGTCGGTGGCAACTAAGTCACCGGAACATTGGCCACAAAAAACACAAAAAACGCAAAAAAATGAAACCATTCTCCCTTTCTTGGCTGATCGGTTCTGCGCCTTTTGTGCCTTCTGTGGCAAAAAATTCTTCCTCTTCAACCGTCCTCTGTCCTCTGTCCTCCGTCCTCTGATTCACCATGGGCAAACCTACAGGATTCATCGAATATCTCCGCGAGATCCCCGTCGACCGCGCGCCGCTTGAGCGCGTGCGCGACTACAAGGAATTCCATCACCACATGGAGGAGAAGCAGCTCCGCAACCAGGGAGCGCGGTGCATGGATTGCGGCGTCCCGTTCTGCCACACCGGCAAGCTCATCAGCGGCATGGCCGCCGGCTGCCCCATCAACAACCTTATCCCGGAGTGGAACGACCTCGTCTACCGCGGCCGCTGGCAGGAGGCGCTCCTGCGCCTGCACAAGACCAACAATTTCCCCGAGTTCACCGGCCGCGTCTGCCCCGCGCCCTGCGAGGGCTCCTGCGTCCTCGGCATCAACGCCCCGGCCGTCACCATCAAGAACATCGAGGCCGCCATCACCGACCGCGGCTGGGAGGAGGGCTGGGTCACGCCCCAGGCCCCCAAGGTCCGCACCGGCAAGAAGGTCGCCGTCATCGGCTCCGGCCCCGCCGGCCTCTCCGCCGCCGCGCAGCTCAATCTCGCCGGCCACACCGTCACCGTCTTCGAGCGCGCCGATCGCCCCGGCGGCCTCCTCATGTATGGCATCCCGAACATGAAACTGGACAAGCAGGAGGTCGTCCTCCGCCGCATCAAGCTCATGGAGGCGGAAGGCATCAAGTTCATCTGCGGTGCCAGCGTCGGCACCGGCGACAACGACAACGTGGACCCCGGCATCTTTGCCAAGGAATACGACGCCACCGTCATCTGCACCGGCGCCACGCATCCCCGCGACCTGCCCATCGAGGGCCGCGCCCTCAAGGGCGTGCACTTCGCGATGGAGTATCTCACCGCCAACACCAAGGCCGTCCTCGGCAACAACGGGAAGAGCCCCATCCTCGGCACCGCCAAGGACGTCGTCGTCATCGGCGGCGGCGACACCGGCACGGACTGCGTCGGCACCGCCATGCGCCACGGCGCCAAGAGCATTCTCCAGATCGAGATTCTGCCCAAGCCGCCCCTCGACCGCGCGGCAGACAACCCCTGGCCCGAGTGGCCCAAGACCTACAAGATGGATTACGGCCAGGAAGAAGCCGCCGCGAAGTTCGGCGCCGATCCCCGCATTTACCTGACGACGGTGAAGAAATTCATCGCCGACGCCCAGGGCGCCGTGAAGGAGCTCGTGACCGTCGAGATCAAGTGGGAGAAGAACGACAAGGGTCAGTTCATCCCCAAGGAGCAGCCCGGCACGGAGAAGACCCGCCCCGCGCAGCTCGTGCTCCTCGCCATGGGCTTCCTCGGACCCGAGCAGCCGCTGGTGAAGGACTTCAACGTCGAGACCGACCCCCGCTCCAACATCAAAGCCGAGCACGAGAAGTATACGACATCCATCAAAGGCGTATTCGCGGCTGGAGACTGCCGTAGAGGTCAGTCGTTGGTAGTATGGGCGATTAATGAAGGAAGAGGCGCAGCGCGTGAATGTGACCGCTACCTCATGGGCTCGACCGACCTTCCGTGATTGTCATCGCGAGGCGCATCGCGCCGTGGCGATCCAGCTAATTCAGGCGCTCCATCTGGAGCGCCTTTTCTTTTGCCGAGTGGAGGGCTCGCGTCTCTGCGCTTCGGGTTTGCCCAACAGTCCACTGGGATAATCGAGCTTAGCTAATGACTTTGACACCTTCTATGCGACGGTCACCGCAGGTTACTTCGTCAAAGAGCTTAAGTAAGCGCAGTGGTTCGATCACTCGCTCAAACGCGGGGCGGCTCGGCCGGGGGAGTGGCTGGGGCGGGCGGCGGGGCGGTGAGCTCCTTGACGATGAATTCCGGGATGACGCATCTTTCCCGTCCGGCCCGACGAGGGCTTGATGTATTGACGACGTCCGCCCCGCTGGCAACTCCGCACTTCACCCTCCCGGCCCCGATCACTTGTAACGTATTACGTTACAAGTGCCGCTTTCCCCGCGGGCAACCCCGCATTGCTGCCAGGTGACAGAGCCGGAAGGGTGGTTCCGGTTTCAGTTCCGTCCTCTGTCCAACCCGGCCCCGCTGGCAACTCCGCACTTCACCCTCCCAGCCCCGATCTCTTGTAACGTATTACGTTACATTGCCCCACCGCGTCCCCTCCCAGCCACAAGTAACGTAATACGTTACACCCTCCGCCCCCGGAGCCAGCCAGGTCTCGGCGTCAGGGCAGGGGATCCGCTCATCTCAAATCCTCCCGGCCTCGACCGCTAGTAACGTATTACGTTACAACCCTCCGTTGCCGGTCATGTCCGGGGCAAGGGCTTCCGGGTGCCGAGGCTTTCCCGCCGCTTCCCGCCGCGCCAAGCAACTTGTAACGTATTACGTTACAAGTTGCCTTGGACCGCGCTGGCTTCCACCAGGTCTCACCGCCTTGTTTCAGGCGATGACGTCACCTGCTACCAAGCGGTCGGTGAGGTTGGTCACCGGGCGCCAGTAACGTAATACGTTACATGAACCCACTGCTCCATGCCTTCCAAACTTTCACTTTCCCGCGACCTGGTCCTCGGATTACTCGACGCTGCCGAGGCCGTTGGGCGTGCTGCAGCACTCAGGCTCAAGGAGGCCCGGCGGCCCGCTCCTCGTCGCGGCGTCGGCCGGACCTTGCGCCCGGGCGTTAACACACCGCTCTGGAATGAACTGGTCAAACAGGCGGTGCCGCAGTTGACCAAATACGGCAGCAAAGTGCAGTTGGCTCGACTCCTCGGCCTACCGCGCCAGCGGGTGCAAGATTGCCTGAAGGCCCGTCATGCCGCGCTCGATGCAGAGCGCACGCTGCTGCTGCTCTGCTGGGTATCCGCCCGCCAGCAGGGCCGTGATCTCATGATCTGAGTGACGACCATGTGTAACGTATTACGTTACACATTTCGGGTGAGGAAGAAGGGTTTAGATTTTCTGCAGTCCAGCCAGTCGCCGGAGCCAAGCGCAGTGGTTCGATCACTCGCTCAAACGCGGGGCGGCTCGGCCGGGGGAGTGGCTGGGTCGGGCGGCGGGGCGGTGAGCTCCTTGACGATGAATTCCGACACGGTCCACCGGAACGTGAAATACGACAGGGGCAGGCTGATGACAAACCCGGCGGCTCCACCCGCGATCTTGATCACATTCAGGTCCACCTGCGCGAGGCCCAGGACGACACCAATTAATCCGCCGGCGATGCCGCCGAGGAGGGCACCGCCAATCGTCGCGATCGCAAAGAAGATAATCCAAGCTTTGAAATATTTGGGAGCGGGGGCGGGCATGGCTATTTCTGGTATTTCTCGACCAGACCGGCCCGCATCTTCTGATACTCTTCCTCGGTGATGCTGTTGTTTTTCCGCAGGGCATCCAGATCCTGCAGCTGCTGGCTGAAGGAGGCGGTGGGAGATACGGGTGGCGGCGGGGGTGGGGCGGTCGGCGCACCGGTGGGGGCCAGATCGTTGTCTGAAATCGTCGAGGCGATTTCCTTGGATTCCAATACTCCGGCCCGCCCTTTGGCTTCATCCACTTGCTGCAGGGCGCTTCGAGCCGACCACATGCCCATCTTCACTTCCTGCCAGACAAAGTAGTTTTTGCCGGCGTCCAGGTTGAGGTTCAGGCTGGAGACGTTTTCGGTGATCGATTCAACCGAATACCGGCCGGGCACGACGTTGATGTGGAAATAAGTTTTGGCGGCAGTCTGGCCCAGGGTTCGTTTGTTCACCGATACCGCCATGGGTATGGCCGCCCCAAAGTTTTCGTTCCGGTAGATATAGACGGAAGCCCGGTCGGGCAGCGGCAGGAATTCCTTCGACTTGGTATCCGTGGCTGAGGTGGCCAGTGGAACGGAGGCGCATCCGGCGAATAAAAGAACAAACCCGGCGGCTGCCGAGGCAAGGGTCAATCGTATGAGCGTGTTCATGGGTGGGTATTTCGAATGGTGGTGGGGGGGGTTACTTGGAGTATTTCTCGATCAAGGAGGTCCGCATCTTGGCATATTCCTCGTCGCTGACCTGCTTGGCGACGTGCAGCTCGTCGAGCTTCTTGAGTTCTTCGATGAAAATGGCCGCGTTGCTCTTGCTCGCAGGCTCGGCCGCCGCGGCCGGGGTGCTGGCTTTCAGGGCGATGTTGATGGTGGCGGGCGTCAGATTGTATTGCGCGCCGCTGATTGCATCGACGCCCCAACCCACCAGGCCACCGGCGAGGATATTGCCGAAGACGGCGCCGCCGACGTTCCGGGTGATCGCCACGCTCTCGGACTGGTAGCCGGCCTTTTCCAGCGTGAGCAGGTGGTCCGTCTTGCGTTTGACCTCAACGCTCATGGGCGTCTGGCCGACTTTGTTGCCATCGAGTTTAACGTCCGCTCCGGTGGGATCCGAGGATACCGGGATGGGCTGGGTCGTGCCCTTGACGATGGAGGCGCAGCCGCCACCGAGGAGTGAGAGGAGGGCGAGCGAGGTGATGGCGAGGAGCTGCGTGGGGAATTTCATTATGGAGTCAACTGACTGTATGGGGTGGGTTAAAAATCCAAGGGCGGGGTGGAAAGCGGGCTCTCAGGCGGAGAACATTGTTGTCCGAGTAGCGAAGCACGCCGTTGTGGCCTGCTGGCCACCCGGTGTTTGTCCCCGGTTCGCGCGCGCCATTTCCTGATGCTGGCTGCTGCCAGCCCGGGACCAGTCGCCCCGCTGTTGCGGTGGCTGGCGTCGCGAAACCGAGGCAAAAGTTGTGGCCAGACATATCACAATAGAGCAGGGGTGGTGCATTCTTCCCGTCCGGCCCGACGAGGCCGCTAGCAATGCGGGTCATGGCCCCGAGGGCAATCCCGGACTGGACACAAAAGAGGTCTCACGCAAAGCCGCAGAGACGCAAAATTCGAACAAGATTGGTATACTCGCAACAGATTGGCTTAAATCTCCGTGTCTCTGTGGTTCATCCCCCTCCGTGGCTGCGCTTTTACCAGAAAATGGACGGTCTCTTGTGACAGCAAAGTGAGCACCGAGTAAGGGAGTCCGCACTTGCGCCTGCCCGGTGCCGGGATTTCCTTTTGTCACCCCATGAACTGTCTCCGTCGGTCTTCCTGTCTGGTCACCTTAATCGGCCTGCTCCTGCCCGTCGCCGCGCGGGCGCAGGCGGTCAGCGTGAGCGTCAACGCCGGCTCGACGATCCGCACCGTGGATGAGCGGGTCTTCGGCGTTAATGCCGTCATCTGGGATGCCCAGGCCGGCAGCAGCCAGACCATCACCCTCCTGCAGGCGGCCGATCTCCGCGCGATCCGCGTGCCGGGCGGCTCGCTCTCGGATGAGTATCACTGGCGGACCAATACCAGTCTCGCCAACACCTGGACCTGGTCGTCCGGTTTCGACAAATTTATCGCCCTCATCACCGGACTCAACGCCCAGGCCATGGTCACGGTGAACTACGGCACCGGCACGCCCGAGGAAGCGGCGGCCTGGGTCGCCTACGCCAACGCCAGCCCGACCGCGACCGCCAACACCATCAACTATAACATCGGCACGGATGCCAAGAGCTACGATTGGAAGACGGCGGCCAATTGGGCCAATCTTCGCGCGGCCGCGGCTCTGACGACGAATGACGGCATGAATTTCCTGCGCCTCAGCCGGTCCACCGCCCTCGGGATCAAATACTGGGAAATCGGCAACGAAAACTACGGCACGTGGGAGACCGACGAACAGACGGTGAAGAACGACGCCTATACCTACGCCACGCGGGCGAAGGATTACATCGCCAAGATGAAGGCCGTGGATCCGTCCATCAAGATCGGCGTCGTGGTGACGGCGAGCGAGACTGACTACGCCAACGGCCACACCGCGCATCCCGCCACGAATCCCCGCACCAGCGTGGCCTACAATGGCTGGACGCCGGTCGTGCTCGCGACTTTGAAGGCGGCTCCCGCTGTCACGCCCGATTTCATCATCTACCATCGTTACGATCAGGCACCGGCGGCGGACCAGCCCGGCAATCCCGAATCGGACGCGAACCTGCTGCAAAAATCCAAGACCTGGCCGGATGATACCGCGATCATGCGCCGGATGCTGACCGACTATCTCGGCGCGACCGAAGGGGCCAAAGTGGAGATTTTGGTGACGGAGAACAATTCCGTCTATGGCAAACCGGGCAAGCAGACCACCAGTTTGGTCAACGGCCTGTTTCACGCCGACAGCGTCGGCAATCTCCTGCAGACCGAGATAAATTCCCTGATGTGGTGGGATCTGCGGAACGGCCAGGACTCGGGCAACAACAACAGCACCTCGCTCTACGGCTGGCGCAACTACGGCGACTACGGGATTCTCTCCACCCCGAGCTCGGGCGGATCCACGACCTACTACGAGCCGTATCCGGTTTACTACGTGATGAAGCTGCTTTCGAAGTTCGCCCGCAACGGTGACACCGTGGTGTCGGCCACCAGCAACAACAGCCTGCTGACCGTGTTCGCCGCCAAGACCGCCGGCGGGAACTTGAATCTGCTCGTGATCAACAAGGACTCAACCGCCACGCGCGATGCGAGCATCGCCTTGACCGGTTACACTCCTCCGGTGGCGGCCAACGTCTATTCCTACGGCAAACCGCAGGACACCGCCGCCCAGACGGGCAGTGGCTCGGCCGACATCGCCAGCACCACCATGGCCATTTCCGGTGCGACCTTCTCGGCCTCGTTCGCGCCTTACTCGGTCACGGTCATCTCACTCGATGCCACGGCCGCCGCGCCGGCGCCTACACCCGCTCCGACCCCGGCGCCCACGCCCGCGCCCAGTTCCGGCGGCGGGGGTGGTGGCGGTGGCGCACCCTCGCTCTGGTTTGTCGGTGCGCTGGCCTTGCTGGGTATCGGACGCTGGGTTTCGCGCCAGCGCTGAGGCGAAATAAGTGGGAGGGGCTTTATGCCCCGACAGATATTATCGGCATCGGTTGAGTCGGGGCATAAAGCCCCTCCCACATTCCGGAAGACCGTCAGCGGTCCGGCCCTACCTTTTGCTTCCGTCCCCGCGGTAGGTCTGCTTCGCTGGTTCGCATGGAAGTCATTTTTCTCGGCACGGGCACGTCGCAAGGTGTGCCGATGATCGCCTGCGATTGCGCGGTCTGCACCTCCGCCGATCCGCGCAACCACCGCACGCGCTCCTGCATCCATGTCGTCATGGACGGGCTGCACATCCAGGTGGATGCCGCGCCGGAGTTCAGGCTCCAGTGTCTGCGCGAGAAGATCACCCAGCTGGATTTTTTTATCCTCACGCACGGCCATGCCGACCACATCAACGGCATGGATGACCTGCGGCGGTTCTGCGACCTGCTCG
>JAHFTH010000005.1 GCA_023269445.1 Lacunisphaera sp.
TGAACTGGCCGAGGCTGCCGATCTGCTTGTGCGCGGCGAGCAACAGGCCGGCCCAGGAGATGGCCAGCGTGGCGAAGACGCCGAGGAAAAGGGTTAGTCCGTTTTTCATGCGTGACCCTCCTTGGCCGCGAGGCTCAGGACCGGAGGATTAGTGATCTGCGCGACCGCCGTGCCCTGCGAATTGATCGGGCAGGCGATCCAGATGAAGTTGATCAGGAAGGCCACATGGCCGACCAGCAGCACGCCGAGCACCACGGAGTTGAAGGTGTGCCAGCCCGCCAGCGCCTTGGTGATATCGCCGAACGGCACGGCGGGATCATTCAAGAGGTGGCCCTGCTGCGAACCCGCCACAGCCAGACCGACGGTCAGGAGCACCACGCCGAGCGCGGTGGCACCGAAGTGCGCCTTCACCAGGGCGGTCGAGCGCCACTCCTTGCCCGTCAGGCGCGGGAGGAAGAAATAAGCGGCCCCGAACATGGCGGTGGAGAAGCAGGCGTAGAACGCGAGCCAGTCCCGCAGGCCGACGAGCAGCGTGAACTGCATGATCGCCGCGAAGCTGCGCATGGAAAGCGCGAGACCCAGCACGGAGCTGAGCAGAAAGCCCGCGATGCTGAGGACAATGAAGCGAAGGGTGAGACTGCCGCCCACCGCGCCGAAGCGACCGGACAGCGTGCCGAGGAAATTCAGGCCGATGATGACCAAGGGAAGGACCAGCATCATGTTGGCGACGATGCCGAGGGAGGGAATCCACACCGGCACGGGCGCGCCGATCAGGCGGCTGCCGCCGGCCAGCGCGGTCGAGGCCACCAGCCACCAGAACGCGAGCGGCGCGAGGTAGTAGTTGCTGATCGGTTTGCCGAGCAGCTTGGGCAGGAAGTAGTAGATGGCCGCGAGGGCGACCGGCACGAACCACAGGCCGAAGAGACCGTGGACATACCAGGCGTTGACGATGGGTTGCAGCACGCCGCGCACCGGGGCCTTGAAGAGCATCACCTGGGCGATGGTGTAGAGCCACGGGAACCAGAAAGCCGCGCCGAAGAGATACCACTGCGAGGCATAGACGTTCTCCGTGTTGCGGATGCTGAAGGTGGTGACGACCCAGACACCGATGATGGCATAAGCCACCAGCAGAAGCAGGGTCACGTAGCGCGGCATCTCGAGCAGCTCAAAGGAGGTCGAGTAGCCCGCGAGGATGCCGCCAATGCCGAGCGTAATGCCGAGATTCCAGAACTTGGCGGCGACAAACAGCCAGCCGCCGTGACGGAGAGTGGTGGCCGACAGGCGGGCCATCAGCCAGAGACCGAAAGCAAAGGCGGCGTTCATGCCCCAGCCGTAGATGAGCGCATTCTGCGCGGCCGGCGCGAGCCGGCCGTGGGTGAACCACTCACAGCCGGACAGGAAGCCAGGAGTGTGCAGCTGGATGTTCGCGGCCAGTTGCAGCGCGCCGCCGAGCAGCAGCCAGAGCAGCGCGGAACCGAAGAACACGAGCACGGGCCACTTGGCGGAGGCGTCGATCTCCTGCTGCTCGGCCCGGGCGTTTTGATCGTTGGAATTCATCGGCAAGGGTTACTTCTTCGCGTGATCGCGGACGGTGAGTTCGATCGCGCGATCAATCGGCAGACGGACGACACCGGCTTTCTGGTCGATCCAAGCGTAGCTGGCGGCCTCGGCGTGCTCCTTGGTGCGGTGCTCGGCGAGCAGGGTCTTGCGGTCGGCCGGGGTGCGGACGCCTTCCACCTGCTGCACGGCAGCGGCATGGGGCGTATAGATTTTCTTCGCCAGCCAAGCAAAGGACGCGAAGCAGGCGATCACGATCAGCGCAGTGAAGACCGGGGTGCGGTGCGGAAAGGAAAAATTGGCGGGAGTATCACTCATGGGGCGGTGGCCTCGTGGTGGGTGAGCGACTCGACGATGCGCGGGTCGCGGATCGGGATGAGCTTGGCGGTGGCGAAACTCTTCAGGTAGGACCAGACGCAGATGCCACCGACGCCGATGACGGACGAGAGCACCCACAGCAAATTGATCGAGAGGAACGGCAGCGGCTCGTCGTGCGCGTCCTTGAGGGCCGGCAGGACGTTGTAGCAGAGGTCCACCAGAATGATGAAGGCGACCCAGATGCTGATGACCAGAGCCGGCTTCAGCGTGGATTTGCGGCGATAGGACAGCCACGACAGGAAGGGCACGAAGAAATGGCCGAACAGGAGCAGCATGCCGACCCACAGCCAGTCGCCGTGTTCGCGGATGTTATACCAGAAGGTTTCCTCGGGGACGTTGGCGTTCCAGATCAGGAAATACTGCGAGAAGGTGACGTAGGCCCAGAACACCACGAAAGCGTAGGCGAGCGCCACGAGGCAGTGCAGCTGGTTGGTGTTGAGCACGCCCTTGTAGTCGCCGCGAGTGTAGAGCCACCAAGTGATGACTACACCGAAGGCCAAAGCCGCACGCATACAGTTCGCGAAGAACCAGACGCCATACATCGTGGAGAACCAGTGATACTCGAGGCTCTTCATCCAGTAGATGGCGGCGAAGCTCAGCGCCAAAGCGTTGATCGGGATGCCGAAGGCCGCGGTCTTGCGGTTCATGAACGTCCGTTTCGCCGCGCCGTCGCCGTCCTGGGTGAAGGAAGCCTTGCGCAGACGGGCCGAGAGCCAGACCCAGCCGGCGAAGAACGCCAGCGTCATGCCGGTGAACATATTCCGGTTCAGGAAGCTCGCCTTCTTTTGATAGAGGATGTCCTCCCCCACCGTGCCGTGGCCGCCATGCAGCGCGTGACCGAGGTCCATCCAAGGCCAGACGAAGCCGGGCTTGAGCCACACGGAAACCAGCAGGGGAATGAAGAGAATAAAGAGCCACTTGAAAGCCGAGAGGCCATGCTCGAACTGGCGGCGGATGACCGTGGACCAGCCCGCATCCACGATATGGTGAATCAGAATCAGCATCAGCATGCCGATGGCGACCGCGGTCCAATAAGTGATGCCTACAACGTAGGACAGCGCGACGCCGTGCGCATCGGAAACGAATAGACCGAGCGCGGTGACAGCGAGGCCGGCGAGGCCGGCACCGAGAAATTTGTTCGCCAAGGAAGCGGTGGAGACAGGTGCGCTCATGTTACTTCAGCCCTCCGCGCTGGTCGGGGGGGACATCATCGATGGTGCCGTGGTGCGAACGCTGGAGGGCGCGCACGTAGGCCACCACGGCCCAGCGGTCATCGGGACTGAGCTTGTCGGCGTAGGGAAACATCGTGTTCTTGCCGGCGGTGATCGTGTTGAAAATCTCGCCCTCAGCCATCGTGCGCAGGCGGTCGTCGTGGTAGGTCGGAGTGGCGACCATGCCGTAGGACTTGGTGATGCCGTTGCCGTCACCCAGCGCGCCGTGACACGGAGCGCAATAAATCTGAAAGCGGCCCTGACCGTGGCGGACCACAGCCTCGTTGATCTCAATCGGGAACCCACGGACAAACGAGCCGTCAGCGTTCTTGCCGGCGTAGTGCGCATCATCGGCGCGGAGGAAGGCGGGGTCGGACTGATTGGCGTCCCGGCCGAACGGCACGGTGCCGGCGGGGACCGGACGGTCGGCGCGGCCGTCGGCAAAGAACTTGGATTCAGCCTGGGCCTTATATTTGGCCTGATGGTCCATGTCGGGGAACACCTCGATCGGCGGGCGGGTGGAGATCATGCCGCGAAAGCCCATGACCGAGAAGAGCAGCACAGTAACGAAAGCGAGGGTGTAGTAGGCGTAGCGCATCTTATTCCTCGAGTTCGACGATGTCCTTGCCGCCGGCCTTCGCGAGGAGGTCGCGGGTCGCTGTGGCGTTGAATTTCGGGTCGTTGGCCTCGATCACAATGTAGAAGCGGTCGTCACTGGCCCGGACGAACTGCGGGGCCTTCATCACGGGGTGATAGTGCATGGGCAGTTTGTTCAGGAAGAACATGCCGCCGATGGTGGCGAAGGCGGTGAAGAGAATCGTCAGCTCGTAGGAAACGGGGAACGCGAACATCGGGCTGAACATGGGCTTGCCGCCGACGACCAGCGGATACTCAACCCAGCCCAGCCAGGCGATGAACGACATGCCGGTGCAGAAACCGGTGATGCCGCCGGCGAGCGAGAAACGCGGCACCTTGGAGCGACGCACGCCCATGGCGTAGTCGAGCCCGTGGATCGGAAAGGACGTGATGGCATCCCACTGCGAGTAGCCGGCGTCCCGCACCTGCTCGCAGGCATGGTAGAGACTCGGCACGGTGTCGAAGGCGGCGATGATTCCGTAATTTTTATTCATGGCTGGTTCCTCAGTGTTTGGCGCCGTGCGGATCGGCGGCGGGGATGACAGCCTTCACCTCGGACATCGGCATGATGGGCACGAAGCGGATGAAGAGGAGGAACAGGAACGAAAAGACGCCGAAGGTGCCGAAGAACGTGAAGATCTCGACGATGCTCGGCGAATAATAGCCCCAGCTCGACGGCAGGAAGTCGCGGGCGAGCGAGGTGACGATGATCACGAAGCGCTCGAACCACATGCCGACGTTGACGAAGATGGAGAGGATCCAGACGAGCGCGGTGTTCTCGCGGACGGACTTGAACCAGAAGAACTGCGGCGTGATGACGTTGCAGCCGATCATGATCCAGTAAGCCCAGGCGTAGTGGCCGAACGCACGGTTGATGAACGCGAAGCCTTCATACGGATTCGCGCCATACCACGCGATGAAGAACTCCATCGAGTAGGCGTAGCCCACCATGGTGCCCGTCGCCAGGGTGATCTTGCACATGCAGTCGATGTGATACTGCGTGATCAGATCCTCGAGGCGGTAGACGGCGCGCAGCGGGAGCATCAGCGTCATCACCATGCCAAAGCCGGAGAAAATGGCGCCGGCCACAAAGTAAGGCGGGAATATCGTCGTGTGCCAGCCGGGGATCAGCGACACGGCGAAGTCGAACGACACGATCGTGTGCACGGAGAGCACGAGCGGCGTCGAGATGCCCGCGAGGATCAGGTAGGCCATCTCGTAATTGCTCCACTGGCGGTTGGAGCCGCGCCAGCCCATGGCAAAGAATCCATAGATGCGGGCCTTGAGGAAATTTCCCGCGGCGGTGAAGCGATCGCGCATCGTGCCGAGGTCGGGGATGAGGCCGATATACCAGAAGAGCACCGAGACCGTGCCGTAGGTCGAGACGGCGAACACGTCCCACTCCAGCGGGGATCGGAAATTCTGCCAGATGCCGTTCGAGTTGGGGAACGGGAAGAGGTAGCCGGGCAGCACGGCGAACCAGATGCGGCCGACGTGGAAGACCGGGAAGATGGCGGCGCAGACGACGGCGAAGATCGTCATGGCCTCGGCGGCGCGATTGATGGACGTGCGCCACTTCTGGCGCAGCAGGCAAAGGATGGCCGAGATCAAAGTGCCGGCGTGGCCGATACCGATCCAGAACACGAAGTTGACGATGTCCCAGGCCCAGTTGACCGGGTTGGCGTGGCCCCAGACGCCGACGCCCGTGGTGACGAGGTAGGTCAGGCCGGCGATGGTGAACGAAGCGATGATGCCGGCGAGGCCGAAGCACCACCACCACCAGACCGGCGTCTTGCCCTCGACGATGCCGCAGATCTTGTCGGTGATCCACTTGAAGCTGCGGTTGTTCTCCACCAGCACGCGGCGGGGAATCGCGACGGGGTTGACCTCGGCGAGGATGGCGGGAGCCGGATGATCGGAAGCGTGGCCGGACATCAGTTATGCCCTCCGTGTTCGACGGCAGGCTTCTCGGCCTCGTGACCGTGCGCGGCACCGTGAGCGTGCGCGGCACCGTGAGCGTGCTCGGTGTGGCCGTTCTTCTTGTTATACTCCACGCGGCTGAGCGGGAGGGCGGAATAGTCCGGCATGAGTTCGTTCGGGTTGCGGAGCTTGCCGAGGTAAGTCGTGCGGGGGCGGACGTTCAGGTAGCCGAGGACGGCGTAGTCCCGGTCCTGCGCCTTGAGTTTCGAAACCGCGCTGTCTTCCCGCAAAATGTTACCGAAGACGATGGCTTCGACCGGACACACCTGCTGGCAGGCGGTCTTGACGGTGCCGTCGGGAATCTCGACGTCGCCGCTGGCGCCGGCCTTCCGCTTCTGGGCGATCTTGGCCTGCTGCACGCGCTGGACGCAATAGGTGCACTTTTCCATGACGCCGCGCATGCGCACGGTGACATCGGGGTTCTTCACCATCTTCACCAGCTCGGGCATCTCGCTCTGATGACCGAGCGGACCCATGTAGAGGGCATCGGTGGCGCGCTTGTTGAAGTCGAAGAAATTAAAGCGGCGGACCTTGTAAGGACAGTTGTTCGCGCAATAGCGGGTGCCGATGCAGCGGTTGTAGGCCATCACGTTGATGCCTTCGTCGTCGTGCACCGTCGCGTTGACCGGGCACACGGTCTCGCAGGGCGCGAGTTCGCAATGCTGGCAGGTCATGGGCTGCATCGTGACTTGGGGATCCTCGGGGAGAATCTTGTTCAGCTGCTCGCCGCCAATGGGAATCTGGCGCGTGTCCAAGTTGCCGTCGGAGTAATAGCGGTCGAGGCGGATCCACTGCATCTCGCGGCCGCGCAGGACCTGGTCCTTGCCGACGATCGGGATGTTGTTCTCGGCCTGGCAGGCGACGATGCAGGCGTTGCAGCCGATGCAGGTGTTGAGGTCGATCGACATGCCCCACTGGTGGATGCCGTCGAGGTTCGGGGTCTCGTAGAGGGAATTGCCGCGGGGCGTCGTGCTGGCAATGAACGCCGGGGCTTTCCCCTTGTCGGCTCCAAGCACGGCCGGCGTGTGCGACTCCATGCCGATGCTGTTCACGAAATCGGGATTATCTTTGTATCCGCTTTTCACTTCGGCGTGTGAATCGCTCTCGTAGTTGGCCTCGCGCACGATGTCGCGGCCTTCCATCGACCAGTGCTCCTGGGTATTGGCGAGCTTCATGCGGTCGCCGGTCTTCACCAGCTTGGCGCCGGTGGCGAAGCCCATGCCATCGCTCGTGCGCACCGCATAGGCGCTGAAACCCGCATTCGTGCCGATGTGGCCGGAAATTTTGCGGCCGTAGCCGAGCGGGAGGACAATGGTGTAATTGGCCAGACCGGGCTGGATGTGCATCGGACCGCGCACCTTGAGGCCGTTGCTCATGGTCACTTCACCGATGTAAGCGTTCTCCTTGCCCTGCGAATACTCGGCCTCTTCCTTGCGCGCGACCTGCAGCAGGCTGCCGCCGGGGACGATGCCGAGCTCCTTGGCGAGACGCGGGCTAACGAGAATGGCGTTGTCCCACGCGATCTTCGTCATCGGGTCCGGGCACTCCTGCAACCAGCCGTTGTTGGCGAAGCGGCCGTCGTCCATCTTGTGGTCGGTAGCGAAACGGACCTCGAGGTTGTCGGCGGAGAGCGCCGCAAAGGCAGGAACGTTGGCGAAATCCCAAGCTTTCTTCGAATTGAGGGAGACGTTGACCGTCTTGTAGGCCGAGCCCGCGAGCAGGCCGTCGTGGAGGAATTTCTCGAACGCTTTCTTGCTGTCGCCGCTGGCGAGCTTGCTGATGGTCGCGAAAACCTGCGCGTAGGCATCGGGGTTTTCCTCGCCGGCCACGCGGGCCAGCAATTCGACCTCGGAGAGGCCGTTGAAGAGCGGCATGATCATCGGCTGCACCGGGACGACCGTGCCATCCACCGTGCGGGCATCGCCCCACGACTCGAGGTAGTGCGTGGCCGCGAGGTGCGTGCCGGCAAGAGCGGAGGTCTCGTCGTTGTAGTAGCCGAAGCGGATAACCTCCGGCACGGACTTCAGCGAGGCACCGAACTCCAGATCGGCCGGTGCGTTGTAGGCAGGATTGCCGTTGAGGATGAGGAGGGTCTTGACCGAGCCGCCCTTGATGGCGGTGGCGAGGGCGGTAATCGTCGAAGCAGTGGACGGCTCGACGGCGACGAAGTCGATCGTCTTGCCGACATTATTCAGCTTGGCGTTGATCGCGTAGGCGAGCACGTGGACTTGCACGGGCTGGTGGGCACCGGCGAGCACGAGGCTTTCGCCCGGGTGCTTCATCAAATCATTGGCGCACTCCTCGATCCATTTGTCCTTGTTCGGGAAATCGAGGCCCTGCGCGAGGAAGGAGAACGCATCGGTCCCGATGATCTTGCCGGCGAGCGCAGCCGTCAGCGCCAGCACGTGGCTGCTCGCGAGGCGCAGGCGGTGGTCGGCCATGCTGCCGGTGAGCGAGAAGCCGCTCTCCACCGCATAGAGGCGGTTCATCGGGTCGGTCGGCTTGGTCACACGGCGGCCCTTGGCGAACTCGCGGGCGTAATAGAGCGAACCGGCCTCGGCGTGGAAGAAATCAGCATCAAGACTGAGGATGCGCTTGGCGGCGGCGAAACGGTAGAGCGGCTTGACGTTCTGGCCGAAGGCGGCCTGCGCAGCGGCGACCGGTGGCTCGTCCTGCACGGGCTCGTATTCGGCCCAGATGGCGCGGGGAAATTCTTTCTTCAGCTTGGCGACGAGCCGGGCGCGCGTCGGCGAGGCGGATTCATCGGCGAGGAACGCGAGGCCTTCGCCGTTGTCCTTGTAGGTGCTGTGGATCTTCGCGAGGAGGGTGTTGACCGCGACGACATCGAGGGTCTTGGCGCCCTGCGTGTGGGCCGTGGCGCGCTCGGGATCGTAGAGATCGAGGACCGATGCCTGGGCGAGGAGCGAGCTGGCGCCGCCGTGCGGCAGATAGCTGGGGTTGCCTTCGACCTTGGTCGGCCGGCCCTGATGGGTCTCAGCGAGGAGCGGGATGGCCGACTTGCGCAGCGGCATCGCCGTGGCAAAATAAAGCGGCAGGCCGGGGACGGTGTATTCGACCGACTTGCCGTAGGGCAGAATATGTTTCTCCGGGCGGCGGCAGCCCGCGAGGCCCAAGCCGCCGAGGGCGAACGAAGCCGCCATCAGGCGCATGAACTGGCGGCGATCCACTCCGTCCATGCCGGCGGCACCCTCGGGGAACTCACGGGCGAGGTGCTCGCGGAAGCCGGGCGTGTCGGCCAGCTCGTCGAGGCTGCGCCAGTATTTCGGGCCGGTGAGCTCGCGTTGCGCAGGGGCGGAATGATCAAATTTGCGTTTCATCAGCGATGGCAGCCGGAGCAGCTGGTGGGCGGTTTGACCTTCCAGTCCGTAATAAATTTGTGGGCGTCAGCAATCTTGCCTTGGTCGGCGAGCGTCTGGGAGTCGAGATTGTAGACATCCTTCGGGTCGCGGATGCGGGAAGCAGGGTCGCGATGGCAATCGAGGCACCAGCTCATGCTGTGGGGCTTGTCCTGCCGGACGACCGTCATCTCGTTGACCTTGCCGTGGCACTCGACGCAGCTGACGCCGCGATTCACGTGCACCGAGTGGTTGAAATAAACGTAGTCGGGATTGTTGTGGATCTTGACCCACGGCACCGGGTCACCGGTCCGGTAGCTCTCACGCACGACCTCGAGCAGCGGGCTCTGGGCCTTGATCAGGCTGTGGCAGTTCATGCAGGTCTGCGCGGCCGGCACGCTCGAGGTGGCGGATTTCTCGACCGAGGCATGGCAGTAACGGCAGTCGATGCCGAGCTGGCCGGCATGCAGGCTGTGATCAAAGGGGACAGGCTGGACCGGCTGATAACCGACGCGCAGGTAGGCCGGGGTCGCGTAGTAGGTGATACCCGCCGTCGCGACACCACCGAGCACACCAAGAAAGATCAGGATCTGCAGCGGCAGAGCATTGGCGGACTTCGGGAAAATCTTGGACATGGAGGTGGCTGACGGAATTCGCCCGGACGGAGAGGGATCGGCTGGCAAGCCCTCAGGTTAAGCGAAGAATACTAACGAGCGGTGGGTGTGCGGTAAAAAAATAACCCCCTGAGCAAAGAAGCCGTCCGGATAATGTAAAACAAAATTTCCACCCAACCTAAAGTCGGGGAGAATATTAACCCAACTGCGGGCCTGAATTTTAACGCTAATCGTCGCCTGTCAGGCGCTGCGTTCCAGCAACTGGCTCCCCCATCGGCGCCGACAATCGGCATAGAGGTCAGCGTCCTGCTCGTTAACCGCCAGGATTGCCTGGCGGACGGCGAAATCGAGTTCGTAGCGTCCGCCTGATTTCTCCGGATTGATGTTGTCCCGTCTAGAGGGCGGCAGCGGGATGCCGAGCTGTTGCGCCATCACTGCCAGGGACCGGTCAAATTCCTCTACAATACCGATGAAGAAGAAATCCGCCGGTTTCTTGCTCCCGAAGTAACGGGTCATTTCATTTTGCACCAGCGGCAGGGCGGCGTAGGCAGTCAGGGACAGCTTCTTACTGTGCAACTCGTGGCAGACGGGGTGCATTGGATCCGGGTCACGCAGCCGGTGATAATAAGATGAGACCACCCGCTCGACCGGATCTCTCACCCAAGTAATCAGGCGGGCCGCCGGGAAAAGGCCCGTCAGCTGATCCGTTTGATAGTGGCCGTGCACACAGGTCGCATCGGATGGCACCTGCTCGACGACCCGTCCGGCTGCATCCGTTATCTGCCAGTAATTCAACACAAACCCCGAGCCGAAATGTTCCTTCAGGATGTTGCGGATGCTGACCCCGGCGGTTTTGGGGATGTGGATGCTGAGATACCTGTTATGTGGAGGGATGGGCTTCATACTTCGTCTAGACAGTCGAGGTTACTTCACCTGCTACTTGATTGGCCCAGAATTCAAGGGAGCAGTTACCAAGCCAAGACGGCCGTCTTGCACGATTGGTTACAACTCCAATTCGATCCGCCAAAACACGGGAAGTTTTCCCGTTAAGTGCCGGGAATGTGGGCATGAAACCAGTCGGCCGCTGTTTGGTCGGCTCCGAACCAAATTTAACCACGGATTGCTCGGATTCGGTCTGGATCAGCTGGCGCCGAGCCTATGGCTGACAGATAAACCAATATCTACAGGTCTCTTCTTCGCGCTGCTTCGTGGTTAGACTTGCCTTGGTCAGGCTCAGGTCACGAATTGCCCGTCGCGCATCGGCTTGATCTCGTCGCAGCGGTTGGCGATGTCGGGATTGTGGGTCACGAGAACGACGGCCTGGCCGTTTTCCTTGGCCAACCGGGTGAGCAGGTCGAAAACAATGCCCGAATTCTTCGCATCGAGATTACCGGTGGGCTCGTCGGCGAGAATGATGGCGGGCTGGTTGGCCAGAGCGCGGGCAATAGCCACACGCTGCTGCTCGCCGCCGGAAAGCTGGGTGGCGAGACGGTGCGTCTTGTCGCCCAGGCCGACATCACTCAGTAACGAGGCGGCCCGGGCCGCCATCTCCTCTTCGGTGAGCTGGCCCAGCTTGCGCATGGGCATCATCACGTTGTCCAGCGCGGAGAATTCCTGCATCAGAAAGTGAAACTGGAAGACGAACCCGATATGTTCGCCGCGGGCGGCCGTGCGGTCCAGATCGCTGCTGTTCGACATGAGTTGGTCGCGGATCCAGATCGAGCCGTCGTCCGGCTGGTCGAGCAGGCCGAGGAGATAAAGCGTCGTGCTCTTGCCACAGCCGGAGGGACCGACGATGGCCGTGACATTACCGCGCCGGGCCTCGAAGGAGACGCCGCGCAGCACATGCACCCTGCCCTCCCCCTGGCCGAGATAGCGGTGGAGATTCTCGCAACGCAGTGCGATGTCAGCTGAGCCGCCAGCCGGCGGCGAGAGGCGGGAGGCCGGAGGAGGGAGACCGGAGGAATCTGACGACGGGAGAGGCATTAGAAATCGCGCTTCCTCACTTGAACATACTTGTGGAGCATTGCTGAGACTTTGCGGCTCCTTTCAATCAGTTCGCTGGAAGTTGCAGAATCTATCTTGCCCAGCTTGGCCGCCAAGTAAACTTGCGTTCGCAATTCGCCACTGGATCCCCGGGAGTAGTTCAGAAATTGCACAAACTCCTTGTTGGATTCGCGTTCGTAGCCCTCGGCGATATTCGAGGGAACTGACACGGCTGCTCGGCACATCTGATCCCGGAGGCCGAAATCACGTGGGTTTTCCATGCTCTGATATACCCGCGTGGCCAATTGCATACCTTCCTTCCAGACTTCGAGGTCTTCGAATCGATTGATGGTGGATTTCATGACTGCTGCTCCTTTCTTATTATGGGTGTTGGTATTTATGGCCCGTAAATTGTTCGGCGTCGGTCTCCGGCCTCCCGACTCCAGCCTCCCTGTGACGGCTGCGCCGTCACTGCGACGTCCCCCGGATGATGTCGCCCGGCTCGAGCCGCGCGGCGCGCCGGGCCGGGATGATGGCCGCGGTCATGACCACCACGGCGGCGCTGAGCGTGCCGACCACATAATGCCAGATCGACCAGTGCACTTGGAAATTATCGGCGGAGAAGATGCCCCGGAGGTGGATCGGATATTTGGACACGCCGTAGGTCACGCTGGCGCCCAACGCCCAGCCACCCATGGTGCCGAGGACCAGCACGATGGTGCCCAGCCAGATGAAGATCCGCGCGATGTCCTGCCGGGTGTAGCCCATGGAGCGCAAAATCGCTATTTCCTTGGTCTTCTCGATGACGATCATCGCGAGCGTGTTGAACATGCCGAGGCCGGAGATCAAAATGATGGTCGAGACCGTCAGCGCGGCGGAAATCTGCAGGGCGTGGAAGGCCTCCAGCCAACTCACCTCCCGCTCCTGCCAGCTCTGGGCGCCATGCTTGAGCACCTGCTCCATCTGCTCGGCATCCTGCGGGGCGCGGTTCCGGTCGAAGAGCGCGACCTGGATGAAGGAGGCCCCGGTGGTCTTCTTCAGCAGTGAACGGGCCTCGCCGAGGTGCATGAAGATACGCACCCGGTCGATGTCCCTGACGCCACTGGCGTAAATCCCGGCCAGCCGGTAGCGCCGCTGCTCGGTGCCGGCGCGCAGGATCAGCGAGTCGCCTACGACCAGCTGCAGGCGATTCGCCAGTTCCTGGCCCATCAGCACGCCTTGGGGTGTGGTCCGGAAGTTTTCCAGGCTGCCGCTGCCGCGGCTGACCTGGGCCGCGAGGTCGGAGACTGCCAAATGGTCGTCGAGGCGGATGCCATAGACCTTGGCCGTGTCGTTCTTGAAGGAGCTGTCCGCGACGACGGATCCTTCCACGACGATGGAGACGCCCGAGACATTCCGGAACCGGCGCAGGGCATCCATCATCACGTCGGGCTCCTCGACGCCCTCGACGTATTTGCGCGCCTCGCGCGCTGCCGCCACCTCGAACTTGCTCTCGAAGTGGGCCCCGGTGGCGATCATCGGAAACATCGTGGCCTGAATCTTATCCTCGATGCGGATCGCGCCGTTCGTGCCGAGGATCGTCTTGACGAAAAACTCCTCGAAGCCGCTCGTCTGCGCCTGAGTCACGATGAAAAAGCCCACGCCAAATACGATGCCGCTCAGGCTCATGAGCATGGAGCGTTTCCGGGCAGTCAGAAAGCGGAGGGCGATGCGGAGATTGGTCGACACGGCGGCCGGGGCCCGGGGGCGGTTAGTTCTCCAGCACTTCCGTGCGCACACGCTCGCCTGAGCGATAACGGTCCTGCTTCTCAACGATGACCGCGTCGCCGGCGTCGAGCCCGCTGACAATCTCTAAATAATTGAGGCTGTCGTAGCCTTTCTCGACCTTGCGCAGCTCCACCTGGCCGCCGGCAACAACATAGACGTAGTCGCCGACCAACGCGCGACGGGGGATGATGACCGCATTGGCCCGCTCGGAAATGATGATACTCACTTCGCCGGTGAGGCCCGGCATGACCACGCGCCCCTCGGGCAGGGCCACATCCAGATAGACCGAATAGCGCTGGGTCGTGACATCGGCCGAGGGCAGCACCTTGGAAATGGTGGCGGGATACTGGTCGTTGCCGAAGGTCAGGAACCGCACGGAGGCGCGTTGGCCCATCTTGATGGCGGCGAAATTATCCTCGCTGAGCTTGGCCTCGATGGTGCGGCCGACCGAGATGAGGTTGGCGATAGGGGCATTGCTGCCGATGAGATCGCCCACCCGGGCGAGCACCGCCGTCACCACGCCGTCGGTGGGAGCGATGATGGTCATCTTGGCCATCTCGCGTTCCTTGGCCCGGAGGCTGTTTTCCCAGTTCTCCAGAGCCAGCTTGAGGTTCACTTCATCCAACTCGCGTTTTTGCACGGTCTGCTGGTAGTTGCGGCGCGCCTTCTCGAATTCGGCGGCGGGATAGGCCCCCGCTTTGGTCTGCCGTTCCAGATTATCCAGGGTGTCGCGCTCGTTGAGTTCCCCGGCGCGCAGGGTCGAACCGACCTCGACGCGCTTTTTCGCCGCCGTCAGCTCGTTTCTGATGCGCTCGATCTCCAGTTCGATGTCGCCGGAATCAATGACCACGAGCACGTCGTTTTTATAGACGGGCTTGCCGATGATGAGCTCGCTGGTCTTCACGCGGCCGCCGACCTCGCTTTTCAAAATCACATCGAACTCCGCCTTCACTTCCACCGTGCCGGGCACGCTGCGCACGGCCTTGCCGCGGGACGCGGCCACGACTTGGGCGACCGGGCGCGTCAGGTAACTGACGGCGTAGGCGCCCCCACCCACGAGGGCGACCAGCAAAACGAGGCGCACGCTCCACTTGCCGAGGGATGACGGAGCTTTGCTCATTTGTTGGCCAGATTACCCACCACGGGATCTTCACTCACCGTGCCGAGAAAGGTCGTCAGCTGGTTGAAGTAATCCGCCCGGGAAGTGTAGGCCGTGATCTGGGAATCGAAGTAGCCCAGCTTCGCGACGCTGACATCTTCCTCGGCGATCACCCCGCGAGTGAACTCCTCGTTCTTGGACCGCAGGTTCCCCTCGCCCGACACGAGCAGCCGGTCATAGATCGAGACATAGCGGGCGGAGAATGCGGCCAGGCGGGCCTGCGTCTGCGCCTGCTGGGCTAGGTTCTCCGTCAGGCTGCGGTAATCGAGCTGCATCTGCCTGACTTTAGCCAAGGCGCTGCGCACTCCGGCACCGGCACTGAAACCGTCAAAGAAAGTCCAGTTGATCGAGACGCCGCCGAAGTAGGAATTAACCTGATATTTTTGCGCCACGTTGATGGTGTAGCTCTGTTCATCCTGACTGAGGCCCAGAACCAAGTTTGCCTTGGGCCGGAGCCGGGTTTTCTGGATCTTCAGATTGAGCTGCTCGATTTCCAGTGATTTGCGGAAAGTCTCGGCCTCGATCGTGACGGGATCCTTCTGCGTCAGATAGCCGGCCAAAATACGCTGAACGGCCTCATTTTGATCCGCCACCGCCGGGATGTCGTCCGGGATTTCATCGTCGCTCAACACCGCACTGCCCGTGAGCCGGGCAAAAGAAGCCTTCTGGTTCTCCACGTCAAAATTGGTCCGCTCCAGACTGATTTGGGCCCGTTCGGCGTCCATGCGGATGCCGAAAATCTGGGCCTCGGAAATCACTTTCTTCGCTAAGCGTTCCTCGCCCTGCACCTTCAGTTTGGCGGTGTAGTCGGCGTAGAAGGCGGCTTTCTTCGCGATCAGTTTGTTGAGAATCAGGCGGAGATATTGGGCGCGCACTTCCTGCGCCAGCAGCCGGTAGCCATCGCGATACTGACCTTGGGCAATGGCCTGCCGGATTTCGCCCATCTTGGCGTAATTGCGCCGGTCACCCCAATGAAACAGCGGTTGGTTCAGCGTGAAACTATAGGACTCCTTGGTGACATTGAGCCGGCCGACCAGATCAGCCCGCTTGTCCCGGGCCTCGTAGAAACTGTAATAGCCACCGATCGAGGGCAGCATACTGGCCCGGGCCGCGATCCGGCCGTCCTCCGCCATCTCCAGATCGATCGCCCGGCTGATCATCCGCGGCGATTGGGCAATGGCCTTCTTCAGGATGCCGTCCAACTGGGGATAGATCTGCTCCGGCATCACTATACTGTCCGCTGCCACAGTCCTCGCGCAGAGTCCGGCCATGAGGAAAGATAACGCGGCAAATAGTCTCGGGATTTTCATGGGATAGAGCTGACAGGCCGCCGCAAAGCATGTGCCTTGGCAACCAGTAAATTTTCTCCTGCCCCTCTGGGCCGGAGGCGGAATTCTCCCGCAGAATTGTCATAGTGATGTCACCGCTCGTCCCGTTGCCAAAGTTGAAGGTTGAAGGTTGAAAGTTCACCCGTTCATCTTTCTGCCGTCTCACACTTTTCCAGTTTCACTGTTTCTCTCTTTCTCCGGTTTCCCAATTTCATCTTTTCCGCTTTTCCGTCCCCTCCCCATGCTGCGCCGTCTCGCTCCCTTCGCTGCCGATCTCTGGCAGCATCGCGAACTCCTCTGGCAGTTCACGCTGCGCAACGTCGAGTTGCGCCACAAGGGCAGCCACCTCGGGCTCGTCTGGTCGTTCCTCAACCCGCTGCTGCTGCTCGGGCTCTACGTGCTGGTCTTTGGGTTTTTTCTCGGCGGCAGTTTCGGTGTGCTCGCGCATGAGACCCGGGTGGACTACGGCTTGGGGATATTTTTTGGCCTCACTCTGTTTCATTTTGTCGCGGAAGTGCTGGGCCTTTCCCCTAGCATTATCGTCGGCAACCCCAATTTCGTGAAGAAGGTGGTCTTCCCCTTGGAAATCCTGCCCGCCGCCAGCGTGCTGGGCGCGGTCTTTCATATGCTGATCAGCCTGGCCTTGGTGCTGGCCGGCATCATGGTCCTCGGGCCCGGCCTTTCCCTGGATGCTTTCTGGCTCCCGGTCATTTTGCTACCCATCGTCCTCTTTATTCTCGGGGTCAGTTGGTTTTTCTCGGCGCTCGGGGTCTTTTTCCGCGACCTCGGTCAGGTCATCCAGTTCCTCACCATGGCGCTGATGTTTTCCAGCGCCGTGTTTTATCCCGCCGCCCGCATCGCCGCCAGTTCCCCCGCCGGTTGGGCTGTGCTCCGCTTCAATCCCGTCCTGCTCGCGATCGAGCAGGCGCGCGATGCCGCCTTGTGGGACCGCCCCCTCAATTACCACCACCTCGCCTATCTCTATGCCGTCGGCCTCGCCGCCTGCTACCTCGGCCACGCCGCCTTCCGCAAAATGAAACCCGCTTTCGCCGACGTGCTCTGACCATGAACCGCGAATCCCCTCATGTCTTCTGGCTGTTTGGGTTGTCGGGCGCGGGCAAGTCCACCCTCGCCGGACACCTGAGCCAGCACCTGCGCAGCGCGGGCCGGAGCGTGCTCGCTCTGGACGGCGATGATTTGCGCGCCGGCCTGTGCACCGGACTCGGATTTTCTGACGACGACCGGACGGAGAACCTCCGCCGCGCCGCCGAAACCGCCAAGCTCGGCTTGGCTTCAAACCTCTGGGTTGTGGCCGCGTTCATCACCCCGCTAACCAGTCACCGCCGGTTGGTGGCCGGGATCCTCGGAGCGAATCTCTCGTTCATTTATGTCAGCGCCCCGCTGGAAATCTGCCGCGCCCGTGACGTCAAGGGACTCTACGCTGGAGCCAAGGCCGGGACCGTCGCCCGGCTGACCGGCGTCACCTCCGGTTTTGAACCGCCCGCCCATGCGGATCTGGTCGTCCACACCGACTTGGAGAATGTCGCAGCCTCGGCCGGCCATCTCCTGGATTTCGTCCGCCCGCGCTCCACCTCCGCCGCATGAGCCACGACGTCATCATTTCCGCACAGCACGTCAGCAAGGCCTACCGCATCTGGGAAAGCCCGGCCTCGCGGCTCACCGCGCCCCTGATGGAGGTCGCCGCGAAGGTGCTGCCCGGCGCCCTCGGCCTGAAGGAACGCGCCGCCCGCCACTACCGCGACTTCTGGGCGCTCAAGGATATTTCATTCGAGGTCAGAAAAGGCGAGGCCGTCGGCATCATCGGCCGCAATGGCTCGGGCAAGTCCACTCTCCTCCAGATCATCGCCGGCACGCTTCAGCCCACGGCAGGCGAAGTGAAAGTGCAAGGGCGAGTGGCGGCCTTGCTCGAGCTCGGCAGCGGCTTCAACCCCGAGTTTACCGGCCGGGAGAATGTCTATCTCAATGCTTCCGTGCTGGGCCTGGCCCGGCGCGAGATCGACGCCCGCTTTGACGACATCGCCGCCTTCGCCGACATCGGCGACTTCCTGGACCAGCCGGTCAAGACCTACTCCAGCGGCATGACGATGCGGCTGGCCTTTGCCGTCCAGTCCGCCGTCGAGCCCGACATCCTGATCGTGGACGAGGCGCTGAGCGTGGGGGATTTTTTCTTCCAGCAAAAATGCGCCGCGCGCATGCGCGCCCTCCGCGAACGCGGCACCACCGTGCTCCTCGTGGCCCACGACATGGCCAGCGTGCGCGATCTGTGCCAGCGCGTGCTCTACCTGCGGCAGGGGAAAATGATGTTCTGGGGCGAATCCCAGGAGGCCATCGCCCTCTACTACGGCGAAAGCAGCGCTGCGCCGGTCCCGCCGACCGCCACGCCCGCCGCGCCCCGGACCGGACAGCTCTCCGACACCGATCTCCAGTCATTTAAGCCGCTGGCGCTCTGGTGGCACGAGAACCAGCCAGCCGAGACGGCCCCCGGTCCGGTTGAGTTGCTCGGTGTGGTTTTCCTCGACGCGCAAGGCCGCCCGACCACCCAGGTCCTGATGGGCAGTGAACTCGTCTTCCGCGTCCTCTTCCGTGCCCGCACGCCCGGCGGCTATCATGTCGCGATCGAATTGAAAAACCGGTATGATCAGGTGCTGAGTAGTTGCGGTTCCTACACCTGCGGGCTGGAAGCCCTGCCCTTGGTGACCGGTCAGATCGCCTGCTTCGACCTGGCGATGCAGTTGAACGTCGAGGCCGGCCGCTACACCTGTCAGGTGGTCCTCGGCCAGATCGGCAACCAGCCGAACCGCGGCCAGCGCCTGGCGGTCTCGCCCTGGCTGGGGCCCATCGAGATCACCTGGCCCTACGAAACCGAGCGAGCGCCGTTCCTCGGCTTGTTCGGCCCTCCCACCCGCGCCCGCTTCGCTGCCGAGCTGCCGACCGACCTGCCCTGACCAGACCCCATCACTCCTTACCCCCTCTGCAACGACTCCATGGGCGCGATTAACTTTACCCTCGATCCAAACCTTATCCGGGAACTCAAACGGCTGCTCCCGCTGCCGCTGTTCGTCGAGACCGGCACCTTCCGCGGCGAATCGCTGGCCGCCGTGCAGCCGCTGTTCGACGAATGCCTCAGCATCGAGCTGTCGCCCGAGTATTACGCCGCGGCCGCCGCCCGGTTCACCGGCCGCGCGGGCGTGCGGCTGCTCCTCGGCGATTCCCCCGCCATGCTGCGCGAGCACCGCGCGCTCTATACCGGCCACTCCACCCTGTTCTGGCTCGATGCCCATTGGTGCGCCGCCGAGAACGCCGCCGGTGAAAAATCCCAGTGCCCGCTGCTCGACGAACTCGCCGCCCTCGGCCCTCTCCATCCGGACAGCGCCATCTTGATCGACGACGCCCGGCTCTTCCTCAGCGCCCCGCCCAAGCCGCACGAGATCTCCGCCTGGCCCAGCCTCGATGCCGTGCTGCTCGCGCTGCACCGGTTGAGCGACCGGCACGCCCTCGTCTGCTTCAACGATGTGCTCGTGTTTGTTCCGGCGGAAATTCTCCCCGCGCTGCGACCCTTCCTGCACGAGCACACGGTCAATCTGCTCACGCTCGCCGACAAGGCCCGGGATTTCGACGCCCTCCTCGCGCAGGCCAAGGCCAAGGACCAGGAGAACGCCTCACTCGTCACGGAAGCCAAGGCCAAGGATCAGGAAATCGAGGAGAAGGACCAGGAGAACGATTCCCTCCTCGCGCAGGCCAAGGCGCGGGAACAGGAAATCAAATTGCTCCACGCCACCGCCGACGAACGGCTGGCGGTGATCCAGAAACTGGACGTGGCCCTGACGCAAACGCGCCGGACGCTCGCCGAGCTCGGCCATGACGCCAAGGCCAGCCCCGACCTGACGGCGCTGACCGATGAAGTCTCCTCGCTGCGCGTCCAGTTGGACGAGGCCCGCCGCCAGGCGCAGGGCAAGCAGGCCCGGCTGCGCAAACTCGAGATCGAGGCCGCGGCCCGCGCCGGCAAGACCAAGCCTTCGCTCCCGCAACGGTTGCTCGCCCGCTGGCAAAGCCACTTGGCCGACGCCAGCCTCCACCCGCTCGGCCAGCTCCAGCAGTATCCGCCCCGCCCCTTGCAGCGGGAAAGTTTTCCCCGGCCGCCGCACCGCGCCAAGTGGCCGCGCATCTGCCTCGCCACTCCCTCCTACCAGCAGGGGCAGTTTCTCGAGCGCACCATGCTGAGCGTGCTCGACCAGCATTATCCCAACCTCGCCTACGGCGTGCAGGACGGCGGCTCGACCGACGGCAGCGCGGAAATCATCACACGCCATGTCGCGCAGCTGGCGCACGCCGAGAGCGCGCCGGACCAAGGCCAGTCCGACGCGATCCGCCGCGGTTTCGCCAAGCTTTTCCCCACGACCCACGACCTCATGGGCTGGTTGAACTCCGATGATATGCTGATGCCCGGCGCGCTGCATCACGTCGGTGCGTATTTCGCCCGGCACCCCGAAGTGGACGTGGTCTACGGCCACCGCGTGGTCATCGACGAGCAGGACCGGGAGATCGGCCGCTGGTTTCTGCCCAAGCATCATGCCGACACGCTCAAGTGGTTCGACCTCGTCCCGCAGGAGACGATGTTCTGGCGGGCACAGTGCTACCAGGAAATCGGCGGCCTCGACGAATCGTTCCAGTTCGCCCTCGACTGGGACCTGCTGCTGCGCTTCGAGCAGGCCGGCTGCACCATCCGCCGGCTCCCGTATTTTCTCGGCTGCTTCCGCTCGCATTCCGAACAGAAGACCAGCGCCAAGATCAAATCCGTGGGCGAGCAGGAGATGGACCGCTTGCGTCGCCGCACGCACGAGCGCGAGGTGCCAGCCTGGGAAATCCACAAGCACCTGACCGCGGAGGTTCACCGCAGCGCGCTCGTGGAATGGCGGCACCGCCACGGTCTGCGCTGGTAATCCATCCGCATGATCCCGCTGCTGCTCGCGCTGATTTTCTTCGTCCACTTCGCCGTCGTGGGCCGGGCGACCTTTGCCCTGCTGGGCCTGCGCTTCGGCCATGTGCGCACCTGGCTGCTGGCCCCCACCCTCGGTCTGGCCGTGACCGGCTTGATCGTCATGGTGCCCAACCAGGCCGGCGTGCCCATGGCGGCTTATGCCCGACCGCTCATCATCATCATCACGCTGGGCGCGCTCGGTGTGCTCGTCTGGCGGAGGCTTGTCCCGCCCAAGGGACTCGGGGCCTTCGTGCTGCTCGCCGCCGGCGCGCTGCTGCTCGGGGGCTGGCCCGCGCTCGTGCATGGCTTGAACTGGGTGAGCTATGGTAACGACGACATGACCAACTACTGCCTCGGGGCTGAGCGTTTCCTGCGGCACGGTTTCTACGACATCCCGACCCCCGCCGAACTCGCCGGCGGGGACTATTCCCAACTTTCGTGGCTGTTGAATGTCGCCACGATGGAGCGATTCACCAGCCAGCTCCTCATTGCCAGCGCAGCGGGGACCGCCGGGCTGAATACCGTGCAGGTTTTCATGCCGGCTATCATCGCCTTCGCTCTCACCCAGCTTTGGGCGATCACGGCCTTGGTTTATTCCAGTCCGCGGCGGCGAACGCAGGCCCTGATTGCCGGCACCATTTTGGCCACTGCCCCCCTGTGGCACTACGGCACAACCTATCAGTTGATCGCCCAAGTAGGTGGCCTCGCCCTGCTGGCCGCCACCTTGGTCGTCATCGCCCGCACCCGCTTCCCCCGCAGCCTGGCCGGCCGGCTGAAATTTGCCCTCCTTTGCGCCCTGCTTATTTCCTCGCTCAGTATCACCTATCCCGAAGTGATCCCCTTCCTCGTCATCGGGTGGGGCCTCTATCTCGTCCTGCGGCTTATTGCATTGCGGCATTGGGTGACGGGTCTGCTGCCCACCATCGCCCTGACGCTGCTCTTCGTGCTGGTGCTGCTCCGTCACAACGTGCTCAGCGCCGTGTTCTGTTTGTTGGGGCAGACGCAACGCGGGATGAGTGCCATTGAGGCGGCCAATAACATTTCCCTGTTCCCCTATTTCCTCATGCCGGCCGGTCCGTCATTTTTCTTTGGCTTGGATGTCATTGTCTGGCGCTACACCGACCCGTTCACCTCGCTGACGTTGATTGGGGGCTTCGCCGCGATTTTCGTCACGCTGGGTCTCTGGTTGCGCGGACTGCGGGCACACGCCATCTCAGCGACAGTTCTGGCCGGCATGTTCCTGATCGGAGCATTGCTCTTTGTTACCAACAACGGCTTCGGGCTCTTCAAACTGGCGATGTTCGCACTGCCTTTCGTCGCGATTGAGCTGGCTCGTCTGGCTGACCTCCGGTTCCCGCGCCCGGTAGTTTGCACGCTTTTCGTGGCGCTGCTGATCATTTGGATCACAGGCAGCGTGCGCTACACCGGGGCCTCACTGGCAAACGATTCCAACACGGTAAACGAACTCCTGGGCGCCTCGGCCTCCCGGGGCAACCTGCCGGCCAAGTCGACGCCGGTCTGGTCGGATATGACCAGTTCGCCGGTGGCGAAATTGTTCATGCTGGAGAATTCGTCGCCGCGCTCGACCTTTCTCAGCCAGATTTTTGGCGCTTGGTTCTTTGGTATCGCCTACCGGTCTTACCCGGACTGGGCCTATCAAATGTTACCCGGCGATGTGCACGACACCACCGCCATGCAGCTCGTCGAATATATCCAGCGGCAGGTTTATCATCCCCAGCATGCGCTTGGGCTTACCTTCTGGAGTCACGCCTCGTCGGAAGAAACGCCTCTCGACCCGGTGATTGCTCTCGTCACATCCCAAGCCGAGCTTCGTTCCTTTAACAAGCTGTCCGCCGATTGGTCCCCCGGCCCGGGGCTGTTCAACTACACGGCTCTCTCCGGTCTTAAAAATCATCTGGTGTTCATTCAGTCGAAACAAGGTCAGCACTACTACCTCGGTGATGCCGGCCTGATTTCTGTCTATAAGCCCGAAAGCGATCCTTACTCCCCGAACGGCTACTTTTTCGTGATCGGCCGACACGTGCTTTTCCGCGTGCTCAATCCTACCGAGACGGTCCGACTGCGTTTGAATATGACCGCCTCGCTACTAGGCGACGGCCGCACCGCCCTGCCCGAGCAAGCAACGATCAAGGGTGGAGCTTCCGGGCCGGCCGCGCTCGGCTTGGTGGGTGCCGGCAGCGCCAATGTTTTTTCGGCTCCACTGCAACCCCAGCTGGTCAGTGGCGTGCCCTATGTGGCCTTGGACTTGGGCCGGCCGGTCATGCCCATCGGCCGTCGGGCCTCGGGCCTGCAAGGACTCTACAACCGCAACCTCTCGTTTGATACCCGTCTCGGCATAGGCTATTGCCGTGACGTCTCCTTGGTGAGCGAAGCCGACTACGCCACCCGGCCGCACCTCCGGGAGCTCCGCCGGTTTCCCACGGACCTCGTCGGTCCCGCCGCTATCGAGTATTCCGGCCTCTACGAGGATGGCTGGGTTTCCGCCCATGCCTTTGCTGTCCTCGGTCCGGTGAATCCCGGCGACAAGGTTACGGTCCGGGCCATGCTGCCCCTGATCCCCGGCACCGCCCCCGCCCCGCTGCACGTCGAGCTGCTGGCCAACGGCGTCAGTCTCCTCACGCAGGAAGTGGCCCCGGGCCATTTCACGCTGGAGGCTCTGCTGCCGTCGGCCGGCCCACAGGTTAAGATTGAACTGCGGTTTGACCGCACCGAGACTCTGCCTGCTCCCGACAACCGGCCCGTAACCGTGCTGCTGGAAGCTCTCACGATCACGCCCTCCTCATGAGCTCTGTCCTCTTATCCATCGTCGTCCCGGTCTACCGCGAGGAGAAGAACATTCCGGAGTTCCTGCGGCGCATCCGCCCGGTGCTGGCGGGCGTCTCCGAGGCCTACGAAATCATTTTCTCCCTCGATCCCTCGCCCGACCGCACGGAAGACGTCATCCTCGAGGCCCGCGCCACCGACGAGCGCATCAAGCTCCTGAAATTTTCCCGCCGCTTCGGCCAGCCCATGGCCACCCTCGCCGGCATGCAATACTCGACCGGCGAGGCCGTCATCGTGATGGATGTGGACATGCAGGACCCGCCCGAGCTCGTCGCCGACATGGTCGCCCAATGGCGCGCGGGCTACGACGTCGTGCTCCCTCAGCGCCGCCAGCGCACCGGCGAGCCCTGGCTCAAGAAGCTCGTCTCCGCCGTCGGCTACAAGGTCATCAACAAGATCGCCGATGTGCAGATTCCGCCCAACACCGGCGATTTCCGCCTGATGTCGCGCCGTGTGGTCGTCGAGCTGGTGAAGCTCAAGGAATCCCACGGCTTTTTGCGCGGCATGGTCGCGGTCGTCGGCTTCAAGCAGGTCATCATCCCCTTCGACCGGCCGCCGCGCCACACGGGCGAGACCAACTACAACCGCTTCTTCGGCTCCCTGCGCATCGGCTTCAACGGCATCTTCTGCTTCTCCACCTACGCGCTCCAGCTCAGCACCATCATGGGCTTCATCATCGCCACCGGCTCGTTTCTGCTGATGGGCATTTATCTTTTCTACAAGCTCATGGGCTGGCCCATCGCCTGGGGCAATCCCACCCTCGTCATCCTCATCGCGTTCCTCGGCGGCATCCAGTTGATCAGCGTCGGCATTCTCGGTGAATACATCGGCCGCATCTATGAGGAGGTCCGCGCCCGGCCGAAGTTCATCGTCGAGCGCGCCGCCGGCTTCGACCGCTCCGCCTGACGCGCCATGCCTACCGCCAAGTGGCCCAAGGTCCTGCCCCCGCTCACGCCCGAGCAACAGCGCATCAACAACGACTTCATGCAGCGCTGGCATGTCGAGCTGGCCGGCCGGAAACTTTACGGCCCGATCGAATGGTTCAATCATAACTTCCCGGTCCGCCACACCCGGCCCGGCTTCAAGACCACGCTGGAGATTGGCGCCGGCATTGGCGGGCACCTGCATTACGAAAAACTCACCCCCGAGCAGGAGGCCCACTACTACTGCAATGATGTGCGGGAAAACATGGCGGCGGAGATCAAGCGCCTCCACCCCCGCGTCCAGACCACCGTCAGCGACTGCCAGCTGCGCTTGGATTTCCCCGACGGCTTCTTCGACCGCTACCTCGCCATCCACGTCCTTGAGCATCTGCCCAATCTGCCCGCCACCATCCGCGAGGCGTGGCGCCTGCTGCACAAGGAGCGCGGCCAGCTCCTCGTCGTCATCCCCTGCGAAGGCAGCGCCGCCTACTCGCTCGCCCGTCAGGTCTCGGCCAAACGGGCATTCGAGCAGACCTACGGCATGTCCTACGACGTCTTCATCAAGCGCGAGCACATCAACCTGCCGCACGAGATTCTGGCCGAGCTCGACCCGTATTTCACCGTCGAGGCCCGCAGCTTCTTCCCGCTGCCGTTTCTCCCCTTCCTCTTCAACAACCTCGTCATCGGCCTTTCGCTGAAACCGCGAGCGAAACCCCTGCCCGCCGACGGCCTCGGCTAAGGAGAGCCGCGCATGACTGTCATCCTGCGAACACTGGAGATTCTCGCCCTGCTCGGGGTGCTGGGCCTGCCCGTGAATCTGTTGCTGCTGACGCGCATCGATCGCCTGCCGGGACGGTGGCGGGTTTCCGCCCGGCTCCTGCTCGCCCCGGTGACCGGTCTGGCCGTCTTCACTGTCTTCACGGGTTTCTTCTACGCCACCTCGCGCCCGATCGTCACGTCCATCCCTTGGTTCTGGTTGTTGCTCGGCGTCCTCTGGCTCGCCGCCCTGCTGGCGTGGTGGCGCTCCGTGCCCCGGCGTTTTCCTTTCCGTCCCGGCTGGCGTTCCACCCTCTCGCACGGCCTCGTGGCCGTCGGTCTCGTGCTGGTGCTGGAGATTAACTTCCGCCCCTTCGTGCAAAACCCGGACCGCGTGTTCTGGCATTACGCCGGAAGCGACGGCTACATGTATATGCGCATGGCCGAAAACATCGGCAGTCGCGGCACGGGCATCGTGCCGACCTTGGGGCCCTTTGACGGCGTGTCGGGCTTTCTCACCGAGGACCTGCGCCATTTCCACGAGCGTTCTTTCACCGAAAAACCCGGCACGATGGCTGCGCTGGCCGGCTTGTCCGGACTCCTTGGTCTCACCACACACGAGACTTTCTCCCCGCTGTTGATCGCGGGCCTGGCCCTGTTGTATCTGACGCTGGTCGTCTTCGGCCGGTCGCTGCTGCGGCTGCCGCTCTGGGCCAGTGCGGGCTTCGCCATCATGGGAACTTTGGCCATGCCGGTCTGGATGCTGAGCAGCCACACCTTTTTTGCCAATGTGCTGGCCCTGCCGTTTTATCCGCTGGTCATGCTCGCGGTGCGGCCGGTCACCGCGTGGCGCTCGGCCGCCTATGTGGGTCTGGTCCTCGCCGCCCAGACGCTGCTGTTTCCGGATGGAGAGCTCGCCCTCGTCGGGGTGCTGGCGGTCGTGACCCCTTTCCTCCTCTGGACCGCATGGCGCCGCCGCCGGTTGCTCCGGCTGCTGGCCGCCGGCGCTCTGACGCTGGGCACCACCTTGATCTTGGTCGCCCCGCTTGGCCGGGTGTTGTTCTCCACCACCTTTGCCCGACTGCTTGCTGTGCTCTCCGCCGCACCCCGCAACGCCCTCCGGGGCGGGGCCGCTGCGGGTGGACCGCATCTTCACTTCCTGCCAAAAACCGATTACGTCTGGCCCGCCTTCAACCTGAACATGATCCCGCCGCAGCCGCTGCAGGTCGGGGAGCGGCCCTACGTTTGGGGTTACTCCGCCCTGCTCGTATTTTTTATCGGGGTGAGTTTGCTGAGGCGACCTTGGCACCGGCTATTGCCCTTCCTGCTCAGTTTCCTCCTACTGCTGACCATCGGTTTGGCGGGGTTTTTCGAGAGCGACTATGAGCTGTTCCGGGCGCTGGCGATCTTCGCCTTCGTGCCGCTGGCCGCCGTGTGGGTGATGCCGTGGCTGGTGGCCGGGTATGCCCACGCCAGACGCGCCACCATTCTTCGGCTCGCCGTGCTCGCCGTGATCGCACCGCTGCTGGTGCATTTGGTCCGGAACGACCTGAAGCATTTCCAGTTCGCCTACGACAACCACTTTCTAGATGCGCAATACACTACCGCCAACCTCAAGGATCGGACGGAGATTTCCCGTCTGGGTGCATCCCACTCCATGGTGCTGGCCACCGAAACCCCCACTTTCACGGCCATGGCCAATGCCATGGTGCTGTTGAGCCCGGTGCGACTGGGGTTGCCGAAATTCTACCAGAAATTCGTTTTCTTCTACGACATCGGGAACCGGGATGTGGTCTATGAAGCCGACCTGGTCGTGCGAAATCTGCGCTACATCGACATCTTCGACCGGACGGAATCGGTGCCCGCCAAACCAAAGCTCTACGTCTCCGGTGACTTCGAAGTGGTCGAGAACGACCGCGAGCCCTTCTTCGACAGTGACACTTTCCCCATGTGGCATGGCTACCCGAAGGACTTCATGAAGAAACGCGGCCTGCCCCTTTCCCGCATCTTGTCCCAGCAGACCGAGATCAAGTTTCTCAGCCGGACCACCCAGCCCATCATCGTCGAGCTGCAGTTCGCCCCTGGTGCCCTGCCGGCCAGCCTGCCCGCGGCCTTCGACCGTGATGCCGTGCAAAACATCGAGGTCACCACTGACGGACGCGCTCTTCTGCCGCTGCAGGTGATCGGGCCCGGGCTGCACACGCTGACCCTCGGGCCTGTGCCGCAACCGGCCCAGGTCAGCTCCTTTCACCTGCATGCCAACGGCACCGGGCTGGCTCCCGCGCTGCTGAAAGGCGGCTGGTTTGAAAGCAAGCACCTGAAGCCGGATCAGTTGATCCCGTTTCAAAACATGAGCCCGCACCCGGCGCGCTTCTTTTCCACGTTCGGTCCCGGGCTGGACGGCGCTTCCTTCGGCGCCCATCCGGTCACGCGCCTGTGTTTTCCCGTCGCCGCCGGGCATCGGCGGCTGCAGACCACCGTGCAGATGAGTCCGGGTGCCTACACCGACCTCGCGGAGAACGAGGCCACCGACGGCATCGAGGTCGAGGTCGCCCTGCTCGCTCCCGACGGCGGACGGACCGTCGTCTTCACCCGGGAGATTGATCCCGCCCATGTCGCGACCGACCGCGGCCCTCTGGCCGTGGATGTGAGTTTTGACGTGCCCGCTGACACCGAGGTCGAACTCTTTATCGGCCCCGGAAAAAATGGCCATGACACCCGTGACTGGACCTCGCTCGGTGCCCTGACCATCGACTGACCTGCGACCAAATCTTTCTTCCATGCCGGTCTCTGATTCCCCTTCCCCCCGCGATCCCGCGCCGTCCCCGGCGGGCGTCAGTTGGGCGGAGCTGGCTTTTTTCCTCCTCGTCGTGGTCGGCGGATTTTTCTTTTTGCGCGACGCCCCGCACTGGGGCCGCGCCGCCTACGTCGGCAGCGCGCAGTTCGGCGACGCAGAGTTCTGGTGGAACGGCGCCCTGCATTTTTCCCAGGGCATCGTGGCGGAGAATCCCAATATCGCCTACCGCATGGGCTACGCCGCCTTCGGCGGGCTGGTCGCCGCGGTGGTCGGGCCCGACTACCGGGTCTTCCACCAGATTTTGCTCGGGGTGTTTCTCGTCACCATCTGCGGCCTGTATGGCTGGCTACGCGGCCTCATCGGCCGGATCGCGGCGGCCGCGGCGGTGGTGTTTCTCGTCTTCAATCCATTCACGGCCGAGTGGCTGGCCATCTCCACCTCCGATGGCCTCGGCCTCGTGCTCAATCTGCTGGCACTGCTCGCGCTGGTCGCCGGCGTGCGCGACGGCTTGCAACTCCGCTGGATCGCCGTGTTCGGCGTCTTTCTCTCCTGCGCCTCACTCACGCGTCCGTTGATGACGCCGTTCATCGCGCCGGCCGCGCTGACCGTGATCGTCGCCGCGTGGGGCGCGTGGCGGAAGACCGCCGTCGCGCTCGGCGTCATGCTCGCCGCCTTCATTCTGCCCACGGTGGCCTGGATGACCTTCATGGCCGCGACCACCGGCAACTTTGCCCTGACCGGCGCCAGTCAGGATTCGTCGGCCTTCTACGCCGCCAGCGATCCGCAGATCCAGGTCTGGGGCGGCGCCATGTATGCCCCGGTCAATGAGTCGGCCAAAAAACATTTCTCGACCGACCAGCCGACGGCCAAGCAGCTCAACGCCGAGTTCTGGATTTTGACGCGCGCCAACTACCAAAAGCACTGGCGCTATCATCTGGACCGGCTTTGGCGCAACGCGTTCGAGCTCGCCCGCTTCACCCCCAAGCGCTCCGCCGTCTCCACGGTGGCCAGCGAACGCTGGCGCGTGATCCTCAAGGGATCGCTGACGCTGGCCCTGGCAGTCCTCGCGCTCCGGCAGCGCCGGTGGCTCTCCGCCGTCGCGGTCGTCTCGCTCGGCGTCACGTGGGCGATCAGACCGCAATGGCATCCGTGGCTGGTGTTGGGCGCCAGCTGGCTCGGCCTGACGGCCTTGCTGGTGGGCCGGCGCGGTTTGTTTTTGTGGACGGTCTATTGGTGGGTGGGCGTGATGGCGCTCTACCTGACCGGCGGCACCTGGGGCCCGCCCCTCGGCGGCGTGCAGGATTTGAATGCCCTCGGCTACCGGCTCGGTTTTCAATTTTTCTTCGCCGCTGATCTGCTGGTGATCGGCCTGCTCGGTTGCCTCGCTTTCGGCACGGACCGCGCCGACCCGGCCCACCGCCTGCTCAAGCCTTCCCCTGACGCCGGACGGATCACCCGCCTCGGCTTGCGCGGACTGCTGGTGGTGCTCGCCGCCCTGCTCGGCACCGGTGCGGTGATCGTGTCGTGGCGGCTGGTGGCCCGCGCGCGCCAGGCACCCGTGGCCTACCCCGCACTCGACGCCCTCACCTCGCTCGACGTCATGCGCGGCGCGACCCCGCTGCCCGGCCTCACCCCGCTGTATACCGCCCTCAATCTTCACGACAGCACCCCGTTGCTCACCCGCGCGATGAGTTCCGGCTTCATCTGGAACATGCCGGGCCAGCAGCGGAGCATGCTGCTGCTCTACCAGCAGGACAACGTGCAGCCGATCCAGATGAGTCCACGGAGCGTTTATGTGGAAATCTCCCGGCACGTGCCGGACCGCGCATGGATGAACCGGCAGGGCGCGTGGCTGCTCCGCTCCTTCCCCAACACGGCACAAACCAGCAACCAGGCCTTTTATTTCGAGATGCCGGCGGTGCAGGCCTTCGTCCCGCTCGCGCCGGACGGCCGGTCCTACGATGTCAGTCAGGCCGTCATTTTCCCCCTGGCCAAATCCGCCACGCAACTCGTCGCCTCGGGTGAACTGGTCGTCCGCGGATCAGCGCCGGAGTGGTCGACCAATTCCGGCACGCAGAAATTTCCCCGGCGGTTCTCCCTGCGCTCCTCCACCAGCGCGGACCCGATCATCGAGCTACTCGTCAACCTGTCCCGGGCGCGCGGCCATCCGGCGCTGCGTTTCGGCGTGCAAGTGGAAGCTGCGGCCGGCGCTCCGCCCCGCGCCGCCCAAGTCTACGCGTATCTGACCTCCGCGACCCGGCCCGGGGTCACGCTCTGGGAAAGCAATCTCGACTTCGCCGCGACCGAGCCGCTCTGGGCCGAGCTCACGGCGCTGGACCCGGCCGAGCTCACCCTCACCATCGAAAACTTGCTCCCGACCGATACGCTCTGGTTTTATGAGCTTGTCATGACCGCCGACGATTTTACCCAATGACGCCCGGCTACGCCCTATGACGACCACCACCGCCGCCGCGCCTCCCTTGGAGCAGCACAACGTAGAAATCCAACGCAACCGCGAGGCGTGGCAGCGCAAACCCATGCTGCGGGAAATCTACCACGACTTTTATCACCGGATCGCCGCGCGCATCGACCCGGCGGTCCCGGGCCCGGTGGTCGAGCTCGGCTCGGGCATGGGTCGCATCAAGGACGTCATTCCCGGCTGCGTCACGACCGACCTGTTTCCCAATCCTTGGTTGGATCGCCGGGAGAATTGCTATCAATTGAACTTTGCCGACGGGGAGGTCTCACACCTCCTGCTGTTCGACGTGTGGCATCACCTGCGCTATCCGGGCACGGCCCTGCGGGAATTTCACCGCGTGCTCGCCCCCGGCGGCCGGTTGATTTTGTTCGAGCCCGCCGCGAGCTGGGTCGGCCGGCTGGTCTATCATTTCTTCCATCACGAGCCGGTCGCGGTGCACGACCCCATCACGTGGCAGGCCCCCGCCGGATTTTCCGCCGCCGACGCCGACTACTATGCCGCCCAGGGCTCGGCCACCCGCCTGTTCTGGTGGGGCGAGGGCCACGCCCGCCTCGCCGGCTGGCAGCTGCGCGAAGTGCGCCCGATCACCTCGTTCAATTACTTTGCCTCCGGCGGTTTCTCCGGGCCGCAGTTGGGCGGGCGCTTTCTGCACAGCCTGATGCGCGGCCTCGACTTCGTCACCGCGCCCTTCCCTCGCATCTTCGCCGCCCGCCTGCTCGTCGTCCTGGAAAAGGAGAAAGCCTGACATGCCCGCCGCCTCCGAACTCACCCGCCAGCATCTGGAGAAGATCCGGGTGTTCTTCGATGCCGCGCCAACCGCACCCAACGCTGCGGCCCGCCACTACCGTGCGCTGCTGGCCCGCACCTACAATCTGTTCATCCCCGCCGGCGCCTCTGTCCTGGAGATCGGCTGTGGCTCGGGCGAACTGCTCGCGCAGTTGCGCGCCCGCCGCAAGGTCGGGATCGACCTCTCCTCCGTCCAGCTCGCCGCCGCCCGCGCCCGCCTGCCGGAAGCCGAGTTCCATGTGCAGGCCGGCGAGGACCTGGCCCTCACCGAGAAATTCGACTGCATCATCATTTCCGACACGCTGAACCTGGCCGCCGACGTGCAGTTGCTGCTCGAGCAATTGCATCAGGTCACGCATGCCGACACCCGGCTGATTTTGAATTACAACTCCTCGCTGTGGCGGCCGTGGTTCGCCCTCGGTGAGTTTCTCCGCATCCGCCGCCGGCAGCCGCAGAGCAGTTGGATGAACACCGGCGACGTGCGCAACTTGCTCCAGCTCGCGGACTGGAACCCGCTGCTCACCCAGCCCCGCCTGCTCCTCCCGCTCCGGTGCCTCGGGCTCGAGCACCTCGTCAACCGCTGGCTCGCCCCGCTGTTCGGTTGGTTCTGCCTGACGGTTTTCTGCGTGGCCCGGCCCGCGCGGCCCCGGCCCGCGACCGCCCGCACGGTCTCGGTCATCATCCCCGCCCGCAACGAGGCGGGCAATATCGCGGCCGCCGTGCTCCGCACGCCCGACATGGGCGCGGGCACCGAGTTGATCTTCGTCGAGGGCCATTCCAAGGACGACACGTGGGCGCAGATCCAGCGCGTGCAACGCGAGCACCCGCAGCGGAAGATCAAGATCATGCAGCAGACCGGCAAGGGCAAGGGCGACGCCGTGCGCATGGGCTTCGCCGCCGCCACCGGCGACATTTTGATGATCCTTGACGCCGACCTCACCATGCCGCCCGAGGAGCTGCCGAAATTCTACGCGGTGCTCGCGAGCGGCCACGCTGAGTTCGCGAACGGCGTGCGGCTCGTGTATCCCATGGACGAGAAGGCCATGCAGTTCCTGAATCTCTGCGCGAACAAGACCTTTGGCATCATCTTCACCTGGCTGCTCGGCCAGCCCGTGAAGGACACGCTCTGCGGCACCAAGGTCCTCAGCCGCGCCCACTACGAACAGATCGCCGCCAACCGCGCCTACTTCGGCGACTTCGATCCCTTCGGCGACTTCGACCTGCTGTTCGGGGCGGCCAAGCTCAACCTGAAGATCGCCGACGTGCCCATCCGCTACCGCGCACGCACCTACGGCGAGACCAACATCCAGCGCTGGAGCCATGGCTGGCTGCT
>JAHFTH010000135.1 GCA_023269445.1 Lacunisphaera sp.
AGTTTCATCGGCATGACAGGTGGTTTCAGCGGGTGGGGCCGGTCGCATCCAAGGGAGGGGATCCTTGAAGTTTGGCTCAGGCTGTCCGCAGGGCAAACGGAACCTTGGTTGCACGATGCGGACAATCCGATTTTGTCTCCCTGTGGGCGGGGTGCCCTCACCCCGCCCACATCAAACCTCACGGGGTCGGGCCAGTTTGTCATTGCGAGAAGTCCCGCTTTGCAGGACGACGAAGCAATCCAGCCGGCTGGTTGCGGCGTCCTCCCCATGAAGCAACTCCTGCACGGCACCTGCTATTATCCCGAGCTCTGGCCCGAGTCGGACATCGACCGCGACATCGCGGAGATGAAGCGCCTCGGCCTGAACATGGTGCGCATTGGCGAGTTCACGTGGTCGAAGCTGGAACCCGACGAGGGCAAGGTCTCCGTGGATTTCTTCGGGCGCGTGCTGGACAAGCTCCACGCCGCCAAGATCGGCGTGGTGTATTGCACGCCGACGCCGACACCGCCGGTGTGGCTGACGCACGGCCACCCCGACCGCTGCTTCGTCGACGCCGAGGGGCGCGTCATGATCCACGGCGCCCGGCAGCACGCCTCCTACGAGAATCCCGATGTGCGCGCGGCCTGCCTGCGTATCGTCGAGACGCTGGCGTCGGCTGTCGGGAAACACCCGGCGATCATCGCCTGGCAGATTGACAACGAGTTCAAGTGCCACGTCGGCGAGGATTTCAATCCGCACGCCATCGCCCACTGGCATCGCTGGCTCGAACAGCGCTACGGCACGATCGCGAAACTGAACGACGCCTGGGGCACCGAGATCTGGAGCGAGCGCTACCAGCGCTTCGACCAGGTGCCCGCGCCGCGGCGCACGCCCTTCCTCCACAACGCCTCGCTCAGCACCGCGTGGCGGATGTTCAGCCGCGAGAGCATCGCCGAGTTCATGGACGCGCAGGTCGCGATCCTCCGCCGCCACACGGACAAACCCATCACGCACAACACCGTCAGCTTTTTCTCGCTGAACCAGGAGCGGATGTTCGCGCACCTTGATTTTGCCTCGTTCGACGCCTATGCCGACCGCGACCACTGGGCGTCCCTCGTGTTCGACAACGACTTTTGCCGCCCGCTGAAGCCCGGCCGCGCGCACTGGTTCATGGAGACCAGCGTCGCGCACAACGGCTGGTTCGGGAACCACGAGACCGCGCATCCGCCGGGCTTCCTCGCCGTCGAGGCGGTGGCGTCCTTCGGCCTCGGCGCGCAGGCGATCAACTACTGGCTCTGGCGCCAGCAGCGCACCGGTTGCGAGCTGCCGCACAGCGCCATCATGAGCACGTGGTTCAAGCCCTCTATCGGCTACACCGCCGTGCAGGCGGTCGAGGCCGCGCGGAAGCAGCTCGAACCGCTGATGGTCGCGAGCCAGCCCGCCGTCGCCGAGGCGGCGGTGACCTGGTCCGATCTCGGCCGCGCCATGTTCCAGACCGAGCCGCTCGGCGCGCGCCCGGGCCATGAGGTGGATTACATCCCGACGGTCGCGGCGTGGCACGGCCTGCTCCTCACCGCCGGAATTCATCGCGATGTCCGCTGCGAGGGCGAGGCCCTCGACGGCCTGAAGCTCCTCATCACGCCGGTGATGCCGTATGTGTCGCCGGCCTTTCTCGCCAAGGTGGACAAATTCGTCCGTGCCGGCGGCATCTGGCTCTGCGTGCCCACGACCGGCACGCGCGGCGCCGAGCACACGGTGCCGACCGACGCCGGACTCGGTGCCGTGGACGCTTTTGCCGGCGTCGAGACCGTCTTTTCGTCTCCCATCACCGGCACAGGCTCGACGGGCAAGGCCTTCGGCCTCACCGCGCCGGTTGCCGGCTGGTGTTCCGCGCTCAAACCCGCCTCACCCGACACGAAGGTCATCGGCACGCTCAAGAGCGAGCAGGTGCCGGGGCTCGCGTTCCTCACCGAGCGCAAGCGGGGCAAGGGCGCGGTCGTCGTGCTGGGCGCGCTGCCTAACGGCAAGGCTGGCGCTGCGATGCTGGCGAAGTTCGTCGCGCACTACGCCGCGCAGGCCGGCGTGACGCTCCGCTTCAACGTCACCCCCGGCACGCTGGTGTGTCCGCGCGTGACCACCGATGGGAAAAAACTCTGGGTGGTGGTGAACATGGACGGGAAGGGTGGGAAGGTCCGCCTGCCGGCCGGTGCGACCGACGCCCTCACCGGCAAAAAGCTCCCCGCCGGCCCGCTGAAGCTCGCCCGCTACGCATGGCGGGTGGTGCGGGTATGATGGAGGGCCCAGCTCCCGCTGGGCCGGAGCTTCTCTTGTAGGTCGGGGTTTATCCCCGACTGGCGTGGGCTGATCGTCGGGCATAAAGCCCGACCTACACCAAACTGCACCGTTACCGTCCGATGACCGTCGGCAGCTCGAAGCGTTTGATTTCCCCGACGATGAAGAGGAAACTCACCACGGCGATGAGCGCGTGCGCGCCGACATAGATCAAGGCGCCGTTGAACGAGCCGGTGCTCTGCAAAATGTAGCCGATCACGATCGGGGTGATGATGCCGGCTAGGTTGCCGAACATGTTGAACAGGCCGCCGGCCAGGCCGGTCGCCTCGCGCGGGGCCACGTCGGCCATCACCGCCCAGCCGAGGGCCCCCACGCCCTTGCCGAAAAACGCCAGGCTCATGAACAGGATCACCGCCCACGAGGTGTCGACGTAGTTGCAGGCGACAATGGAGGTGGAGAGCAGCAGGCCGGCGACGATCGGGATCTTGCGCGCGGTGCTCAGGGCCATGCCACGCCGGAGCAGCCGGTCCGAGATCCAGCCACCGAGCACGCCACCGATGAAGCCGCACAGGGCAGGGAGGGTGGCGACGAAACCGACCTTGAGGATCGTCATGCCGCGATCCTTCACGAGGTAGATGGGAAACCAGGTGAGAAAAAACCAGGTGAGCACGTTGATGCAGTATTGCCCAAGGAAGATACCGAGCAGCATGCGGTTCTTCAGCAGCTCGAACAGGAGCCCCGGTCGGGCGGGTTTTTTCGCGGCAGCCGGCCCGGCCTGATCGAGGTCCACGAGGCCGCCACCGCGCTGGATGAGTTCGAGCTCGGCCTCGTTGGCGCGCGGGTGCTCGCGCGGATTGTGGATGAGGCGGTTCCACACCAGTCCGAAAACGAGGCCGAGCCCACCCATGACCCAGAACACCCACTGCCACCCGAGATGATGGGCGATCAGGCCCATGATCGGATAGAACAGGACGGTGGAGAAATATTGGGCCGAGTTGAAAATGGCGGAGGCCAGGCCGCGCTCGGCCGCGGGGAACCACGCGGCGACGAGGCGGCTGTTCGCCGGAAACGACGGGGCCTCGGCGGCCCCCAGCAGCAGGCGCAGCCCGAACAGGGAACTGGCGGCGACGCGCACCGACCCGATGAAACCGATCAGGCCCTGCGCCATCGTGAAGAGCGACCAAGTGAGGATGCTCCACCGGTAGACGCGCCGGGAGCCCATGCGGTCCAGCAGCCAGCCGCCGGGAATCTGCAACGCGACATAGGTCCACGAGAAGGCCGAGAGCAGGTAGCCGAGCGCCACGGGATCGAGCTGGAACTCGCGGGTCAGGTCGGGGCCCACGATGGAGAGCGTCGCCCGGTCCGCGTAGTTGAGCGTCGTGATCAGGAACAGGAAAAAAACAATCCCGTAGCGGGCGCGCGTGGGCTGTTCCTTCTCTGAATTTGTCATTGCGAGGAGGCCCGATCAGGCCGACGAAGCAATCCAGTGGGATGGATCGCCACGCCCGGCTGCGCCGGGCTCGCGATGACAATCCTTTGGGAAGGCATGGGCGTCCTGCTTTATTGCGGGCCGAGCACTTTCATGAGCGCGGCGAGCTTGTCGCATTCCTCGGCGCTGAGATCGGTGAGGGGCGGGCGCACCGGGCCGGCGTCGTGGCCGGCGATCCTGGCGCCGGCTTTGATGATACTGACGGCGTAGCCGGGTTTCCGGTTCCGGATCTCGAGGTAGGGCAAAAAGAAGGTGTCGAGCAGGCGGTTCATCGTCGTGTGGTCATCGGCAACGACGGCGCGGTAGAAATCCATCGCGGTCTTCGGAATGAAGTTGAACACGGCCGATGAGTAGACCGGCACACCCATGGCCTTGTAGGCGGCGGCATAGACTTCCGCAGTCGGGAGTCCGCCGAGGTAGGAGAAGCGGTCGCCGAGTTTCCGCCGGATCGAGACCATCAGCTCGATCTCGCCGAACCCGTCCTTGAACCCGATCAGGTTGGGGCAGCGGTCGGCGAGCTGGGCCAGCGTGCCGGCCTGCAGGCGGCAGGCGCCGCGGTTGTAGACGATCACGCCGAGCTTCACCGAACGGCACACCGCCTCGACGTGGGCGGCGAGGCCTTCCTGGCCGGCCTCGGTCAGGTAATGCGGGAGCAGCAGCACGCCCTGGGCGCCGAGCCGCTCCGCCTCCTGCGCGAACGCGATGGCCGTGCGGGTGGCGCCGCCCGCGCCGGCGATGATCGGCACGCGGTTGCGGCAGGTTTGCACGGCCGTGCCGACGACGGCGGTGAAATCCTGCGGGGTGAGCGAGAAAAACTCCCCGGTGCCGCCCGCCGCGAACAGGACGGTCGCGCCGTAAGGCATCAGCCACTCCAGGCGTCGGGTGTAGGTGGCGGGGTGGAAGTCGCCCGCTTGGTCGAAATCCGTGATCGGGAAAGAAAGCAGTCCGGTGGAGACGGCGCGCTTCAGGTCAGCTGGTTGCATGATGGGGGTGAAAATCGTGGGGTGGGGGCCGGCAGGTTGTGGACAGATTACGGATGCGCGCCGTTTTTAAATGACGCGGGGGCGTTTGCGAGTAGTTTGTCGGCATGTCTACTCCGCTGCCTCTGTCCGCCGCCGGCCGCCTGCCGGCGCCGAAGGATAACGTCGCGATCGCCATCCGGCGTCTCGAGGCGGGGACGTCGGTCGAGATCGGGGGCGTGGTCCGCCCGCTGGCTTACTGTGTGCTGGAGGGACACCGCTTTGCCGTGCGGCCGATCGCCGCCGGCGAGGCGCTGTTGTCGTGGGGCCTGCCGTTCGGGCATGCGCTGGGGGCGATCGGGACGGGCGACTATGTCTGCAACCGCTCGATGCTCGACGCGCTCGCCGTGCGCCGGCTCGGCGTGCCGTTGCCGGGACAGCCGAATTTCTCGGACCATCTGGTGCCGTATGAGCTCGACGAGGCGACGTTCCGCCCCGCGCCGCCGGTGGAGCTCGTCGCGGCGCCGCGGACCTTCGCCGGCTACCGGCGGCCGGGCCGCCGCGGGGTCGGCACGCGCAACACCATCGTCATCCTCGGCACGACGTCGCGCACCGCGAGCTTCGCCCGCCAGCTGGCGGCGCGACTGCAGCCACTGGCCCGGGTGCATCCCTCGCTCGACGGCATCGTGGCCGTGGCGCACACGGAGGGCGGCGGGCCGGGCGAGCCGAACAACACCGCGGAGGTGTTGCGCGCGCTGGCGGGTTTCATGGTGCACCCGAACGTCGGCGCCGTGCTCGCGGTGGATTTCGGAGTCGAGCCGGTCAACAATGACCGCCTCCGCACCTACCTCACCGAGCGTGGCTACCCGCTCGCCGACGTGCCCCATGAGTTTTTGAGCCTGCGCTCCGGCCTCGCCGCCGGTCTCGCGGCGGGTGAGGCGATTGTGCGGCGCTGGCTGCCCGAGGTGTCCGCCCAGCGGCGCACGGATGAACCGCTCGCCGGCCTGCGCATCGCCCTGCAGTGCGGCGGCTCGGACGCCTTCTCCGGCGTGTCGGGCAACCCGCTGGCCGGGGCCATCGTGCACGAGCTGGTGCGGCACGGGGGCATCGGCGTGCTGTGCGAGACCGACGAGCTCTCGGGCGCCGAGGCGTATGTCATGCGCAACATCCGCGACCTCGCCACGGCGCGATCGGTGCTGCGCTACATCGCGGCCTTCAGGGCGCGGCTCTCCTGGCACGGCGTCACGCCGGAAAGCAATCCCTCCGCCGGCAACAAATTCCGCGGCCTCTACAACATCACGCTCAAGTCGTGCGGCGCCGTGCACAAGAAGGACCCGCGCACCCGCATCGACCACGTGATCGACTACGCCGAACCGCTCGGCGCGCCGGGTTTCTATTTCATGAACAGCCCGGGCAACGACCTCGAGGGCATCGCCGGGCAGGTCGGCGCGGGCTGCAACCTCTTCCTCTTCGCCACGGGCAACGGCTCGATCACGAACTTCCCCTTCGTGCCCACGCTCAAGGTCACCACCACCACGCGGCGCCACCAGCTGCTGGAGCACGAGATGGACATCAACGCCGGGCGCTACCTCGACGGCGAATCCTTCACCGCGCTGGCGGCCGAGGCCTTCGACCTCGCCGTGGCCACGGCCTCGGGCCAGAAATCCAAGGGCGAACACGCCGGCCACTCGCAGGTCTCGCTCTGGCGCGACTGGCGGCAGACCGACACTTCGCAGATTGCCACCATTCGCGCGCGACCTGCGCCGGACGGAAAGCCTTTGGCCACTGTAGCCGGGGTCGGTGACCCCGGTTCGTTCGAAGCGCGTCCGGAGGCCGCGCTCCACCTTTTCCCGATCGGCGCCCGCTTCGCCACTGAGCGCGTCGGGCTCGTCCTGCCCACGAGCATGTGCTCCGCGCAGATCGCCCGGATGGCCGCCGCCTGGATGAACGAATCCGGCCTCGGCCGCGCGGCGGGGATCGACCGCTTCGTGGCGCTCGCGCATTCCGAGGGCTGCGGCTTCGGCGGCGAGACGATGTATCAGACGCTCTACCGCACCTACCGCGGCTATGCCACGCACCCGAACGTCGTGGCGGCGCTGCTGCTGGAGCACGACTGCGAAAAAATCCCGAACGACGCCATGCGCCGGCAGTTCGAGGCGGCGCAGCTCCCGCTCGACCGCTTTGGCTGGGCCAGCGTCCAGCTCGACGGCGGCATCGAAAAATCAATCGCGAACGTCGCGGCGTGGTTCGAGCGCGCGACGTCCGGGCTGCCGGCGTCCACGCGGATCCCGACCGGGTTTGCCGGCTTCACTCTCGGACTGCTGAGCGCCGGCTCCGTCACCGGCCTCGCGGCCAGCGTCCTGGGCGAACTCGCCCGCCGCATGCTCGCCGGCGGCGGCTCGGTGTTGATCCCCGAGGGCGATACCCTGCTGGCCGACACGTTTTTCCGGGCCCGCGTCCTCGGCCCGGTCGTGCCGCACGCCACGCTGGCCTACGGTCAGCCGCTGGAGCTCCCGGGGCTGCACGTGGTGGCGACCGACTCCGACCATTGGGTCGAGAACGTCACCGGCCTCGGCGCCTGCGGCGCGCACCTGTTCGTCGGGCTCGTCGCCGACACGGCGCAACAAGGGCATCCGTTGCTGCCGGTGATCCAGGTCGCGCAACCCCTGCACCACGTCGCCGCGCGGGAGGACATCGACCATGTGCTCGCCGGCGAGTCGGACGTCGACGCCGTGCTGCAGCTCGTCGCGGCCACGGCCCGGGGGGATTACGTGCCCGCCTCGGCCGCAGGTGGCTTCGTGGACTTCCAACTCGCGCGTGGCCTGCTCGGGGTTTCGACGTAGGGGTGGGCAAGTCGCTCTCGACCAGCTGACACACCCCGTCGCTTCGCGCCACCCCTCTTCATAGAGGGGACACAAACCCACTCTGCGGAAATCCCCTCTATGAAGAGGGGTGCCCGCAGGGCGGGGTGTGTGGGGATCGGGCGATGCATTCTATGATTGCGGTCTTTCCCTTTCGGACGCTCCGAAAACAGGCCCCGGGATATATGATTGACTCCAATCATATAAACCCGGACGGTCGGCGTCCTTTGCCATGCGCGTCCCCCGCCACATCGTCGAAAGCCGCCACGAGCAGTTGCGCGGGCTGATTCGCACCGACGGCTTTCTGCCGGTCGGGGAAATCTGCCGGCGGCTGGGCGTGTCCGCGGCGACGGCGCGCCGCGACCTCTCCGTGGTGGCGGCCAACGGCCACATCACCCGCACGCACGGCGGGGCCCTCGCTGACTACAACACCTCCTTCGCCTCGCTCGGCGAGCGCCTCGGCCGCGCCCGCACCGCCAAGGGCCGCATCGCCGCCGCCGCGCTCCAGAAGTTTCCGCGCCGCGGCACCGTCTTCCTCGACGCCGGCACCACGGTGTCGGCTCTCGCCCGCCTCCTCCTGCGCCGCGGCGACCTTGCCGGCCTGACCATTGTCACCAACAGCCTGCCGGTCGCCACTATGCTCGGCGGCGCGCGCGGCCTCGACCTGCATGTCCTCGGCGGCACCTTCCTGCACCGGCAGGCCGTCCTGCTCGGCTCCGACGCCGTGCGCTCGCTCACGGGCTGGCGTTTTGCCGCCGCGTTTTTGAGCGGCGAGGGGATGGATCCTGCGGGCATCACCAACTCGCACGCGGACATCGCCGCGTTCCAGCAGGCCGTCCTGCGCCACACCACCGAGCCGTATTTCTGCCTCGATGCCACGAAGCTCGGCCGCGTCACGCCGCACCGCGTCGCGGGTTGGGACAAGCTCGGCACGCTCATCACTGATGCCACGCCCGCCGCGCTCGCCGCCGCCGGTCTCACCCTGAAACCCGACCGGCTGGTCACTTCCAAATAAACAACCCGAACTACCAATCCTTTTTGCCGCGGATTACGCAGATGAACACCGATAAATACTCAATCACCATGACAGATCGATGCTTTGGCTGGGTTCTATCCGTGTCCATCGGTGCCATCCGTGGCTAAACAAACATTTTCCCATGAGCTCCTATAAATACGTCAACTTCGGCTGGGACGACGCCAAGGCCGCTTCGCTCGACCCGGTCGCCCGCCTCATCTACCGCTCGAACCTGCTCGGCAGCGACCAGCGCATCACCAACACCGGCGGCGGCAACACGTCGGCGAAGATCACCGAAAAGGACCCG
>JAHFTH010000136.1 GCA_023269445.1 Lacunisphaera sp.
GTTCGGCTCCAGCTGGCGGAGACCGAGCGAGATTTTCTGCTCATCCTTCTGGATGCCGAGAACAACTGCATCGAGCTCCTGGCCGACCTTGAGCAGCTCGGAGGGCTTGGTGATGCGCTTGGTCCAGGACATCTCGGTGATGTGCACGAGGCCCTCGACACCGGGCTCGAGCTCGATGAAGGCGCCATACGGCACGAGATTGACGACCTTGCCGTGGATCTTGGAACCGACCGGGAACTTGTGGTCGATGTTGTCCCAAGGATTGTTCTTGGTCTGCTTGAGGCCAAGGGAAACGCGCTCTTTCTCGCGGTTGATGTCGATGATCATCACCTCGATCTCCTCGCCCTGCTTCAGCAGCTCGGACGGGTGGCCGATGCGGCCCCAGCTCATGTCGGTGATGTGCAGCAGGCCGTCCATGCCGTCGAGGTCGATGAACGCGCCGAAATCGGTGATGTTCTTGACCACGCCCTTGCGGACCTGGCCGGGTTGCAGCTTCTCGAGGAGGTCGCGACGCTTGTTGATGCGCTGCTCTTCGATGAGCTCGCGACGGGAAAGCACGATGTTCTTCCGGTCGTGGTTGATCTTGAGAACCTTGAAGTCGTAGGTCTGGCCGACGTATTGATCGAGGTTCTTCGGGGGCTGGATGTCGATGTGCGACGCGGGCAGGAAGGAGTCGACGCCGATTGAGACGATCAGGCCGCCCTTGACCTTGGCCTTCACGCGGCCGGGGATGATGGCACCCTCCTGGCACTTGCTGAGGATGTTTTCCCAGTTCTTCTTCTGCTGGGCCTGCTCGTAGGAAAGGATGGGGTTGCCCTCCTTGTCCTCGAGCTTCTCGAGGATGACCTCGATGGTGGAACCGATCTGGAGTTCACCGAGATCGGAAAACTCGTTGGCGGAGATAACGCCTTCCGCTTTGCCGCCGATATCGACGACGACTTCGTTGGCGCGGATTTCTGTGATGACGCCCGAGACGATGGTCCCGACCTTCAATTTATCGAAGGTGCTCTGGGCGAGCAATTCTTGCATTAGCGAACTCATATTGACTGTGTGTCGGAACGACGGCCGCTTACTTCAAGGCGTCCGGCTTCCGGCGTGGATTCTTGCGAATCCGTTGGTTGAGGGTTGGACTGTCGAACAAACCGGTGGAAGTGTCGCGGCAACACCGGCTTGACTTAAGAACGCCGCGGAATGGTCAAAGTCCCTTATCCCCCTGCCCCCGGCAAGTGCAAAAATCAGTTTTTCTCCGCCGACACGTGCCCCGCCTCTTCCTGTAAAACCTGCTGCAGCATAGCAAAATAGAGACCAAAGAAACCGTTCTCGCGCAAAGGCTGCCGGTGGGTGCCGCCCATCGACTGGCTGCTCACTTCCTCGGTCACAGTCAGCTCAACCTCTGACTTACCCGGTCCCGCCTCGTGAATACCCACCTTGGCGACCAGCTGCCGCGAATCGCCAAAAGTCTCACTGGTGTGAATCGCGCTGACCGCCTCGACCCTGCTGATGGACGAGCGCGTGACTTTGAAATCCAATCGCCGGAAGGCCTGTTGCGTAACCAAGTAGACCTTATCCGGACTGGCCTCCACCATCAGCACTTGGGGCGGCACGTCGGCAAAGCGATCGGGCATGGAGGTGCAGCCGGAAAACAACAGAGCCAGCAGTGAGATTAAGAGAAGGTTACGCATAAATTTTAGGCTGGTCTGCCAGCCGTAGCCTTGGCGGAGGCCGGTTGCTGTTGGGAGATACAATGCAGGGTGCCGAGGCCCCAGATCAGTTGGTAGCAATCGATGGGAACGATCTCCCGCCCCTTGAAGCAATCCCCGATTATGGCCCGCGCCGCAGCATCACGCTTCTTCTGCCGGAACTGCGGCACCAGCACGGCACCGTTGATGATGAGAAAATTTGCGTAGCTCGCCGGCACGCGCTGGCCGCGAAAACCAAACGACTCGGGCATCGGCAGCTCGACGAGCTCGAACTTGCCGCCCGCCAGGGTGCGGAAGCCGCGTAGGCGCTCCAGGTTTTCCCTCAGGAATTTGTGATTTGGGTCGCGTTGCCGCGGCTCCACGCACGTGATGAATCCATCCGCCTTGTAGAAGCGCGTGATGTCGTCGATGTGGCCGTCGGTGTCATCGCCCACGATCCCCTCGCCCACCCACAGCACCTGCTTCACCCCCAGATAATCCTGCAGGTTCTGTTCGATCTGCGTGCGGATCAGGTGCGGGTTGCGATTCTGGTTCAGCAGACATTGCTCGCTCGTCAGCAACGAGCCGCGACCGTTCACGTCAATCGATCCGCCCTCGAGCACCATGTCGTTCTCGAAGCGGCGCAGCTTCAGCTTCCGGGCGATGCTCGGTGGGATTTCGTTGTCGAGGTCGTAGGGCGGATACTTGCCGCCCCAAGCATTGTGCACCCAATCAGTCACCGCCACTTCGCTCGTGCGGTCGTGCTTCACGAAGATCGGCCCGTGGTCGCGGCACCACGCATCGTTGGTCGGATGATTGTAGAAGGTCACCTGCGTCATGTCCGCCCCGGCCGCCACACACAATCGTTTCGCCCGGGGTTGCAGCTTGGCGGTGCAATTGATCCGCACCGCTTCGAACCGGCTGATCTGCGCGACGATCCCGGCGAACACCTGCGGGATCGGTCGGAACTGCCCGGGCCAGGTCGCGCGGTTATGCGGCCACGAGAGCCACACGGCGGCCTGCGGCTCCCACTCGGCTGGCATCCGGAAGCCCAGCGCAGCAGGTGTTTTCTTCGCGGCCATGTTAATCGATGTAGCGCTTCGTAATGTCGCCGTAGGCATCAATCCGGCGGTCGCGCAGGAATGGCCAGTGCGTGCGCGTGGTGTCCACGCTGCCGAGGTCGACCGGCACGAGAAGTATTTCCTCTTTGTTCGTGCTGCCTTTGGCAAGAATCTCCCCGCTAGTGCCCGAGACGAAACTCTGGCCCCAGAATTCGATACCATCGCCCCCGACGGGCTTCTCGTTGCCGATGCGATTCGTCACCGCCACAAAGCAGCCGTTGGCCACGCCGTGCGAACGCTGGATCGTCTCCCACGCTCCGTGCTGGTTGAAGCCGTATTTTTTCTTTTCCTTGGGGTGCCAGCCGATGGCGGTCGGATAAAAGAGAATCTCGGCACCCTGCAACGCGGTCAGGCGCGCCCCTTCGGGATACCACTGGTCCCAGCAGATCAACACGCCGATCTTGCCATACTTGGTCTGCCAGGCGCGAAAGCCGGTGTCACCGGGCGTGAAATAGAATTTCTCGTAGTAGAGCGGATCGTCCGGGATGTGCATCTTGCGGTAGACTCCCAGCAACTTGCCGTCGGCATCGATGATGACCGCCGTGTTGTGGTAGAGCCCGCCCGCGCGCTTCTCGAACAGCGAAGCCACGATCACGACCTTGTGCTTCTTCGCCAGTTTCTGAAAAGCCACTGTGCTTGGGCCCGGGATGGACTCGGCCAGCTTGAAATTCTCGTGGTCCTCGCTCTGGCAGAAATACTGCGAACGGAACAGCTCCTGGGTGCAGATAATTTTCGCCCCCCGTTTCGCTGCGAGCTCGGCCAAGGCGAGGGTTTTACGCAAATTTTCCGCCGGCCGGGCGGAGCAAGCGTGCTGGAGCAGTCCCAAAGTGACCTTCATGAGCAGCAGCGAAGGTCTGGAACCCCCGAATGACAAGAATTCTCAACCTACAGATAGGCTTAAGTAGGCTTTGACAACGGGCCGCCGAATTGTAAAAACAGCCCTGTCACCCCCATCTGCTTATGTGCGCCGAACCACGTCCCCTCATCGTCGTAGTCGAAGACGAAGTCGAACTTTCGACCCTGATTGCCCAGCATTTGGAGGAGGCCGGCATGAACGTGCAGGTCTATCCCCGCTGCGCCCCCGCCCTCCGCTTCCTGCAGCATAATTTTGCCAACCTCATTTTGCTCGATGTCAATCTGCCCGACGGCAACGGCTTCGACCTGATCAAGCAGCTCAAGTCAGAGGACATCAATGTCCCGGTGATTTTTCTCACCGCCAACAGCCACGACGAAGCCAAGATCCAAGGCCTCAACCTCGGCGGCGACGACTACATCACCAAGCCCTTCAGCTACACCGAGCTCGTCGCCCGCATCCGCGCGGTCCTGCGCCGCACCGAGTCGCACACCGACCATAACGTCACCAAGAACCTGCGCACCACCGACGAGCCCTTTGACTTCCTCGGCGCCAAAATCCATCCTGAGCGCCTCGACATCGAGTTTCCCAACGGCACTATTTTCAAAACCGGCCGCAAGGAACTGGGCATCCTCGCCTATCTCCACACCCATCGGAACATCGTGATCACCCGCAAGGAGCTCATCCACTCCGTCTGGGGCATTCATGCCGACATCCGCAGCCGCTCGCTCGACCAGTATATCGTCAAGGTGCGCGCTGCCTTCGACAAGAACAGCATCTCCCTCGACTGCTTCAAGACGGTTCACGGCATCGGCTACATCTTCGAGCCCCCGGCGGCCTGAGCGGGCCCTGGCTCAGAACAGTTCGGTCTGCCCGGTATAGCGCGTCCGCGCCTCGGCCAGCGACGACTTCATCTCGAGCGACTCGAGCAGTGCGAACAACTTCGCCGTCTGCGGTTCGCCTTGACCCACATGCGGCAACGGCGACTCGGTCCGCAGCGTCGTTAATTTCAGGTTCATCCGCAGTCGCTCCGCCTCCTTGGTCACCGCTTCGCGAAAGCGCTCGGGCTTCAGCGTGGCGGCACCCGCGATGATGCCCTCCAGCGTCTGATATTCCTCGAACCACTTCGCCGCCGTCTTCGGCCCCACCCCATTGATGCCGGGAATGTTGTCCGAGGTGTCCCCGATAAGCGCGAGGTATTCGGCGATCTGCGCCGGTGGCACGCCGAACTTCTCCCGCACGCCCGTCGTGTCCAGCACGCGCCAGCCAAGCTTGGGATTCGCCGTGGGTGGCGGCTGCAGCATCTTGATCCGGTCGTCCACGCACTGCGCAAAATCCTTGTCCGCGCTCACGATCAGCACGTCGTGCCCGGCGTTCGCCAGCATCCGCGCCTGCGCTGCCAGCAAGTCATCCGACTCCACGCCATCGAGCTCGATGCCCACGAGGCCCATGGCCCGCGTCAGGTCCTTGATGACCGGAATCTGTTTCTCCAGAGGCTCTGGCGTCTCCTTGCGCTGCGCCTTGTATTCGGGGTGCAGCGCCAGCCGGTCCTGCGAGCCGCCGAGATCGAAAAACACCAGCATGCCGTCGGGCTTCTCCTGGTCCTGCAACCGCCACATCGTCTTCACCCAACCGTGCAAGGCCCCGGTGGGAAATCCGTCCGCCCGCGTCAGCTCGGGCATTCCGTAGAACGCCCGGAACGCCATGTTGTAGCCATCCACCAGCAGCCATTTCGCCATGAGCCGAAGCAAACCGCAAACGGATGGCACGTAAACTATTTAGTTCCAGACCCACCTCCGACTTGCACCGACCACCGCGCCCATCATGGTTCGTGCACTTGAACCAAAGTCGCCTCGTCATCGGTGCCGCGCTCCTCACCTGCCTGCTGGCGGGCTGCACCAGCGTCCCCGTGACCTACGCGGAGTGGAAGAAGGAGCAGCAGGACAAAGCCAAGTTCGCCCGCGCCGGCCTGCCCTACAAGTCCCCTTCCCAGTTGCGCGCCGAGGCCGCCGAGATGCGCCGCCTCGTGCAAGAGACCACATTCGCGCCCACGGCCAAGTAACCACGCGATTACTTCCTCCGCTCTGTCTGTCCCGCGGGCGTGATGATCGTCGGGTTCTGGTAGAGTGACCCCGGTGTCGCGCCGCTCACGGCCTGCTTCTTCAGCGAGCCGCCGGGGCTGACCAGATTGGCCGTCACGAAGATAAGGAGATTTCGCTTCTGCGAGCTCTCGCCCTGGCTGCGGAAAAGGCGCCCGATGATCGGCACACTGCCCAGCACCGGCACCTTGTCGTTCACCTTCTTCACGTCCTCACGCGTCAGGCCGCCCATGACGAGCGTGGCGCCATCCCAGATCGTGACCTTGGTCGTCACCTCGCGCACGGCGAAGATCGGCTGGTAGAAACCCGGCGGCACCGTGACGGTCGTCGGCTTGTCGCCTCCAGCAATGGCGATACTCGGTCCGCCGTATTCAACGAAGCCCTCGAACTCCGTGACCTTCGGGTTCAGGTCGAGGCTGATACTGTAGTCGTCCTCCTCGACAATCGGCATAACCTTGAGTTCGACGCCGACGTTGCGCGTGGTGAAATCCTGCGGTGTGCCCGAGGTGATTGAAACACCGGCCGCTCCGCCGCCCGAGATACTACTGGTGCCGACCTGGCTCTGAATCTGGCCGTAACTCTGCGGATAGCGCAGCTCCTGCGCGACGGTGATGGTCGCCGGGTTGCCCGAAAGCACGGTGAGCTTGGGTGCGCTGAGCAACTCGGTGCCGCTCTTCTGCGAGAGCGCGCGCACGATGGCGTTCACATCGAACTCACCGATGATGCCCGTGATGTTGGCCAGCGGTGCGGCTGCTGACGCGAGCAGCACGCCACCGGGAATGGACGGGGCGGACGCTGGCAGGCTCAATCCACCCGCAGGTTGTCCGTTACCCGAAATAGATATCTGCTGGGTCGAGGTCGCATTCTTGAAGGCCTCGGCCAGCGTCCGGGTGATGCCGTTGCCGGAAGTGTAGACGGCCTGCGCGGCGTTGTGCTGCGTGGCCTTGGTGGCGAGGCCCCACTGCACGCCGAGTTCCTCGAGCGCGCCCTGCTGCACTTCCATGAACTTGGCCTCGATCTCCACCTGCCGCACGTCGTTGTAGCGGGTGAGAATGTTGCGGATGCGCTCAAGGTTGCGCGGAGTCTGCGTGGCGATGAGCTGCGAGCCGTCGAAGGCCAGCGTGCTGCCCGGCACGCTCTCAAAGCTGACGCCCGCCAGTTGCAGGAAGCTCCGGATCGCCTGCCCCTCGCTCTCGACGTTCGCCGCGGGAGCCGCCGCGCCGCTGTTCTGCGTCGCGGCCTTGCCGGTCATGCGCAGCACGGTGGAGCGCGACACGGGGAAAAACTGCGTCGCCAGCGCGGACTGCTCGCCGCCGGGCCGCACAACCACCGCGTCGGCCTGCACCTCGTATTGGTAGCCGACGGAATCGGTGATGAAATCCAGCACGCGCTTCAACGTCAGGTTGCGCAGCGTGATGTTGACCGTGGGATTGGTGTTGGCTTGGTCGAGGAGGACGATGTTCACGCCCTTCGGTTCTGAGCCGGTGTGATCAAACTCCTGCGAGATGACACTCAGGGTGTTCACGACGCGACCCAGCTCCATGCCGCTGAAGTTCACGCTCGGGAGCACGATGGTGTTGAGCTTCTCGAGCAGCGGTGAAGCTCCGGCGGCGCTCCCCGCCTCCGCGGTTTTCTCGGTGAAGACGCCCGGCCGCCGCCAGGCCTGGTCGACATCACCGATCATCTGGGTGCTGGTGTGCGTGCGTTCGCCGTCGATGCGCTTGAGAAAGAACCCGGCCTCGGTGTTGCCGGCATCCCGCGCCTCCACTTCCTTGAAAGTCGTGGCGGCTCCGGCCGCATCGCCCGCCAGATACTGACTGCGACCCTTCGCCACTAGGGCGGGCACTTCCGGCGATGCCGGGGCCACGGCCGTGGTCTCAACCTGGGTGCCGCCGACCACGCTGACTTTTTTCTGCGGCACGGCGTCCAGACTCGCCAACAGCCCCTTGACCGTCGCATCGCCGGGGCTCAAGGCCAGCAGTTCCTCGAGTCTCTGTCGCGCGCCTACGAGATCTCCGGTGTCGCGGGCATACAGCGCCTCCGACATCAACTGCACCTGCCGGTCGGCCGGAGCGGAGCCAGTGACCGAAGCGGCCAAGGCCGGCGAAGCGGTCAGGACCAAAGCGAGAGCGAGAATACAGGAGAGACGATTCATGAGGGCGGAAATTATTGGCCGGTGGTGGCAACGCCCTTGGCGGGTGGCGGGGCCAGGGATTTGGGCTTGGTGTTTTTCCCGACGAGCTGGGCGGCGGGACGCAGCACCTGCATCTCGGGCACCGGCAGGCCGGGTGTGGTCCGGGCGACGACGACCTCGGCTGGCTCGAGCTGGATGCGCTCGATGCGGTAGGTGGCACCATCGTCGGAGAAAGTATCGCCCTCATGCAATTCGCGCGACTGGCCCTTGGTGCCGGGGATTTTGAAAACCGCCAGCGGCGTGTCGGTCAGCTTGCGGGTCCGGCTGTCGAGCACGACCTCGGCACCGGTTTTCTCGTCCTGCAACACCGCAAGCGCGGCGACATCATAGACCGGTCCCGGGGCGTTGCTCTCGACCGCGACCTTGCGCACATCGAAGCTTTTCAAGGTCAGCCCCAACTGGTCAAAGCGCCGGCCCTCGCGCGCGAGAATCGTCTCAGGGAAATTCGCGCTGACGAACGCAGCCAGGTAATCTCCCGGTGCGCCGAAGTAGCCGAGCAGCTGCAACCGGTAGGGCTCGAGTTTCACCGCCAGCAGTTCCAACCCGAACACCACGCCACCCGGCTCGGCGAGAATGCTCGGCGGCGTGACGGCAAAGGAGCGGGCGATGGTGTTGTAGTAGATGACCGGCGGGGTGAAGACCTCGTAGAGCCAGCCGCTGCCTTGGGATTGCGCGGGCGCCTTGGGCCACGCGGCCACGCCCGCCTCGGGCCCACGCCAGCCGGTCGCGGCATAGGCGGGACCGGTGAGAACCGGAGTCACCGGCTCACT
>JAHFTH010000290.1 GCA_023269445.1 Lacunisphaera sp.
TTTTTGCTCGGCGACGAAAACCTCAACATCCTCGCGCAGTGTGCCTTGGTTGCCTTTAAGCGCGAGAACGTAATCAGCCTTCTTGTCTACGATTTTCTTGGCGATTTCACGCTGGCAGCCGGAGCGAACGTTTACCGTAAGCGACAAGCGCTCACGGTTGCGTCGATGGTCACGATCGCGCCCTCGATCGCCATCATGTCGAGCAGCGCCGGGATGGCGATGATTTCGTTCGACTTATCCGCCACTTTGACCTGCCCGAGCACCAGGCGCTGGCGCGCGGCAAAGGCTGAAACCATGTGGATTGGCGCTTTCGCGCCCTTCTTCTGGTAGGAACGGCGGGAGGTTTTGCCATTGATGGCGATCACATCCGCGGGCGCTCCGGTCAGCGCCGCGACCCAGGAAACAAAGCAGCGCTGGAATGCCTCGGCGTCGAGCACCGCAAAAATATCGCCGAGGTGATCATGGGCGGGTGTGCCGTCGCAAAAAGGCAAAAACCGGCGCAGAAGGCTGAGCTTCTTCTCACCGAACCGCGCGATGTCCGCAAACGTCTCACCTCCAGCCAGCACCGCCAGCAGACACAACAGCAGCACTTCGCTGAGCGGATACAGCACTTTTCCCTGCTGACGGGGGTCGGGCAAATCCTTGAAATAACCTAGAAAAACAATGGATTCGTTTAACGCCCCGCTGTCCGCCGCCGCATTCTCCATCGCCGTCCTCCCCCAAATCGAATCAGAGGACATCAACAGATTCAGCAGTCGTTCCCTTTGTCACGCACTCCTTCACCCGATTGCCCTGGGTTCTCAACTCTTCGCGCTTACATTTCTGGCGGATTTGATTAAAACTCGCCCGGATATCGAAGGAAATCGACAACCGAGGGAGCGCGATGGTCGCCTGCCCACAATGCAACGGCACCAAGGTTCAGCGCGTCCTTTCCACGAGGGAGGGCAAGCCGGTCTATGTCGAAGTCCCTTGCGGTTTCTGTGGCGGAACTGGAGATGTCCCTGCCGTGCCCTTTACACCGCCGCCGCCCGCGCCATCCGCGCCTCCGCCACCGCCGCTTGAGATCTGGCCGTTCATGATCCCGGTTGGCCTGTTCGTGCTGTTCTTCCTGTTTTTGTGGCTATAGAGCGCGATCCGAAAGCCAAGTCCCCGCGAAGGTGGGGATGGGCATCACTTTTCGGAAAAATCGAGCGTTAAGACAAGATTCCAGAGTGGGAATCCCACCCTAAGCCACAGTACACGACTTGTATCTGCATAGGCTCGAATCTGTGCGATGGAAGCGGCGTGGCGCTGGACCGGATGGCCATCCGGTCCAGCGCCTGGCGAAGTCGCCCGTAACCCCTCCGGCTACAACCGTGGGTGAGCCTGGGATCTCCGCCATCGTCACGCACGACCGAATAGTCGCTCGGTTCTCATCGCATGAACAAGGCAGGTTACCGTGATCAAGATCTTCTGTGGAGTCGATGTTTCGAAGGCCTGGCTGGACGCCCATGCCCTGCCGGGCGGCGTGGCGGAGCGTTTCGCCAACACCGCCTCGGGCGTGGAAAGTCTGGCCGCATTTTGCCGCGCCCATGGCGTGGAGCTCGTGGTCATGGAGGCGAGCGGCGGCTGCGAGCGCACCGCCTTTGCCATGCTGTGGGAGATGGGGCACCCTTGCGCCCTGGTCAATCCAAGGCAGGTGCGCCGCTTCGCCGAGGCGATGGGATATTTGGAGAAAACCGACAGCATCAATGCCGCCGTCATCGCCCATTTTGGCCAGGTCAAGCGCCTGCGGCCAACCCCCCTGCAAAGCCCGGCCGCCCAGCGGCTCAAGGCCTTGGTGGCGCGGCGGTCCCAGCTTACCGGCGACATCACCGTCAACAAGCAGCGCAAAAGCGCGGCCTGCGACCCGGACGCCCTGGCCAGTCTCGGCGAGGTTCTCGCCTTGCTGAAGCGTCAGAGCCGCCGGCTGGAAGGCGAGATCGCCTCGCTCATCGATGACGATCCGCTCTGGGCGCGCCTCAACGAGGCCTTTCGCTCGGTCAAGGGCGTCGCCTCCCGCACCGTCGCCCGGCTGATGGCGGAGTTGCCCGAGATCGGCACGCTCTCGGGCAAGGCCATCGCCAAGCTCGCCGGGCTGGCCCCGATCGCCAATGACAGCGGCAAGCGAACCGGCCGGCGCTGCGTGCGCGGCGGCCGGGAAGGGCCGCGATCCATCCTGTTCCTGGTCGCCGGCATCGCCGCGAAATATGATCCGCATCTGGCAGCCTTCCATCAGAGGTTGAGCAAGGCCGGAAAGCCCAAAATGGTGACGCGCATCGCCCTGGCGCGAAAGCTGCTCGTCATCCTCAACGCAAAAGCACGCGATGCGCGAAATGAATTCGCAAATGCAGCTTGACACAGAAGATAGTCGCTCTCCCTCTTATACGACGGTTTGGCTGGCGGTTTGTCCAGGGCGCTCAAGGCAAGTTCGCACGAGGCGTGGAGGGAGGTTCTCAGGGCATCAAGGCCGACGCGGAACCAGGATTTTTCGCGTCGGCCGTGGGTTTTCCGCAGGATGGTCCGGCGTCCCATGGTTTGTGTGGCGCATCGATAGGCCCAGCAGAGAGAGGTGGTTCGGGAAATTTGCACACCAAGGATAAGTGGATTTTCTGCCTGAAGGCGGCATGATTGCCGCGAACAGGAGAGACGATGCCAAAGCGACCCCGCCGGAATCACAGCC
>JAHFTH010000137.1 GCA_023269445.1 Lacunisphaera sp.
GTCCTGAGTGAGGGACTCGCGCAGCGCTTGGTGGCGGGCGTGCCGGCCTGCACCAGTTTCAGGACGCGGGCGGCGTTGTTGATGATCTTGGAGTCAGCCATGATCAGCCGCGTTTGTTGCCCCAGCGTTTGACTTCCTTCATCTCGGGGCGGCGGGCCTCGGCGAGAACGCCGGCGACGGCGGGATGGTTGCGGAGCTGCTGGTAGGCCTCGGGTGTGATGCGCCACTTGAGAGAATTGGCGGTCTCGGCGATCGGGGCGACGCGATCCTCGAACAGGAAGGCCATCTCGACCTTGGTGTCGCCACTGGCGGCATCGAGGGTGGTGCGGAGCTTGCGGAGGAAGCTCGGCAGTTCGGCGTGCTCGGGCGAGAGCAGCCAGGTGACCTTGCGGATGTTGCCGCCGAGGTAGCCTTCGAGCGGGTAAAGCTCCTTCACGTTGAGGCGCGCGCCATCGTTGCCCTTCATCACCGAGCCGAGGATGACGACCGGCAGATTTTCGGCGAGCAGCTTGCCGTAGGTCTCATAGGCGTCGGCATACATGTTGACCGAGATGGTGGCGCGCTTGGTGGCCACGGTGAAGAACGCCCAGGGACGGTTGTCGCGCTTCGAGAGGCGCTTGGTAATGCCGCTCATGATGCCGCAGAGGCGGAATTCCACGCGGTCACCCTCCAGCAGCACGGATTCCTCGGTGTGGGTGCAGAGCGCCTCGGCGAGCCCGCTGTAGGCGTTGAGCGGATGGCCGGAGACATAGAAGCCGAGGAGTTCCTTCTCGAACTGGAGGCGTTCGGCGGAGGTGAAGTCGGTGGCGGAGGTCGTGTGGACGGTGTGGCCATTGCGGGACGAGGGCGTCCCGCCTCCATTCTTCGGTTTATCCTCGGCGAGCATGTCGAGAAAAGTGTTCTGGCCGGCGGCCTTGTCGCGCGCGTGGGCCGCCGCGCCGGAGATGGCGGAGTCGATGCTGTCGAAGAGCGGTTTGCGTGGCGCGCCGCTGAAGTCGAACGCGCCGGTCTTCACGAGGTGCTCGAGCACGCGCTTGTTGAGGGCGCGGGCGTCGACGCGGGCGGTGAAATCGGCGAAGTCCTTGAACGGACCGTTCGCCTCGCGTTCCTCGATGATCTTCTGCGCGGCCTGCTCGCCGACGCCCTTGATGCCGGCGAGGCCGAAGCGGATCTTGTCGCCGATGGGCGTGAACATGTCGCGCGACTCGTTGACGTCGGGGCCGAGCACCTTGAGGCCCATGGACTCGCACTCGGCGATGAAGTGGGCGACCTTCTCGGAGTTGCCGAGCTCGGCGCTGAGCATGGCGGCCATGAACTCCACCGGGTAGTTGGCCTTGAGGTAGCCGGTCTGGTAGCTGAGCACCGCATAAGCGGCGGAGTGGGACTTGTTGAAGCCGTAACCGGCAAACTTGTTGAGGATGTCGAAGATCGAGTTGGCCGTCTTGGCGTCGATCTTATTCACCCGGGCGGCACCCTCGACGAAGTTGACGCGCTCGGCGGCCATGGCCTTCTCGTCCTTCTTGCCCATCGCGCGACGGAGCATGTCGGCGCCGCCGAGTGTGTAGCCGGCGATGATCTTGGCGGCCTCCATGACCTGCTCCTGGTAGACCATGATGCCGTAGGTCTCGCGGCAGACCTCCTCGAGGAGCTTGTGGGGAAACGCGACAGTGCTCGGGTCCTTCTTGCCGCGCACATAGTCGGGAATCCACTCCATCGGGCCGGGGCGGTAGAGGGCGATGAGGGCTACGATCTCGTCGATCGAGGAGAGGCCGATCTGGCGGCAGAGGTTCTGCATGCCGCCGGATTCCAGCTGGAACACGCCGGTGGTGCGGCCCGAGTTGAGCAGGGCGTAGGTCTTGGGGTCCTCGAAACCGACGGCCTCGATGTCGAACTTCGGGTCGGCGGTGCGGCGGACATTATCCACGGCGTCGGCGATGACCGTGAGTGTCTTCAGGCCGAGGAAGTCCATCTTCAGCAGGCCGAGCTTGCCGACGGCGTTCATGTCGAACTGCACCGTGACGTCGTCTTCCTGCAGCGTGAGCGGGACGAATTCCTCGAGCGGCCGGTCGGTGATGATGATGCCGGCGGCGTGCTTGCCGGTGTTGCGCACCATGCCCTCGAGCACGAGCGCCTGCTCGACGATTTTCTTCGTGGCGGGATTCTTCGCGATCTCGTCGCGCAACTCGGCGGACTTGTCGATGGCGGTCTGGAGCTCGATGTTGAGCTCGTCAGGGATCATCTTGGCCAGGCGGTCGGCCTCGACGTAGGGCAGGTCGTGGACGCGCGAGACGTCGCGGATGACCATCTTGGCGCCGAGCGTGCCGTAGGTGATGATGTTGGCGACGCAGTCGTTGCCGTATTTCTGCCGGACGTAGTCAATGACCTCGCCGCGGCGGCGCATGCAGAAGTCGATGTCGAAGTCCGGCGGCGACACGCGCTCGGGATTCAGGAAACGCTCGAAGAGCAGCTTGAAGCGGAGCGGGTCGAGGTTGGTGATCCAGAGCACGTAGGCGACGAGACAGCCGGCGCCCGAGCCGCGGCCCGGCCCGACCGGGATGCCGTGCTTGCGGGCCCAGTCGATGAAATCCCAGACGACGAGGAAATAGTCCACGAAGCCGGTCTTCGCGATGATCGAGATCTCGTAGTCGAGCCGGTCGACGAGGATTTTGGCCAGCGCCGCGTCCTTGGCCTTGCCGGGCTTGGCGTAATCCACGTCGTAGCGGAGCTTGAGGCCGGCGATGCAGAGTTCCTTGAGGTAACCGGTGCGGTCGGTCTTTACCTCGGGCGGCAGGGGATACTTCGGGTAGCGCTCGGAGCCCTTGGGGAAGGGGATGGTGAGGTCGCACATCTCGGCGACGAGCCGGGTGTTGGTGACCGACTCGGGCACTTCGTGAAACACACTGGCCATCTCGTCGCGCGACTTGAGGTAGAATTGCGTGCCGGTGAACTTCATCCGGTTCTCGTCGGCGACCTTGGAGCCGGTCTGGATGCAGAGGAGTGTGTCGTGCGGGCCGGCGTCGGAGGCGTTGACGTAGTGAACGTCGTTCGAGCAGATGACCTTCAGCTTGAATTCCTCGGCGAGCTTGAGCAGGCCGGGGATGACCTTGCGCTGCTCGCTGATGCCGTGGTCCTGGATCTCGACGAAATAATTCTCGCGGCCGAAGATCTCGACGAAGCGCGCGCAGGCCTCGCGGGCGGCGGGGTAGTTGTCGTTGAGCAGGTGCTGCGGGACGAGCGAGGCGAGGCAGCCGGTGAAACCGATGAGACCCTTCGCATGCTGGGCGAGTTTCTCGAGATCGGTGCGCGGCTTGTAGTAGAAGCCCTTGAGGTGCGCGTCGGTGACGAGCTTGAGGAGATTCTGGTAACCGGTGAGGTCGCGGCAAAGCAGGCCGAGATGGTAGATGGACTTGCCCTCATCGGAGCGGCCGGTGCGCTCGAGGCGCGAGCCGGCGGCGAGGTAGAGCTCGCAGCCGAGGAGCGGCTTGATGCCCTTCGCCTTGGCCTGGTTGTAGAATTCGATCGCGCCGTAGAGATTGCCGTGGTCGGTGAGGGCCAGAGACTTCATGCCGAGCGCGGTGGCGCGGTCCATCAGGCGGTCGATCCGGCAGGCGCCGTCCAGCAGGGAGTAGTCGCTATGGACGTGGAGATGGACGAAATCTGAGTCGGGCGACGCCAAGGTTCGTTAATGGGAATCAGCGGGTTAGGCGCGGGCAAGACCTAATGCGGAACAGGTAGGGCGAATCCTCCGGATAAGCCGCGGCTCGTCGGGACGACTCGCCCTACCGGCTGAGTGAAAGCCAAAAGTTTCCTGTTGACGGTGGGCGGCACGGCTGGCTCTTTGTTTTCTTTTCAACCGACAAATCCCTCCCTTTCACCATGTCTATCGAGATCAAGATGCGTAAGAATGAGCCGATCGATCGTGCGCTGCGCCGCATGAAGAAGAAGCTCGAGCGCGAGTGTATCATCAAGGACGTGCGCATGAAGCGCTACGCCGAGAAGCCTTCGGAGCGCAAGCGCCGCAAGAACAAGGTCATGGCCTTCACCATGATGCTGCGCCGCCGTTACGCGGAGTAAGTCCCCGCTCCCTGTCCCTTTCACCGGCCGGGCGTCCTTGGGATGCCGGCCGGTTTTGTTTTTTGGGGATGTCGCAACGATCCCAACACACCCCGCCCTGTCGGGCACCCCTCTCCAGAGGGGATCAAAGACAACGCGCTGGATTCTGGGTCCCCTCTGGAGAGGGGTGGCGCGTAGCGCCAGGGTGTGTTGGCGTGCAAGCGCCCGCTTGATTTAGCCCGGCTCCCGTGTCCTAGTGAAAACCACCCCGCGCATGAAGCCGACCATCGCCCTCTCCAGTTGCTGGTGCTCGCAGCGTCACCAGGACGGCTACGCGATGCTGCAGGAGATGGCGGGCCTAGGCTTCGAGTGGGTCGAGCTCAGCCACGGCATCAAGATCACGCTCGTGCCCGGCATCCTGAAGGCCGTCGAGGAGGGCGTCATCAAGATCGCGTCCTGCCACAACTTCTGCCCGCTGCCTGCCGGTGTCGGCCACGCCGCGCCCAACCTCTACATGCCTTCGTCGTCCGACGCGCGCGAGCGCGACCAGTGGCTGCGGCAGAGCAAGCGCACCCTCGACTTCGCCGCGCAGGTCAAGGCGAAGAAAGTTGTCCTGCACCTCGGCTCGGTCGAGTTCCTCTGGTTCAACCCCGCCACCAAGCTCGACGCCTACCTCGAGACCCACACCGGGGCCGACCTCGCCACTGACGCCGCCTACACGAAGCTCCTCGCCAAATCCTTGGCGAAGATGAAGGACCGGATGCCGCACTATTGGGAGAACACCAAGGCCGGGCTCGTCCAGTTGCTGCCCTACGCGGAGGAGAAGGGCCTGCTGCTGGGCTTCGAGAACCGCGAGGCCTTCGACGAGCTGCCGCTCGACGCTGATCACCCCGACCTGTTCGCCGCCATGGCCAAGCCCAATGCCTGTGGCTATTGGCACGATACCGGCCATGCCCAGATCAAGCAGAACATGGGCCTGCTCAACCATCGCGAGCACCTCGAGAAGAACGCGCCCAACACCATCGGTTTCCACCTGCACGACGTCAGCGCCGAGGGCCGCGACCACCAGCCCATCGGCACCGGCAAGATCGACTTCGACATGGTCAGCAGCTTCTGGCGACCCGAGCACACGCTCGTGCTGGAATTCAGCCCGCGCCTCACCACCGAGGAAGTCTTGGCCTCGAAGCAGCGTGTTGAGGAACTCGTTGCGCAGCGGTTTGGCGGTTAGGCCGCGAGTCCCTTCTCTGTAACGAGGCAGTTGAAATGAGGTGGAACCTGCGCTCCGTGCAGGTTTTTCGAGCGAGCAACGATCAGCCCGCGCGGAGCGCGAGCTCCACCTTGCCGGCGATCGACCCAGAGGGAAATGTGGCCGACTGCACGCTTCCGGCTTAGAGGGCGTCTTAAAAGGTAGGGCGCGACCGTGCACGTGCGCGCCGTCCGGCAGATGCGCGTTACTGGGTAAATCGCGGCGGACCGGGCCGGTCCGCCCTGCTCGCCGATCTTTTAGACGCGCTCTTCGCCGTCGGGCAAGTCCCTTGACTCCGAGGCCCAAGTGAGCCTCTTTGAGCCCATGGCTACCACCCTCCTTCGCACCCGGGTTGACGCCCGTCGCGCCGCCGCCGCCAAGAAGATTCTCGACGGTCTCGGGCTCGATGCGACCACGGCGGTCAATATGATGTTCGCACAGATCATCGCCCGGCGCGGGCTGCCCTTCGCGGTGCAGGAAGACGGCGACGCCTACGCCCAAAGTGAATACGGCCTCACTCCCGCTGAGATGGATGCCGCCGCGAAGCGCATCCGCCAGAGCATCGCCCGCGAACGCAAGGCGGGCACCATCAAAGAATTCAAGGGCGATTGGCGTGAATTGAAGCAGTGAAGATAACTCTTACGAAGAAATTCAAAGCCAGCCTGCGCGGCTTGCCAGATGAGGAGTTGCGGACGATCGGTGCGGCCCTTAACACGGCGGCCGCCACCTTTGGTCACCCTCACTTGCATCAAGGCCGGGGGATCCGGCGGTTGCAGAAGGGGACTTACGAGGTGCGCGCCGGCCTTTCACGTCGGCTGATTTTTGCGCGTCAGGGTGACGTCCTTGAGTTCGATTTCTCCGGCAACCACGATCAAGTGCAGGCCTACCTGAAAAACCGCCGATGAGCCTGAGCCTCACCACCGAGGAAGTCCTGTCGTCCAAGCAACGCGTCGAGGAGCTCGTCACGAAGCGGTTTGATTGATCAGGGTTCGGCGAAATATTTATTTTTCAACTTTACGCTTAGGGATGTCCCGAGGGACCTTCAGTTCGTCAAGAATCGAGTTAAGATCCGCCTGGGCAGGACTCTTGAAATTGATCCCGTCTTCGTTCTCGTCGAGAAAGCGACCGTTGAAGCCAAAAATGAAGCTCCGGCACTCGTAGCAGATAATCAGTTCGAGCACCTGGTTCCCGGATTTGAACTTGAGGGCATGCCGCGGCTCGAAGCACATCATCTTGGTGCTGAATCCTGCCAAGGGCGGGGTAACGGTTTCAAGCGCCGCCTTACGCAACTTTTCCTTGAGAGCTTCGGACTTTCCCTCGACGACCCCAAGAATCGGGTAAACAAAAAAGAGCGGGGACGGCTTGTTTGGTTTCAACCCGAGTGAGCGGCGCCATTCGTCCGTCTCCGGGTTGATCGAATAGAGGGTAATGTCCTCTGCGTTTCGAATGAACGCGATAATCTCGTCATTCGATTTCCCTCGGGCAGGCCCCACAGAAATCAAACTAACGGTTGCTCCCAGTATTGCCGCAATCAGTCGGAGTGAGATGTGTCTCATGAGGTTATCCTGTTACTCGTGAATTTGGAGACGAGTGGAAAATATGTCTTCAATCCACCTGCGATGCGGGCCGGAGAGGGTGACGCGGTCGAGTTGTTTCAGCGGCACCCATTCGAGCGAGTCGGATTTGGCGATGAGTTTGCGGAGAGCGGGGGTGAGCTTGGCGGCGTAGATGGATTCGGTGATCTGGAAGCGCGTGATCGCGCGGCGCTTGGTGAGCAGCAGAGTTAATCCTGTCTTGTCATCGCGAGGTGCGCGAAGCGCGCCGTGGCGATCCAGATGGATTGCTTCGTCGCCCTTGCGGGCTCCTCGTAATGACGGAACGGGGGCTAGTCCTAGATCAGAGAGTTCCGGTAGCTCATGGAGACCGGCGAGGCGCTTGGCTTTCGCGTGGCTAAGGCGAAGGAGCAATCGGCCCTTGTCTACACACCAGAGACGGGCGACGGACTTCTGTTCGATGACCTTCGGTTTCAGGCGGGGCAATTTCTCGGGATCGCCGTTGTGTCGGGCGAGACAGAACACCGCGACCGGGCAGACGAGGCACCGCGGCTTCTGGCGGAAGCAGACCGTCGCCCCGAGTTCCATCATGGCTTGGTTGTGCGTGCCTGGATGCGAATCCGTGATAAGCGCGTCGGCGAGGGGAGTGAAGTGCTTCACGGCCTCGGTGCCGTCGCGAAACAGCCGGCTCTCGCCGGTCAGGCGGGCGAGGATGCGGACGACGTTGCCGTCCACGACGGCAGCGGGTTCGTCGAAGGAGATGCTCGTGATGGCGGCGGCGGTGTAGGGCCCGATGCCGGGCAGCTCGCGCCACTCGGCGGGCGTGCGCGGTGGCGCGGGAGCGGCGACGTAGGCCTGCGCCAGTTTGTGGAGGTTGCGGGCGCGGGAGTAGTAGCCGAGGCCTTCCCAGAGTTTCATCACCTTGGCCTCGGGCGCGGCGGCGAGGGTGGCGAAGTCCGGCAGTTCGCGCAGCCAGCGGTCAAAGTAGGGGAGCACCGTCACGACCTGCGTCTGCTGCAGCATGAACTCCGACACGACCGTCTTGTAAAGCGAGGGGGCGTCGCGCCACGGGAGCTTCCGCTGGTGGACGCGATACCAGGCGTGGAGGGCGGTTTGGAAAACTACTCTGTGCTTGGTGAGGGTCACAGGTGAAGAGTGGCCACGACCCTCCTTCGCGTAAAGCTTCGGAGGGCAGGGAAGACACAAAAATCAGGAAGTGGGAAGAGGTGTTTTTCTCTTCGTGCTTTTTCAGGTTATTTGTGGCTAATCCTCCCCATGCCCAAACGGTCCGACGACGCCGACGAGGAAAAGCCCAAGGCGATCACCAGTTACACGATCAAGCTCGACGATGCCCAGATGGAGAAGCTGCGCGTCGCGACGGCGGCCAAGCATTGGGAGCAGGTCGAGGTGCCGTATGCGCGGTTCGCCTTCAAGGGGCCGAAGGTCAACGTGACGGCCTACACCAGCGGCAAGGTCGTCGTGGCGGGCAAGGACACCGAGGACTTCGTGCAGAACGTCATCGAGGCCGAGGTCACCGGCGCGCCCAAGCTCGGCTACGACGAGGTGTTGCATCCCGACTGGTATGAGCCGCACGCCGGACTCGACGAGAGCGGCAAGGGCGACCTGTTCGGTCCGGTGGTGGCCGCGACGGTGGTGGCCGATGGCGAGGCCGTGCGCGGCTGGATCAAGGCCGGGGTGCGCGACAGCAAGACGATTGTCGAGGCGCAGATTCTCAAGCTCGACGAGCTCATCCGTAACACGCCCGGCGTCGTGGTGGAGGTGCGCTACATGGACATGCACGAATACAACCGCGT
>JAHFTH010000138.1 GCA_023269445.1 Lacunisphaera sp.
CCGAAGCTGAAGCCCAACCTCACCCCTTGAGCATTTTCAGGAACTCGGCCTCGTCGATCACCGGCACGCCGAGCTCCTTCGCCTTGTCGAGCTTCGAGCCGGCCTCCTCGCCGGCGAGGACATAGCTGGTCTTCTTGCTCACACTGCCACTCACCTTGCCCGCGGCCGCCTCGATTTTCGCCGCGGCTTCGTCGCGGCTCATGGTCGGCAGCGTGCCCGTGAGCACGAAAGTTTTTCCGGCGAAGATCGTGCTGCCGCCGACGGGTTTCTCGGGCGCCACGGGTTTCAGGCCGACTTCCAGCAAGCCCTCCACCAGCGCGCGGTTCCGCTTGTCGGCAAAGAAACCCGTGATCGCCACGGCCATCGTTTCACCGATGCCGGAGATCACGCTCTCCTTGTTGGCGATGAAATCCTCCACCTTTGCACTGGCCAGCTTCTCGAGGTCGCGAAAATGCGTGGCGAGATCCTTCGCTGCCGACACGCCGACGTGCGGGATGCCCAACCCGTGGATCAGCCGCCAGAGCTCGCACCGCTTCGCCGCCTCAAGCGCCGCCAGCAGGTTGTCGGTGGATTTCTCCACCTTCTTCCCGAGCGTCAACAGGTCGTCGCGCTTCAAGCGGAACAGATCGGGCAGTTCCTTCACCCAGCCCTTCTCCACCAGCTCGTCGATCATCGCCGTGCCCAAGCCGTCGATGTCGAGGCAGGCTTTGGAAACGAAATGCGTCAGCCGGCGGCGCACCTGCGCCGGACAGCCGAGGTTCGGACACCGCATCGCAACCTCCTCCTCCAATTGGACGACCTTGGTGCCGCAGACCGGACACTTGTCGGGAAATTCGTAAGGCCGGCATTCTTTCGTGCGGCGCTTGAGGTTCACCTCGATGACCGCCGGGATGACTTCGCCGGCTTTCTCCACGAGCACCGTGTCGCCGACGCGGATATCCTTGCGGGCAATCTCGTCCTTGTTGTGCAACGTGGCGCGCGCGACGGTCGTGCCGGCCAGAATGACCGGCTCCAGCTCGGCCACCGGGGTCAGCACGCCCGTGCGGCCGACTTGGATCGTGATGGCGTTGATTTTCGTCTCGGCCCGCTCGGGCTCGAACTTGTAGGCGATGGCCCAGCGCGGCGACTTGGCCGTGCTGCCCGCCTCGCGCCGCAGGCCGAAGGAGTCCACCTTGGTCACCGCGCCGTCGGTGCCGTAAGCGAAGGCGTGCCGCAGCTTGTCGAGTTCGCCCACCGCTTGCCACGCCGCGTCGATGCCCTGCACCGGCCAGAATTTTTCTACCGTCGGCAGACCCCACGCTTTGACCGAGGCCACGAACTCGCTCTGGGAATCGGCGACTTGCGGTTCACAGTAACCGATGCCGTAGAGGACGATCTCCAGCTTGCGCCGGGCGACCTCCTTGGGATCGAGCTGCTTGATCGTGCCGGCGGCGAGGTTGCGCGGATTGGCATAGACGGGCTCGCCCGCTTCCTCGCGCTCCTCATTGATGCGCTGAAACTCCGCCGTCGTCAGGTAAATCTCCCCGCGAATCTCGATCACGTCCGGCACGGGATGCTTCTTGGAGGTCTTCAGCTCGGCCGGCAGCGAGTAAATTGTGCGGGCGTTGACCGTGATGTCGTCCCCCTCCTCGCCGTTGCCGCGCGTGACGGCGCGCACGAGTTTTCCCTTCTCGTAGGTCACGCTCACCGCAAGCCCGTCCACCTTGGGTTCGACCACGTAGGCCAGCTCGTCGCGCCCGAAAAGTTTCACCAAGCGCTGGTGGAAGGCGCGGTATTCGTCCTCGGAGTAGGTGTTGTCGAGGCTCTGCATCGGCTGGCGATGCCGGTAGGTCGAGAAGCCCTCCAATCGGTCGTCGCCCACCTGCGCGGTCGGCGAGACCTTGGCGGCGAATTGCGGAAATTGTTTCTCCAAGTCAGCCAGCTCGCGCTCGAGCTTGTCGTAATCGCGGTCGGGAATCTCGGGTTTGGCCTGCCGGTAATAGAGCTCGGCATGACGCGACACTTCCGCCCGGAGTTCGGCGATACGTTTCTTGGCCTCGGCGGGGGTCATGAGGGAAAGACGAAGTAACAAGTATCAGGGATCAAGTGACAAGACACGGCACCTGTCTTAGTTGATACGTGCTACTTGTCACTTGGAACTTGGCCGCTGCCCCTTGGCACTTGATCCTTCTTACTTGTCACTTCTTCCATCGCCTTGCGGCGATGGAAGATCGGCATCTCCATCAGCCGGCGATACCACGGCCAGCGCAAGTAGAGACTCACGGCCACGACCGCGCCCACGGTGTCGGCGACCCAGTCGGCCAGGTCGTATTGGCGGATACCGTGGGTCAGGCTCTGCCGGAACTCGTCAGCCATCCCGTAACCCGAGGCCAGCGGCAGGGCCCACCACAACCGGAGCCAAGGCCAGCGCCCGAGCGCCGGGTGGCGGACGATCGCCGAGGCTAGCACCGCGTAGAGCGCGAAATGGCCGACCTTGTCCGCTGAGATCCATCGTATCTCAGGCACTGCCGCTGGGTGCCCTGAGCACCACGTGATCGTCCCGGCCAGCAAGAAGGGCCAGAGAGTATCCCGGCGGATTTTGGGTCTGGGTATCGTCATTATCGCGCGAAGCTTGAGTGAGCTACTCTGTCACGTCGCGGAAAAAATGCTGCAATTCCGGCCAAGAGTCTCCAGTTAAACGGACTGAATTTGTCCTCGTAGCTCAGCCGGATAGAGCATCGGTTTTCTAAACCGACGGTCGCGTGTTCGAGTCACGCCGGGGACGCCATCTTCGTTGAATTCCGGGCTTAAAATATGCCTTGCACTGGGTGGGGGCATGAGGCTTCTTCGCCCTTCCGATGAGTCATCGGGCTGTAGCGTAGTCTGGTAGCGCGCTTGCATGGGGTGCAAGAGGTCGTGAGTTCGAATCTCACCAGCCCGACCATTTTGTTTTACTCATACCGGGACGTCCCTCAATAAGACAGCTCGGTATATGGGGCAGTAGCTCAGTTGATAGAGCGCGTCGTTCGCAACGACGAGGTCGTCGGTTTGATCCCGATCTGCTCCACCATCCTTCGCCCGAGTGAAATGAGGATGAAGGATGCCCTACGTAGCCTTGGCGAAGGAGGGCCTATACTTCCACCGGACGATTAGGGCTACGGATGGCACGGCCATCTAGGCTGCGCATCCATAGGCTTGGCGAAGGACGATGATTTACCCTCGCCGACGGTTGGGCTTCGACAGGCAGGCGATTTTACGCCCCCCCCTTCCCCCTCGCCCAGCGCGATTTAACCCCGCCGCCATCTTGGCCCTCAATTTGCTATTGCTGAGCACCGGAGGCGGGGGGAATACAGCCTTCCAACTCCCTTTAACCTAAATTAGAAATCAACCTATGAAAAAGATCACCAAGAAGCTTCCCGTCACCAAGACCGTCAAAGCTCCGGCGAAGAAAACCGCCGCGCCCGCCAAGAATAGAACCTCCGAAGGTCCCGCCACGTTCATCTCCGCCCAGATCGACATTGGTTTCGGCAATCACCTCTACATCCGGGGCGAGGGCCCGGGCCTGAGCTGGGATCATGGCCTCGCCATGGACTGCACCGGCGCGGGCCTCTGGACCACCTCGGTCAAGCGCGCCTCCGTTCCGGTGTTTTTCAAAGTGCTGGTGAACGACCTGACCTGGAACACGGGCCCGGACTACGTCGCCAAACCCGGCAAGAGCCTCACCGTCCTCCCGACGTTCTGAGGTTCTGATTTCGTGGTAGGGCTCGTTATCCTTAACGCGCTGCGGCGGATTAGGGATAATCCGCCCTACCCTCAATCCGGATTGATCGCCCGCATCGCTGCGCCTACCTCTGCGGCGCTGGGCTTCGTGCCGTCCGGATTTTTAGACGGGAGGATGGTGCAGCGCATAATGACACGCGAAAATGGCAGCGGGATACAGAATCGATCCCAGCTCTTAAGCCGCCACGCCCGGGTGAATTCCACGCCGAGCAGCACCATGGGAGAGTGCGTGCGCCGCGTCATGATCAGCACCCCGGGTTTGACCTCATACAGGGGACCGCGCGGCCCGTCAGGAGTGAGTCCGATGTCGTGGCCGGCGCGCAGCACCTCGATCAGGGTTTTACCGGCCTCGCGGCCATGATTGTTGCTTGAGCCCCGCACGGGGACGAGCCCGATCATCCGCTGGAACGCCGCCGACCATGCGCCATCCTTGCTCGCGCTTACCAGCACATAGAGTCTCCGCCGGGTGCGGTAGCGCCGCACGTATTCCGACGAAATGAACAGGCGGTTGTGCCAGATAACAAAAGCCGCTGGCTCATCCGCCATCGCCAACCGCTGGTGGGTCGCGGCGTCTGCTTCCAGACGCAAGGTTCGACCCCATAGACGGAGAGACTGGGCCAACAGCCACGCCACCAAACGTCGCCAGCCGTGCAGCTCGTGGATGGAGGCTGTTTCTTCCGTTTGCAGACCACCGTTATGAGCGGAAGGCGGGCGGGCCGCCAAGTTAAACTTGCGTAGTCATCCGTAGCCTTGGCGGAGGATGAAGCCCGACTGGAGAAGGTGCCGTAAGTTCGCCGCAATGACGCATGGACTGCCGTCAGTTCAGCCGATTAGGCTCAATCATTCCGATGACGCGCACCTTGCCCCCTTGCCCCCATCTGCCACCCGCCCCGGCCAGCATGGATGCGCGCGCCCTCACCGCTCACGGCAGCAATCGTGACGCAGGATTTTACCTGACGGCCCTGACTTATGCCCACTACCTGTGGCAGCGCGGCCAATCCGCCCGGGCGATTCTGAAACTAGACCGCGCACTTCTATCCGAGCTCAAGGGCAATGAGCCGGTATTGCTGGACTGGCCTCTGCCTTATCAAGCCATGGCGTGGTTGCTGCAGCATACCCCGCCGGAATTTTTCATTGGCAATCCCCGCGTGCATTTCCAGCACCTCGCCGACCGGATGAACGAGCCGCGCCGCGAACAGCGCCGCTGGCGCACCTGGGCCTGCTGGGCCATCGCCCGCGCCGTGCGGCCTGAGTTCGCCGCCGACCCCAAGCATATCGTATGCGAACCGACCGTTGCTGAAATCACCACCCAACTCGATCTCCACGGTGTGCCCAGCGAAGCCGCACTTTGGCGAACGGTGATGCGACAATTTAACTGATCAGCGCGAGAGTTGCCGCTTGTCCGGCAGCAAAGGAAAGTTTTAGTGGCGGCAACCCCACTCTACCATGCGTTCCCGTTTACCCCGTATTATTTGGACCCTCGTATTATCGTCCTCCGTGCTGTGCTTGGCCAAGGTCGAGCCTTGGACCGATCTCCAAGGTAACGCCTTCAAGGGTGAACCTTCGGAGGTTTTCGGGCCCCTCGCGATCTTCCGCACAAGTTCAGGCGGCAGCCGGAAGCTCCCGTGGCGCGCCCTCAGTCCGGCCGACTGCGTGCGATTTATTGAAGCCGTGTCCAAGAAACCCACCCGGGCCGAAGACTGGACCAAGGCCACCGGTGACCTGACGTCAGACCTGATCGGCCGGTTGAAGCAGCGCCAGGACGGCAAGCTGATCAAAGCCCAACTAAGCGGCCGGCCCGAGCCATTGCTCTTGGTGGCTTTTTATGTGGATAATTCCGAAGGAAAGTCATGGGACCTGCTGGGCAAGTCCTCGGCCCCGTTTCAGGAGTTGGCACAAAAATATCCGGGACAGATCGAAGGGATTCAGTTGGGGCTCAATCACAGCAAGGAGGAGCACCAGAACATGGCCCTGACCATGAACGTGCCCTGGCTGCTGGTTGATTTCACCGAGCAGGCGAAGGTCCAGTTGCTCAAGGATTATTCGCCGGCTAAAGGTGAATTCAGTCTCGAGGTGCTCTCCCGGAATGGGGTCCCGGTTCTATCCGCCAGCAATCCCACCGAGACGGAAATGCAGAAAGTCTTTGCCGATCTCGGCCTCTTGCTTGAATTGCAAAAACCGACCAATACGCGCACGTGGGCCGATCGCGCCTATTATCTCACCGCCCTGCAACCGGTGCTGCATCGCAACGATGCAGCCGGCCCGGTGTTGGTCGGCGACCCGCTGGTGCCCCAAGGTCTGCGGGAACGGAAAATCTTCCGGCTGGAAGCGCGGATCGAAGTCGGGGCGGACGGCAAGGCCACCCAAGTCACCATCAAAGACGATGCCAGTATCTCAGCGCCCGTGGCGGCAGCTTTGGCCGATGCGTTGAAAAAGGCCGCTGTCTTCGTCCCGGCCGTGGACCACGGCAAGCTGGTCGCCGGCACCTACGACTACCTGCTGGAGATTCCCCGCTGATCGCCGGATCTGCGATATTACCAAAGATGCCTACGGGCAAAGGCGTGGCCTGAACCTACCTTCAGGTATCGCTCGAACTCACGCGCCTTGGTTTCGTCCGTAAATGCGATGTAGGTGACCAACCTCCATGCCCGGTGACGGCCCGTGTGAATGGATTTGCCTTCATTGTGCTCCTTGAACCGCTGGCGGAGGTTCTGGGTCGACCCGACATATCGCTGCCGAGGCCGGTCGATGCTTTGTAAAAGATAAACGTAGTGCATGGGTCTGGGCCCTACTCCGCCCCAAAAGGGCTACGTAGGGCATCCTTCGCTTTGGCCCATGTGAACTCTCTAGTGACCGCTATTACTTGGCCTGCCATACGAAGCCTGCCGGTCTAAGACCGGCTAGGCGAAGTATGGCGGGATGGACGAGACTCGAACTCGCGACCTTCTGCGTGACAGGCAGACGCTCTAACCAACTGAGCTACCACCCCGTAAATCGGGAAAGAGGTCGCAACGTAGATTCGGGGTCAGGTGTGTCAAGCGTCCTTTGGAATCTCATTTCGTCTCCGTATTTTGAAAATACTTCAGGGCATTTACCCGGTCTTTTTCGATCTGCCGGCGCAATTCCTCCACCCTGTCGAACTTGCTCTCCGGCCGAAGAAACTGGAGCCAGTTCACCGTGATGGCGTCCCCATAAGTCGGGACCGGTGACTCTAGCAGATGCACTTCAAGCAGAGGTCGGTTCGTCTGACCCACCGTGGGACGCAGCCCGTAGTTCGCCACCCCTTTCAACGCGGGCTTCTGCCCATGAGTGACCTCAACCGCATACACGCCATAACGCGGTTTCAGTTCCGGTTCCCAGGCGAGGTTCAGCGTAGGAAACCCGATCGTCCGACCCAACTTCCGGCCGGCCTCAACCACGCCGGTGGTGAAATAGGAACAGCCCAACATCGCGTTGACCTCGGCCATGTCGCCGGCGACCAGCAGCTCCCGGATACGCGAGCTGCTGATGGGTGAACCGTTGTAGTTCAGGCGCGGGGCACTGAACACGGTCAGGCCCGCTTGACGGGCCGTTTCCACCAGCAAGGGCACGTCCCCTTGCCGACCGCGGCCGAACCGCCAGCTCTCGCCGACGTAGATTGCCGCGAGCTGCGGCAGGTGCCGCTGCAGCAAGGCAACAAAATCCCGGGCCTCGACGGCGGCGAACTCCCGCGAAAAATTCTGCTCAATCGCCACCTCGACGCCCAGCCGGGCGAGCACGGTGTGTTTCATTTCCATCGGCATGAGCAACGGCGTCAGCTGGTCCGGACGAAACAGCGCGCTGGGATGCGGCCAGAAGGTCAGCACCCCGGCCACACCGCCGCTACGCCGGGCCGAATGCACGGCCGACTCGATCACCGATTGATGTCCGAGGTGCACGCCATCAAACATGCCAATCGCGAGGTGCAACGAACCGGCGGGCAGGCGGGCCTGCTCAAGTCCGGCAAACTGGAGCAACGCGCTCACTGGGCCACGCTAGGCGCCGCCTCGTAGACCGGGATCAGGCGCTTTTCGATTTCCGGCAGGGACAGGGCCTCGATCTCGTCGAGGGTGACACCCTGGTTGAGATTAAATTTTCCGCTGCCCGTCCGGCGCAGCGCCGAAAGGTGCGCGCCGCAACCGAGTTTCTGCCCCAAATCATGGGCGATCGTCCGCACATACGTGCCCTTGGTGCAGTGGAGCGTGAAGGTCAGTTTGGGCGACGTAAACGAAGTGAGTTCGAACGAGACCACGCGGATGAACCGTGGCTCGCGCTCCACTTCCTCGCCCTTGCGGGCCAGTTTGTAGAGCGGCACGCCGCCGATCTTGATCGCGGAGTGCATCGGCGGGATCTGGTATTGGTCGCCGAGAAACCCTTTCATCACCTCGCGGACCTGCGCCTCCGTCAGCTCCGGCACGGGCCGGGTCTCCATTACCTCGCCCTCGGCATCCTGCGAATCAGTGACCACCCCCAGCGTGGCCTCGCCCTCGTAGACCTTGTCGACGCTGATGAGGTATTGGGAAATCCGTGTGGCTTTGCCGATGAGCATGATGAGCAGGCCGGTGGCCATCGGGTCGAGCGTGCCGGCGTGGCCGATCTTCTTCATCGAGAGTTTCCGGCGCAGGCGGTAGACGACGTCATGCGAGGTCAGGCCCTGGGGTTTGTCCACCAGTAGCACGCCTTCCATTTCCTTCACGGGTATCAGGCTCATTTCAGCACGGCGTCCACTTCGTTAAGGCGCTGGGTGATCGCCGCCAGTAGTTTGGGATAAAATCCGGACAAGGTCTCCGGGCAATTCAAGCCTGCGGCGTTGGCGTGTCCGCCACCACCAAACTGGGCGGCGAGCGTGTCCATCCGATAAACGC
>JAHFTH010000139.1:0-3586 GCA_023269445.1 Lacunisphaera sp.
GAAGAGACCGAGATCCGCCGCGTTGAGATAATCCTCGATGGCCGTCACGTTTTCCCGGACGACGATCCGGTCCGCGATACCGAGCCGGGCCGCCTCGCTCATTAGTGTGACGGAATCGCCACCCGCGAGGATGACGAGCTTGAAGGATTCTTGCGGACTGATCAGCGCGACGGTTTGCAGCAGCAGATCAATGCGCTTGACCGGCCGGAGATTCGAGAGGTGGAGCAACATCGCTTCGCCGGGGGCCAGGCCGAGTTCGGCGCGCACGGTGTCACGCGTGCGGGTCGGTGACTGCGGGGCGAAGAAATTGGGGATGACCTCGACGCCTCCGGCAAAACCGAGCCGGGCTTTGATCTCCTGCTGGAGGAAACGGGAGACGGTCGTGACACCGTCGGCCATTTCCAGGGCGTGGCGGATGGCGGGGCCGTAGCCGGCATCGCAGCCGAGCAGCATGACGTCGGTGCCGTGGAGCGTGACAATCACCTTGGGTCGCGCGTCGGCCGGGAGCATCGACACGGCGAGCATGGCGGCCGTGGCGTGCGGCACGGCGTAGTGCACGTGCAACACGTCGAGCCGGTGGGCGGCGCTGACCTCGGCCATTTTCACCGAGAGCGGGAGCGTGTAGTCGGGATACTTGAAAAGGTCGTAGTCGTTGACCTTGACCGGATGGAAATGGATGCGCGGTTGGTTGGCGGGCAGGCGGAAGGGCGGCGCGTAGCTGATGAAATGCACCTCATGGCCGCGGGCCGCCAGTTCCTCGCCGAGCTCCGAGGCCACGATGCCGCTGCCGCCGACGGAGGGATAGCAGGTGAGGCCGATGCGGAGCGGGCGGTCAGCGGTCATAGTCAGCGGCAGTTCTTTGTGGGCCGGGTGCCCTCACCCGGCGAGGCCGTATTTTTGCGGGGTGAGGGCACCCCGCCCACAGGGGAGAAAGAAGGGTTCATCTCAGAACTTGCTGCTGGCGTGCGTGAGCGGGGCGAGCGAGCCGAACACGAGCGGGTCGTTGGGCCAGAGCGGTTGGGCGTGGGCCACGCCGGCGTTGAGGCCATGCACGCGGGCGCGCGCGTGCTGCAGCTCGACGTAGTTGCGCGTCTTCAGCTGCGAGGCATGGGCCTCCATCGCAGCGGTCCAGTTTTTCATGATTTCGGGGGCGGAGATGTCGATGAGGACCGGCGGCGGGCTGGACGGTTCCGAGCCGGGCCCGAGGGCGTAGAAGAAAAGCCCGCCGATGGCGTGCGGGGTGAGCTCGCGCAACTCGGCCACGCCGCCGTAGCGGGCGAGCCGGGTGGCGTCGCGCACCATCGTGCCGAGCCGCCAGTGATCCGGGTGCTGGTTCTGTTCGGTAGTGGGGGAAAGCACGAGGGCCGGGCGCACGCGGCGGAGAATGGCGGCCAGCTTCAGCGCGTGGGCGGAGCGGATCTCGAGGTGGGCGTCGCCGTCGAGTTCGAGGAATTCGATCGTCGCGCCCAGGAGCTTGGCGGCTTTCTCGGCTTCCGTGGTGCGCTCCGCGGGCGCGCCGTTGGTGCCGGCTTCACCGCGGGAGCAGACGACAAAATGGACAGGGCGGCCATTATGCGACTCGCGGGCGATGATGCCGCCACAGCCAAACTCGATATCGTCGGGGTGCGCGCCAAAGGCGACGAGCGGGGCGCGGTCAGGTGAACTGGATTTGGTCATCGGAAGGGAGTTTGTAGGCTATTAGCCTACTTGGGATCAGGTGAACAGATTTCCGTCCAGGCTTCATCGGAGCGGTCAATGGGGTCGCGGGTCAGGAAGTTTATTTCAGGCGCGTCAGCTTTGTTCAAGTAAGCCTGTTCGCCGGCGCCGGCGATGTAATGCGTGCAGTGGATCACGGATTGCATCCAGCCCAACCGGCTGTCGCGGGTGGGGCTGATCTGCTCCTTGGTCATGGGGGCGGGAGGGAGGGTCACATATTTGTCGCCGCCTTCGTGCAGGCCGAGAGAGCCGTCGGGCATGCGGCGGGCCCGGACAATCTCACCCTCATGCGGGACATCCACGAAGCAGTCGGTGATGTCGCAGGCGGCGCGGCGCACGGCAGGATCACCGGAGCGGACGACCCGGATGCCTTCGAGCAGGCCGAGACCGCGATACATCTCCAAACAGAAGTCTGCGACGTTGGCTGCTCGCACCTGCTTGAACACGTCGACGCAATGGGGCGCGACGTAGACCGGGAGCTGGCGCGCGGTGTTGGCCGACCAGTCGGCGGGGACGCGCTTGGCAAAAAGTGGCGACCACTTGCGCTGGGTCTTGTTGACGAAGGCGAAGTTGAGCGTTTGGGGCTCGTCGGTCTTGCGGTGGCGCATAGTGGTCTGGGTCTCACGCGGGTCGTGGTCGCTGTCGTGGTAGAAGAAGACGATCTCGCCGCCGATTTCCGATTGGAGCCGCCGGGCGGTCACGAATTTGGCGTAGAGAAACCGTCGCGGGAAAAACCCGCAGGGTTGCTGGCCGAAGCAGATGACGGGAGAAGGCATCAGAAGCCGGAATTCTCCGCGGATTGCGCGGATAAACACGGATAGACAAACAGAGGAAATGACTGGGAAGAAATAGGCATCAAGAAGATCGGGTATCCGAGGCTATCGGCGTAATCCGCGGAAGAAGGGTTTGGAGAATCAAGCCCAGGATCATGCACGCGGCGCAGCCGATGAGGTTATACCAGAGATAGGAGATGCTCAGCGTGGCGTAGAGCACGAAAACCAGGATCTGTGCGGCGACCGCACCCCAGAAGACCGCCGTGCCACCGACGCGCTTCAGGAAGAACGCGGTGAGGAAGAGACCGAGGACGACGCCGTAGAAAATCGAGCCGAGGATGTTGATGGCCTCGATCAGGTTCTCGGCAAAGCCGGCGAAGAGCGCGAAGCCGATGGCGAACAGGCCCCAGAAGGCGGTGAACCATTTCGCCACCGTGACATTGCGCGCCTCGTCGTGCGCGGTCAGTGGCCGGAGCTGGCGCCAGAGGTCGATCGTGGTGGTGGTGCCGAGGGCGTTGAGCTCGGAGGCCTTCGAGCCGAGAGCTGCGGCGATCATCACGGCGATGAGCAGGCCGACGGCGCCGTGCGGCAGCTGGGCGACGATGAAGCTGATGAAGACGTAGTCGGAATCCTTGGTCTTGGCACGCGGGTCGGCGGCGAGCAGGGCGGTCTTGGCCTCGGCCCGCACTTCGTCGGTGGCGCGCTGGGCGGCGAGCAGGGCGGTGCGGGCGGCGGCCTCGGCCGTGGCATCGCCGCTCGTGCGGGCCGCCTGCCAGGCGGTGATTTTCTCCTGCTTCACGATATGAAGGGCGGCGTGTTTTTCCTCCAAGGCGTGGAAGACGGCGGCGTGAGGGCCGGCGGCGTGATGGGTCCACTCGGCGCGGTTGTAGAATACCGGGGCGGGCTGGAACTGATAGAAGACAAAGACGAAGACGCCGAGGAGCAGAATGAAGAACTGCATCGGGATCTTGAGCAGCGCGTTGAACATCAGGCCGAGCCGACCTTCGCGCAGCGAGGCGCCGCCGATGTAGCGCTGCACCTGCGACTGGTCGGTGCCGAAGTACGAGAGCGAGAGGAACAGGCCGCCGAACACGCCG
>JAHFTH010000139.1:3596-8619 GCA_023269445.1 Lacunisphaera sp.
CCAAAGCGTGTAGCGTTTGGCCGGGTCGAGGGAGAAATCCACGGCGTCGAGTTTGCCCAGCGCGCCGGCCAGATGTGCCGCGCCGCCAAAGCCCAGACCGTCGGGCAGCCGGAGCAGCACGACAACAAAGGCCGTGATCATACCGGCAAAGATCACGCCCATCTGCCATTTCTGGGTCAGGCTGACGGCGGCACTGCCACCCGTGACGGTGTAGACGATGACGAGCAGGCCCGTGCCGATGATGGTGAGGTCCAGCCGCCAGCCGAGCACGGAGGAGAGAATGATGGCCGGCGCGTAGATGGTGACGCCGGCGGCGAGACCGCGCTGGAGGAGGAAGAGGCCGGCACCGAGCAGACGGGTTTTGCCGTCGAAACGCTGGCCGAGATACTCGTAGGCGGTGTAGACGCCGAGCTTGCGATAGATGGGCAGGAAAACCGCACAGACGATGATGAGCGCGAGTGGCAGGCCGAAATAATTCTGCACGAAGCCGAGGCCGCTTTCAAAGCCCTGGCCCGGAATGGAGAGAAAGGTGATCGCGCTGGCCTGGGTGGCGGCGACCGAGAGGCCGATGGTGAACCAGCCGGTGGTCTTGCTGCCCTTGAGATAAGTGTCGAGCCGGTCGGTGTGGCGGGTGTGCCAGGCCCCGTAGCCCGCGATGCCGACCATCGTCCCGAGGAGCACGATCCAGTCGAGGGCGTTCATGCGAAGAAGCGCGAGAACAAGGCTAGGCCGATGACGACCAGAATAAAGCAGCCGAGAACGACTCCATAAACGCCGCGCCAGGTGCGGAAACCCGGCAGGCCGGTGGAATCATCGTCGGCTTCCGGGGCGGGTTTCATTTATCGAGTGAAAGCAGGTTGGCGAAGAGACGGTGCGCGCCGGGATTCCCCGCCGGCAACTGGCGGAAGAACGCGATGCCGGCGTAGACATACCAGCCCTTGCCGTGTTGCGCAACGAGCAGGCTGCTCTTCAGCGGGGCCTCGCCCGGATCGTTCATGGCGAAGATCGGCGTGTAGTGCGCCTCATCCCAACTGCTCGGGAAATAAGTGCCGCGCTCCTGCACCCAGCCCTCGAAGTCGGCCGCGGTGATTTTGTTCGGGAGGTTCAACGCCGCATGATCGGGCGCGAGGAAGGTGACGGGGGCGGTTTCGTCGGTGACGCGGAGCGCCGGAGCGGGACCTTCGATCGAGAGTTTGTAGGGCCCGAGGGTCGTGGCCTTCAGATTGTTGGGCCGGTTGTATTGCGCGATAACGGTGCCGCCGGCCTCGACCCACGCGAAGAGCCCGGGGAGATTGGCGGCGAGATCGGCGCGATCATTGAAAGCGCGCACGCCGATGACGACCGCGTCGAGACCGGCGAGTTTTTCGGCCGTGAGGTCGGTGCCGGTCAGCGGCACGACTTGGTAACCCAGCTGGGCAATACTCTCGGCGACGCTGTCGCCGGCGCCGGGCAGGTAGCCGACGCGCTTGCCACGAATCTGCACGTCGAGCGCCACGGCCTTGGCCTGCGCTGGTGGCTGGAGCAGCAGCACCGGCAGGTGCGGATAGTTGATCGTGTAACGCTCGGTGCCGAAAATCGCTCCGCCGATCTCCGTCGAGGCATCCAAGGTGGCGGAGCCGGCGTGGGCTGGGGCGGTGACGGAGAAGGTGAGCGTCGCCTTGTCGTCGCGACCGGCCAGATTGAACGACTGACTGGCGGGGGAGACTTTCCAGCCGGCGGGAACCGCCAGCCGAAGTTTGCCCAACTGACCGGCTCGGGCTGCGGTGACCTCCAGCGTGACGTCCTTAGTCGCCCCGGGGGAAAACAACTCCAGCTCGTGCGCGAAGCGAATCGAAACCGGCGGGATGACAGCGAGACTGCGGCGCTCCTGGGCCGGAGTGGCCCCGGCGATGATCTGCACCGGTTCGTCGGCGAAGACGAAGGTCTGCCCGCCGACTTCAAAAACATATTCGATGGGGAAAGCGGGGGGATTTTCGGGCCGGCCAATCAAGGTCGGCTCATCGACGCGAAACATGCCGGGCGTGCCTTCGCGACGCAGCGAGTAGGGCTGACTGGGCGGAGTGGCGGCGGGCAGTCGATATTCCGCACTTGGAGTGACGGAATAGCCGCCAGAGACACTCTTCTCGATTCTGCGCTCTTTTTTCAGACTAGGGAAACGAATCGCAATCCAACGGACAGGAACGGATCCCTCCACCATCACATTGAATGAGAGATCGAGTTTTTCACCGGGCACAACTTCCGCTTGCGGCAGTGTGGTTTCAAAGGTGAGCCCGAGGCAGGTCTGGATGATGCGATTGAGGTCGCGGTGCTTTTCGGTTACGAGTGGATCGGCGGGCAGTGCGGCTAGCTTGGCACGGATGGCCAACAGGGCGGGCACGCTGGCGGCGGGATCGGCCGCGTTGAACTTCGCCATCGCGTCGTCGATGAGCGGAATCAGGGCGGTGCCGCCCGGCACGCGGGCCCAAGTGGTGTCCACTCCGTCCATGATATCCGCAACGGGTGCCTCGCCGGCGAGCAGCATGAAGGTCTGCATATTGGGCCCGGGGCCGCCGGTGCGCGCCGCGAAAATGCCGAGACCTTGCGTCTTGTGCATGCTGCGGCTGCGGTTGGCGATGGTGCCGAAGGGTTCGCTGGTCGCCGGGTCGGTGCCGCCGATGTCGAACTGCATGATCGGGCCGTTGAGCGGTTTGGTATCGCCCCAAGCATTCCAGCCGACGCGCTTGGGCTGCCACGGGGTCAGGCCTTGGGCGAGTTGCTCGGGATAGGCGGCGGGATCGCCGGCCAACTTGAACGCCTCGACCGCGAGCATGGCCGAGGCCGTATGCTGGCCGTGGCCGCCACTGCCGGGCGGAATGGGAAAGCGCGTGATGATGACATCGGGGCGGAATTGGCGGATCACGCGCACCACGTCACCGAGCACAGCTTCGTGATCCCAGATGCGCAGGGCTTCCTCGGGTGATTTGGAATAGCCGTAGTCGATCGCGCGGGTGAAGAACTGCCGGCCGCCGTCGAGGCGGCGGGCGGCGAGCAGTTCCTGCGTGCGGGCGAGCCCGAGTTTCTCGCCGAATTCGGGCCCTAGTTCGTTCTGGCCGCCGTCGCCGCGGGTGAGGGAGAGATAGCCGGTGCGGTAGGCGCGGCCCCGCGCGAAGGCCGCGATGAACTGGGTGTTCTCGTCGTCGGGATGCGCGCCGACGTGCAGCACTGTGCCGGTCGTGCGGAGTGTGCGCAGGTCCTGCAAAATCGCGGAGTCGGCCGCGCGCGCGGGGCTGATGACAACCAGCAGCCCCAGGGCGAGACCGGCGAGTCGCGCCGCCACTTTCGAAAATGCGCCGGACATGATTACTTCAGGCGGGCGAGGAGGGCGTTGTTCAAGTCAGTGTATTCAGCCTTCAGCTCGCCCTGGGCTTTGGCGGCGCCTTCGAGGGATTTGTGCGCAGTGGCGATGGCCCCGCTCTTGTCGCCCGTTTTTTCCTGAATGAGAGCTTTGCGATAGACCATGTAGAAGGCGTCGGGTTGGGCCGCGATGCCGGCGTCCATCCACGCCAGGGCCTTTTTGAGATCAAGGTTGTTCTCGAAGTAATACATCGCGGCTTGGAAGTAGGGCAATTTCTCGCCGCCGGAGGCCATGACGGCCTCGATCTGGGGGACGAGCGTGGACTTCACATCGACCGTGAGGGCGACCGGCACGCGGACACTGGCCCAGGAGATATTGAGCGTGGCGGATTCGTCGCGGATATCATTGAGGCTGAGATCGAGGGTCTCGACCGGAGCGGCGAGGGCGACCGGCACAGACTTGATGCGGGCGACGTCGTTTTTCTCGTCGTAGGCGTAGGCGCCCCATTGCGACTTGTTCTGGTGGATGATGAGGGTCCACTCGGATTCGCCGGGGATGGTGAAGACCTCGTAGGTGCCGGCGGGAATCGCGGTGCCGTTGAGCTTAACGGGGGTGCTGAAGGAGATCTTCGTCGCGGTGTTCGCGCCGGTGCGCCAGATGCGGCCGTAGGCGACGAGACCGCCGAAGACCTTACGGCCCTTGGCCCCGGGGCGGGCGTAGTTGATCTGGATGTCGGTCAGCCCGACGCGTTGAGTGACCGTGGCGTCCGGACTGGCGTGGGGAAAGGTCAGCGCGGGGGCGGCGGGGGTCTGGGCAAAGAGGCCGGCGGCGAGGCACAGGCCGCTGGTGGCAACAAGGCCGGTGCGGAGGATTTTGGTAATCATAGGGGTGAAAATGATGCAGAGGGATATAGTCATAAGCCCGGAAAGGACAAGTTTCCCGGCCGAAGCTCAGGATTCTCCAGTCATAAGCGCTGCCACAACCGGCCAGTCGGCGGCGGCGAGATCGTAGGACTGCAGCTCCGCTGGTGGCACCCAGGCGAGGGCGACATGTTCGTGAGGATGCGGTGCGGGGGAATCAGGAGTGAGGGTGCAGACAAAAGGAATCATCTCGATGACGACGGTTTTATAGTCGTGGGTGAAGGGTGGGAGCGCACGGGTAACCGTGATGGAGCAGCCGAGTTCCTCGCGGATTTCGCGAATGATGGCGGCGACGGAATCCTCCCCGGGCTCAACCTTGCCGCCGGGGAATTCCCACTTCAGCGGCAGGAGCTTGGCTGGCGGACGTTGCGCGATGAGGACGCGGCCCGCCCGCTCGATGACGGCGCAGACGACAGGGACAGGCTGGGGAGAAACCACGGAAGACACAGAACACACGGAAGCGGACCGGCCACAAGGCATTATGTTTTTCGGCAACTTTTCGGGCCGAGCGGTGTTTTTGGGGTATGAAAACCTTTCTCAAAGTCCTTCTGATTGCGGCCCTGCTCATCGTGGCGATCAAGCTCAGCCCGGTGATCTTTATCGGGGCCCTGCTCGGCCTGATCGCAGCGGCGGTGCTCGGCGCCGTCGGCATCTCCCTCGTGGCGGCGTTGGTGGCCGTGCTGATCGCCTTCGCCGTGGCGTTGTCGCCGATCTGGATTCCGATCCTCGTGATCATGGGGCTGATCAGTCTCTTCAAGAAAAACAGCAA
>JAHFTH010000140.1 GCA_023269445.1 Lacunisphaera sp.
TCGCCAGCATGTCGATCAAGGCGTCGCGGCCCTCGAAGAGAATCACCAGGCGGTGACCGCTGTGCACGATCCAGTCATGCATCTTCACCAGTTCACCCTGCAGACGGAAGAGTTCCTTGAAATACTGGTTGCGCGCCGCGCGGGAGACATCCTTTTCCACCGGGCGGGCGGGCGCGCCGGGCGTGACGTGTTCCCAGTCCTCGCGCTCCATTTCGAGCTCCTCGTCGTAGTCGTCGATCAGTTCGCGGTGGACGCGCTTCATGAGCTCGTCGTTGTGCTTCGGGGAAGGTTCTTTGTCTTTGGGCGGCGACATGGTGGATAGGACAGCAGATGGCTAGGGAGGTGCCCGGCGGCAAACGAGGCTGAACCTGACCCGTAACCTAGATTTAACCTGGGCGGAGGCAAGGCACCAGAGGACAGAATATCAGCCGGTTCGATGTAGGTCGGGCTTTACGCCCGAAAATCACCACCGCATGTCGGGGATAAACCCCGACCTACAGGCAGAAACAGAAACGGCGCTCATAGAGCGCCGCTACAGTTGATGAAAGCGGCGTTTACGCCTCGACCACGGTCAGATCGGGCTCGAAGGCGACCGACAGACGGTAGACCTGGCCGGGGCGCATGATGAGCGGATGGTCGCGGACGAACATCTGCACATAGTGGAGCTTGCCGTAGTTGGTCTTGTAGGCCGGGTCGGCGCTGACGATCTCGGTCTCGGCCCATTGAGCGTGGAAGTCGTCCTTGAGCACGGAGCAACGGTGGCCGTGCGAGCCGAGCGCGGGTGAGGTGCCGAGCCGGTATTTGGAGTGCGGCGCGCCGATGACAACCGCCATCCGGAACTTGTCGAGCTGGATCTGGTTCTTGACCGTGTAGGCGAACTCGGCGGCGATCTTGCTGCCGGTGAACGTCCACTGGACCTTCACGCTGCCGATGCCGCGGGCGAGCTCCTCCTTGGTGTTGATCAGCTCGGGTTGCTCGTAACGGAAATAGAACGAGTTCTTCAGGCCGAGGCCGGTGACGCACTTCTGGCCGTAGAAGGCCGGGAGCGTGACCTGTTCGCCGAACGTGAGCTCGGGGACCATGACCGGGAGGTAGAGATTGTTGGGCCAGTCGAAGACACCCGGGCAGTGCGGGAAGGGCAGGTTGTCCGCGGTGCAATCGGTGCCGGAGCTGACGAGCGGGAGCTGGATGTGCAGGCCGCTCTCGGCGTCGCGGTAGAGGAAGAGGCCCTGCTCCTTGCGGTTGCTCTTGTCGTAGATGACGAAGCGGCCGCTGGTGCGGGCGGGCTCGGCCTTAGCGTTGTCCGGCATGTTGACGGTCTTGGCGAGGCGGGCCCACTGGCAAAGGTAGCGCGCGGCGTCGAAGTTGGCCATGCGCGTCGTGTGCGAGGCGTAGGCGGTGCGTTCCTCGTCGCGGATGTCGAGGAAGCCGTGCTCCTGGTCGAGGTAGGTCTGGAAGAAATAATAGAACAGCCGGCGGAGGATATCGAAATACTTGTTCTTCTGGTCGTCGGCGATCCAGCCGTCGCGCAGGCCCTGCAGGATGATGGTGATGCAGTGCATCTGGCCGTAGGCGCCGGCGGAGCGGCCGTAAGCCCAGCCGAGCCCGTCGGCGCGGACGAGGTCGGGCATCATCTTGATGTATTTCTCGGCGTAAGTGCGGAGGGTGGGGAGCTTGCGCTCGCGCAGGGCGGAGTTGGCGTGGAGCTGCAGCGCGGAGCGGGTGAACACGAGCGCCCAGACGCCATAGAGGTTGAAGTGACCGCCGAGGCCTTTCTCGACGTCGTCGAAGAAGCCGGAGGAGCTGGTCTGCTCGATGCGCTCGACCATGCGTTCGATGAGGCGTGAGGTCTCGTCCTTCTTGGACAGGCCGAGGGAGAAGCGACAGACGGCCTTGGCGATGTTGAAGGCCTGCCAGTAATTGTCGTAGTCGCTGCGGGTGAGCAGGAGCTTGTCGAGCCGCTCGCGGGTTTCCTCGACGAGGCGCTCCCAGACGGGATTGCGCTCCTTGGAGGGGCCGAAGGACAGGAGGCCGAGGGCGGCGTAGGCCAGACCGTTCTCGTGAGCGGGCTCGGTGAAGGCCTGGGCGGTGATCGTGCGGGCCGCGAGGTCGATGAGGTCGTAACCCTTCAGGGTCGTCTCGCCGGTGGCGCGATAGTATTCGCCGAGGGCGAAGGCGACGTGGCCGGGCTCGTCGGAGCGCGGGGTTTCACCCGCAACAGGGGTCAGACTGCCGTCTGCGTTGATCGAGTCGAGGTTGTGGGCCAGCATGGAGCGGGCCATATCGAGACATTGCTCGGAGAAGCTATTCATTCAGTGAACGGTCAGGTTGGTTGGAGAGGGTGCGGGCGGGCAAGAGCGAAGTTACTTCACAATGAGTTTGATGAACTCCGCGTTGGTCTTGGTCTTGCCGAGGCGGGTGATCAGGGTGTCGGTGGCCTCCTCGATCTTGGTCTGGACCAGGGCGCGGCGGAAGAAATGGATGCCTTCGAGGGTCTTCGGGTCGAGCAGCAGCTCCTCCTTGCGGGTGCCGGAGGAGGCGACGTTGATGGCCGGCCAGATGCGCATCTCGGCGGCCTTGCGGTCGAGGACGAGCTCCATGTTGCCGGTGCCCTTGAATTCCTGGAAGATGACGTCGTCCATACGGCTGCCGGTCTCGACGAGGATGGAGGCGATGATGGTGAGCGAGCCGCCATCCTCGGTGTTGCGGGCGGAGGCGAAAAGCTGGCGGGGTTTCTCGAGGGCGCGGACATCTAGGCCGCCGGTGCCGGTGCGGCCGGAATTCTTGGCGGTGTTGTGCGCGCGGGCGAGGCGGGTGAGCGAGTCGATCAGGAGCACCACGGTCTTGCCGGCCTCGACGAGGCGGCGGGCGCGCTCGATGCAGAGATCGGACACGCGGAGGTGATTCTCAACCGGATCGTCGTTGGACGAGGCCCAGACTTCGCAGGGGACGCTGCGTTTGAAATCGGTGACTTCCTCGGGGCGTTCGTCCACGAGCAGTATCATGACGTGGCACTCGGGGTGGTTTTCCAGCACGCCGAGGGCGATGTCGCGCAGGAAAGTGGTCTTGCCGGTGCGGGGCGGGGCGACGATGAGGCCGCGGGTGCCCTTGCCGATGGGGCAGAGGAGGTCGATGACGCGGTTCGTCATGCGGCCGTCCTTCATCTCGAGCTTGAGCTGCTTGTCGGGGGTGATGGTGGTCAGGTTGGCGAAGTCGACACGGCGGCGGCGTTCGTCGAAGTCCATGCCGTCCACCTTCTCGATGAAGCGGACCTTGGGATTAGGGAAACGACCGTCGGGCGCCGCTTGGGCGGTGATGATGCTGCCCTGCTGCAGGTGAAAGCGGCGGATGAGCTCGCGCGGCACGAACGGGTCGGTGGGCCGGCGTTTGCCGTGCTTCGCGAGATCGAGCAACTGGCCATTACGGCTGTTGTCGATGTCGAGGATGCCTTCGACACGAATAGAGTTGTCCGGCGGGGCCGGGGCGGGGGAGGTGGCCGGCGACTCCAGAGGAGCGGCCGACGGGTTTTCTTTATCCATACAAAAACTGAAACGGGTTACGTGCTGCCTAGGCTTGACCGTGCAATCCGTCGGGGGCATTTCTGCTCAACACTTCAGCTTAACCCCATCGAACAGAGGAAAAACTTGTGACGGACCAAACGATAACCTCGGTATCTCGCGAGAGCCGGATTTTTAAACCATCGGCTGAATTCAAGAACCAAGCAAACCTTGGCAGCTTCGCCACTTACCGTAGGCTCTACGTCGAGTCTGTCAACGCTCCAGACAAATTCTGGGCGAAACAAGCCAAGGAACATCTCGTCTGGCGCAAGCCGTTCAAGCAGACGTTGCAGTGGAAGCCGCCCCATGCCAAGTGGTTCTTGGGCGGTAAGTTAAATGTTTCCGAGAACTGCCTCGACCGGCACCTCGGCACCGCCCGCGAAAACAAGGCCGCATTAATTTTCGAAGGCGAGCCCGGCGATGTCCGCACGATCACTTACAAGCAGCTGCATTTTCACGTCTGCCGGATGGCCCACATCCTCGAGAACATGGGCATCAAGGCCGGTGACCGCATCGCGATTTACCTGCCGATGATCCCCGAGGCCGTGATCGCCATGCTGGCCTGCGCCCGCATCGGCGCCGTGCACACGGTCATCTTTGGCGGCTTCAGCGCTGAAGCGATCAAGGACCGTATCAACGACTGTCAGGCCAAGCTCGTCATCACCGCCGACGGCGGCTGGCGGCGCGGCAAGGTCATCGAGCTCAAGGCCAACGTCGACAAGGCCCTCGCCGGCGCCCCCACCGTCCACACCGTGCTCGTGGTCAAGCGCTGCGGCAACGCCGTCACCATGGTCGAGGGTCGCGACGTGTGGTGGAAAGAAGCCTGGGAAGGCGCCCCGAATTCGCATGACGCCAAGGCTTTCGATGCCGAGCACCCGCTTTTCATCCTCTACACCTCCGGCTCCACCGGAAAACCGAAGGGCGTGCTGCACACCAGCGCGGGCTACTTGCTCGGCGCCAAGCTCAGCTCGCACTACGTTTTCGATCTCAAGGAAAACGACCGCTACTTCTGCTCCGCCGACATCGGTTGGATCACCGGCCACAGTTACGTCGTCTACGGCCTGCTCTCGAACGGCTCCACGGTGTTCCTCTACGAAGGCGCACCCAACCAGCCGCAGCCGGACCGTTTCTGGCAGATGATCGATCGTCACGGCCTCACGATTCTCTACACCGCGCCGACCGCCATCCGCGCCTTCATGCGCTGGGGCGACAACTACGTGCTCAGCCACCGGCTCGACTCGCTCCGCCTGCTCGGCTCCGTCGGCGAGCCGATCAACCCCGAGGCGTGGATGTGGTATCACACGATGATCGGCAAGAAACGCTGCCCGATCGTGGACACGTGGTGGCAGACCGAGACCGGTTGCATCATGATCACGCCGCTGCCCGGCGTCACGCCGACCAAGCCCGGCTCGGCCACCCTGCCGTTCTTCGGCGTCCTCCCCATGATTGTCGACGAGAAGGGCAACGAGGTCCCGCGCAACTCCGGCGGCAAGCTCGCCATCATGAAACCCTGGCCGTCCATGCTCCGCACGCTCTGGGGCGACGACGACCGCTTCAAGAAAGCCTACTTCAGCGAATTCCCCGGCAAGCCCGGCATCTACTTCACCGGCGACGGCGCCCGGCAGGACAAGGATGGTTACTTCTGGATCGTCGGCCGCATCGACGACGTGCTCAACGTCTCCGGTCACCGCATCGGCACCGCCGAAGTCGAGAGCGCGCTCGTCTCGCATCCCGCCGTCGCCGAGGCCGCCGCAGTCGGTCGCCCCGACGAACTCAAGGGCCAGTCGCTCGTCGTCTTCGTCACGCTCAAGTCCACGCACACGGCCAGCGAGCAGTTGAAAGAGGATCTCCGCGCCCACGTCGGCAAGGAGATCGGCTCGCTCGCCAAGCCCGACCAGGTGCGCTTCGCCGCCGGCCTGCCCAAGACCCGCTCCGGAAAAATCATGCGCCGCCTCCTCAAGGAGCTGGCCACCACCGGCAGCGTCAAGGGCGACACCACCACGCTCGAGGACTTCTCTGTCATCGCCGCCCTGCAATCCGACGATTAATCCACTGGCGGCGTGGGCCCGCCGGCTGACCGACCGTTTCAAGCCCATGCCTTTTCTCGGCAAACCCCAGTCATCGCGAGGCCCGCAACTGCGGGCCGTGGCGATCCAGCTGGATTGCTTCGTCGGGCCACAGAGTGGCCCTTCTCGCAATGACAAGCAGGCAAGGAATCGCGGCTTCACCCTGTTGGAACTGCTGGTGGTGCTCGGCATCATCGCGATCCTCACGGGCATCGTCATCGGGGTGGGGCGGCGGGCCTCCGAAAGCGGCAAGACCGCCCGCGCCCGCGCCGAGCTGGCCGCGCTGTCCGCCGCGCTTGATTCTTACAAACTCGCCTATGGCGATTATCCGCGGACGGATCTCCCGGCGCGCTTGCTGCAATCGCTCATCGGCAAACGCGGGCCCGCCTATCAGCCAGTGACCGGCCGGGCGTTGATCGAGGCGGTCAAGTTCACCACTGCCGCAGCGCTCGATCCGTTCGTGAGTGATGCAGCCGAGCTGCTCGATCCGTGGGAGCATCCCTATCGCTACGCCTACAAGTTGCGGACGCCGTGGACGAATCCCTCCTATGTTCTCTATTCGGCCGGACCCGACGGCAGTGACACGGCCACGCTGCTGACCGGCGGCTTCCCCGATGTTGCAGCGGCAGGCAATGCGGACAATCTCCACGCCAACCGGCCATGAGTAATCGAATTCCTACTGATAATTCGTTCTGTCATTCTGAGCGCAGCGAAGAATCCAGTGGAGAGCTGACGCCCTCGTCCCTCATGCTTCGCGGGGTGAGGGCACCCTGCCTACAAAGATGGATTCTTCGCTGCGCTCAGAATGACAAGCAGCGGAGAGCTTTCACTCTCCTTGAGCTGCTCACCGTGCTCGCGATTCTGGGCCTGTTGGCCGCGCTCATTTTCCCGAGCGTCAGCTCTGCCCGCCGCTCGGCGAACAAGGCCAAGGCCCGCGTGCAGTTCACGCAATGGGCTGCCGCCATCGAGTCCTTCCGCGGCGAATACGGTTACTACCCGGCGTTCGACGCCAGCAACCTCGTCAATGGCGGCGCGACGGCGACCGATCATCTTTTCCACGACATCCTCGCCGCGAAGAAACGCGACGGCTCGGCGCTCACCGCCGGCGGAGCCGCCGCCATGCAGAACCGGAAGCTCATTTCGTTTTACTCGTTCAGCGATGCCGACTTCACGGCGGCCAACCTGATCCGCGACGCTTTCGACAACACCGCCATCGCCGTGCTTGTGGATCGGGACCTCGACGGCGTCATCCGACCGGGCGCTGATTTCGCCACCCTGCCGTCGGTGGGAGGCATCGCGCCCACCAGTGCGGATTTCCCGACGACCGGTGTTCGCGCCGGTGTGATCTTCTACGCCCCGGCCCCGGGTGCCACGGCGGCCAATCCCGAGTTCATCTTCAGTTGGAAGTGAAGATGAAAAGCGAGCAGTCAGCAGTCAGCGGTCAGCGGTCAGGAGCTGAGTCTGGCTTCAAGCTCCATGCTCCCGGCTCCCGGCTGGCAGCGTTTACGCTGCTCGAGCTTCTCGTCGTGATCGGCCTCATCGCAGCGATGTCGTTCGTTTTGTTCAGCGGGCTGGGTGGCGGAGGCAAATCCGCCGCGCTGCAGTCCGCGCAGGCCACGGTGTCCAGTCTTGTCACCGCCGCGCGCACCAAGGCGCCGGCGACGAACCGCAAGACGCGGCTCCTCGTCAATGTTGATGCGGGCTCACCGGAGCGCTACCTGCGTTTTGTCGTCCTTCAGCTGGCCCGGCAACCGGGCTCCAGCCCGGCGGATTGGGATACGATCCAGTCGGTCGCGCTGCCGGCGGGTGCCTATGTCGTGCCGGCTGCATTGACCGGCCTCGTCACCGATGCGACGCAGTGGAAACGCGTTTCCGATCCCGCAGCGGACCTGTCGTCCGATCTTTTTCAAAACCAGAGCCTGTCGTATGCGATCGAGGGCGACACCACCGCACAGCTCTGGACCGGGGTCGCGTTCACGCCGAACGGCACGCTCGCGCAGTTGTCTGGCAGCACACCGCCGAGGGGCTCGATCGTGCTCGCGCTCGGGCAGCCCCGGCCGCCGGGCAGCTACGCGGTCGGCGAACCGCCGATCCAATTGGGCAATGCGCAGACCGTGCGGGGGCTGGTCCTCAGTGCCTACGGCGTGCCGGCCCTGCTCAACGAGAGGAACGCTTTTTGAGAGGGTATTCATGCAGCTAAGCAAAAAGTCATTGCGAGAAGGCTCACCGGGTGGGCCGACGAAGCAATCCAGCTGGATCGCCACGGCCCGCTGCTGCGGGCCTCGCGATGACAAACCATTGGATACACAGGTTGCTCCTCGTGCCTTCTCGCTGGTCGAGGTGATCATCGCGGTCGGTTTGTTTGCGGCCGCGGTCACGACGGTCATCGCGTTGCTGCCCGCCCTGACCCGGCAGGGTGCGGTCACGGTTGATACGCTCTCGGCTGAGCGGCTGCCGGATGCGCTCAAGGTCGAGCTGTCCCGCTTGGCCGCCGCCGGTGGATTCGATGCGCTAGCCGGGCAGGTGCCGCTGATGAGCAGCTCCTTCGGCAATGCCCTGACCTTGGTCGCCACACGGGATGCCGCGCGTCTGCACGCCCGCGACTACCTGCCGCCGACGGCCGGTCGGATACAGGAAGCGGAACAATATTTTCTCATCGAGTGCGGCCGCTTCCCTGATGAGCCGCTGCGATTTGACGCGCAGAAACATTTTCTGGCCCTCGCCGTTCGTGTATCGTGGCCCTACCGGTTGCCGGGCTTGTCCGCCCCGACGGCGGAAACCACGCGCACCCAGGTCGTGTTCACCATGTCGCTCACCCGATGAACGGCGAATTAAGTATTTCTGTCATCGCGAGGCCCGCAGCAGCGGGTCGTGGCGATCCAGCTGGATTGCTTCGTCGGCCTTGGCCTCCTCGCAATGACAATCTCGGTAATCAGGCCTTCACCCTTTTGGAGCTCTTGGTCGCGATGACGATC
>JAHFTH010000141.1 GCA_023269445.1 Lacunisphaera sp.
GCCCATGCGGCCGATCGTGTCGAGCTTGTGGGGATCGATCTGGCCATCGGCCCCGAGCACAGAGTCGGCGATGTGGGCGTGGACAATGGTGCCGAAGATCACGCTGGAACCCTGCGGGCCGTTGCCCAGCTCGACGATGCGCTCCAACCGGCACTCGAAGGCCACGGGCGCGGCGGCGACCCGCGGCGGGCGCACCTTCACTGACGGCGCCGAGATGATCCCGAACTTATCGAATTCACTCTCGCCGTGCGGCAGGGGCGTGGCGGTGAGGTTCATTGGCTCAGCGAGGGCATGCGGCACGATGTTGACGACAAACTCCGGCACCTGGCCGACGTTGATCACACTGTCCTTCTTCTTGCCGTTTCGATCAATCGCCCCGCTGAACATCAGCGTCGGGGGTTTGGAGCAGATGCCTTGAAAGAAGGAGAAAGGCGCGAGGTTGGTCTTCCCCTCGGCGGAGATGGTCGAAACCCAGGCGATGGGCCGCGGCGTGATCGCATTGATCATCCAGTTGTAGGCCTCGCGCGGCGGCAGCGTTTCAAAGTCGAGTGTCATGCGTTGGAGGAAACAGAGCTGCAGCAAAAAGGCAAAGTTCCGTATCCGAAAATGTGGGAGGGGCTTTGACTCCAACTCACTGTCCGTCAAATCAGGGCAACCCTAACCTGACGTCTTTGGCTTGGCCCCTATTTTCTAGTTAGTCGGTTCAGTCTTCCGAAATTGTTCGAGATTTTTTCGGTAGGTGCTATCAGCTTTGCCTACGGCTTCACGATAGCCACTGGCATCGATCCATACGGATGTTCCTTCGTTCGTGAGGCGTTCGAGCTTGTCGAGCAGGTGGAAGTATCCGCCATGGGCACCGAGAAAGATGTCGCAAGGCAGGGTCTTCAGGGTGGCAAAGGTGTGGTCAAAATCCGTCGTGATATTCGGGTAGACCTCGGGTTTTCCATGGCTGGCGACAAGCTGCATCAGGACACTGGGATTCATGGCCCAGCCGCCGACGATCACGACATTGAGCGTGCGACCTGCCGCCTGCGTTTGCATGGTCCATGTGGTGCACCCTCGGGAATGTCCGGGTGTTTTATGCGCGGTCAGGGTGATGCCGCCGAGCGTGACCGTATCGTTGTCCTTAAGGATGCGGTCAACGTGGGATGAGGGAAAGCGTGGCAGGGTGGGGTCGAAGTCAGTCGCTCCACCACTTTCAATGACATCCACATCGCCCTCCATTACCATTAGTTTTGCACCCGTTTCTTGGAATATTTGGGCGACACCGGCCACATGGTCGTAGTGGGCCTGATTGTTGAGCAATATCCTGATGTCGTTCCAGCGGAAGCCCAGTTGCTCAACGCTGCGGCGAATTTGCGGCGGAGAAGATTCCAGATTGGCATTAATGAGGATGTTCCCTTGCGGCGTGACGACCAGGTAGGCGGCCAGATCGCGCGAACCGACGTAGTAAAGAGTATCGGAGATTTTGCATGGTTCGACCGGAGTGGTCCAGTCGGCCGGTAGGGCGAAGCAAAGGGTGCTCGCAAAGGCCAGAAACAAGGCGGTGGCTGGGGCAAGGAATTTCATAAGCGGTTTGTGGCGATTAAAGCGGCAGGTGAATTCTTCAAGGCAATCTTGGTGATGGCTGGGGAAAATCCATAAGGGCCAGGCTGCGGATATTGATGTCAGTTGTTTCCATTGCTTGTCGGTCGGGGTGAATTGTCGACGGCAGAGCGCGCGGCGGCAGCGTTTCAAAGTCGAGCGTCATGACCCCAAGAAAGCAGAGATGACCGCGAAAGGCAAAGTCCGGCTTTGCTCAGAACAACCGCCGGCCCTTGGCCTCGGGTGGCAACTCGACGCCGAGCAGCCAGGCCAGCGTCGGCGCGAGGTCCTCGACTGCCACGCCCTCTGAATGCACCCCGGGTTTCACGCCGGCGCCGAACCAGACCTGCGGCACGTGGGTGTCGTAGTCGTAGGGCGAGCCGTGAGTCGTGCCGAGCACGCGGATCAGAAAGAACGGTCGCTCGACGAAAAGCACGTCGGCGCTGCGCGCGGGATAATAGCTCCGGCGCGTCATCTCGCCGATCGCGTCCAGCGGCGCGGCTCCGGTCAGTTGCGTGCGGGTGTAGGCCGTGGCGATCTGCGGGTGCCCTTGCAAGGCGGCCTGCACTACCGCCGCCCCGCGGTCGGGCGGCAGGTTTTTCGCCGCCAGCGCCCGGGGATTGAGGTGGTAGCCGCTGTTATCGCGCACGGCCCAGAAGAGCGGGTCGGGCAGAGGGCCAAAAGCGTCGTCGAGGGCGGACTTCACCTGGGCATCGAGTTCGCGGCCTTTGATGCGCCCGGCCGCATCCTCACCTTTCTCCGCCCACAGCCGCTCCGGCAGCGGCGCGACCCCGTGATCGGCCGTGAGCACCAGCACCCAGCGCCCGGCCCCGACCCGGGCATCGAGAAACGCGAGGAACTGCGCCAGCGTCCGGTCGAGCCGCAGATAAGAATCCATCACCTCGTGACTGTCGGGCCCGTAGGCGTGGCCGACGGCATCGGGCTGGGAAAAGCCGACGGTGAGCAGATCGGGAATGTCGTCCTGCCCGAGCTGTTCCGCCTCAAGGGTGCGCCGGGCCATGTCGGCCACGAGGTCGTTGTTCCAGGGCGTGCGGTCGAAGTCCCCGTAAAAGGAAGCGCTGCCTAACGGACCGTCGGGACTAAGCAGCCTCTTGGGCAGCCTGGTATCCCCCTCCTCGCCCTCGGCTGCGTCGGGGCCTTGCACGTGATCATAGAGTTCCTTTTCGCGCAGCCGGTCCCAGGTCCGGCCGGCATACTCCGCGGCATTCCGCCGGGCATTGAACTCCTGCACCCAGGCCGGCAGCGCAGGCCGGTAATAAGTCGAGGTGACAAAAATGCCCTCCTCGGTCCAATAGGCACCATCAGCCTTGGGTCCGGCCAGCAGGATCGCGGAACGGTCTTTGTCGGCCACGCCGAAGACCTTCGCCGCCGCGCCGTAGCGGGCCTTGAGCCGGTCGCCGACCGTGGTGCCGAGGAAATTACGCGGCGAGCGGCCGGCCTTGGCGGCGAGCGTGGCGTTCGCATAGCGATCCACCCGCGGGGGCAGGCCGACGAGCGGCGAATCCACATCCTCAACCGAATTGCCCTGCATGAAAGTCGTGCGGTCCACCCACTCGTTGGCAATGATACCGTGGATGTTCGCGTTCACGCCGCTGAGGATCGTCGCGTGGCCCGGCGCCGTCTTGGTGACGGCGTGCTGGTAATGGCAGTTCTGGAAATCCGCCCCGCCCTCCAGCAGCCGCTTGAAGCCGCCTGCGCCGAAATACGGCCGGAATTTCACGAGGTAATCGGCGCGCATCTGGTCCACCGCGATGACCACGGCGAGTCGCGGCACCGGTTTCTCCTCCGCTTGCAGCGGCAGCGCCAGCAGGCCCAGGACAACGAGGCGCGGTAACTTGAACATCGGCCCAAGCTACGGGCCGGACGGTTCCGCGCAACTGTTTGCTGGCCGGTCACCAACATGTAACAACTTACATGCGCTTGGCCGGCAGCACCGGCGCCTCCTCCAGCGCCGCAGTCCGCTCCAGAAGCTCGCGCATGAAATTCTTCGCCAGAACCTCCCGCTCCTTGTGCGGCCATTTTTCCGGCGCCTCGTTGTAAGGGCGGATATAGGCGAGGCCGCCTTTCAGGCTGCCCCCATTCGGCGCGGTGTAATGCCAGAGATCCACGCCCAACCGGCGGGCCTGCTCCGCGAGTTGCAGCTGCGCATCGAGATTGAAGAAACTGTAGTGCAGGCCGTCTTCGCGCTCGAGTTCCAGCGGCTGGCTCCCATCCGGCGCGAACTGCCAGCCAATGCGCGCCCGGTCTTCCTCGCATAATTTCTGGGCCACGTCATCGCGCCCCAAATAACGGGCGATCGCGACGGCCTGCACGAGGAACCACGAGCCGTGGTTGTTCTCCGCCTTGTGCTCCCCGAGAGCGGATGCGCCGGTTCCCAGCCAGTGAAAATAGTCGGTGAACCACTGCCGGACGGCGGCCTCGTCCGCGACCGTCAGTGCCGGTGAACCCTGGAGCAGACGCAACGCTTCCACGAGTTCGGCAAAAGTGCGCGTGTCGAGCACGCCGGAGGCGTTGCCGAGATTCTGGCTGTGCCCCAGCCGGACCTGCGCGTAATCCAACGCGGGTTTCATCCGGGTCGCCGGAGTCACAAACCAAGCCCGCAGCCAGTCGCCGGCCTGCCGGGCGCACTCCTCGCGGTGCAGTTTTGACCAGCCGAGAGCCAGCGCCGTGACACTGTCGACGAGGTGGTCGATCTTCTTGCGATCCCCGGCGTCCACCTGCTCGCGGTTGTGATAACCGTCCTTGCGGATGAAGGGCAGGCCGTCGGGCTTCGCCGGGTCCGGCCACCAATAGCGCGCGTAGCTGATGTAGTCGTGCGCATCGCCGGTGGGCGACGGTTTTTCCTTGTCGACGATCGTGATGAGCGGAGCCTGCAGGGCCTTGTCCGCGGCTTCTGCCAGAATTGCCGGTGCAACAGTGTCCACCGCCCGCAACAGGCTGCGGGTTTCATCCGCCCCGGGCAGCGCGGGCAACAGGAGCAAAGCCAGCAGCGGCAGACGGAGAAGTCTCATTTCGTGTAAGTCGGATCGAGCGCGAGGCGGAAATAGTCGCGAGCGTTGGCGAAGCAGATGGCTTTCACCATGCCACCGACGAGCGCGCGGTCGGCAGGAATCTCACCGCGCTCCATCTCGGTTCCGAGCAGGTTGCACAGCGTGCGGCGGAAATACTCGTGCCGCGTGTAGCTGAGGAAACTGCGCGAATCGGTCAGCATGCCGACAAAGCGGCTGAGCAGGCCGAGGTTAGACAGCGCATTGAGCTGCCACTCCATCGCCTCCTTCTGGTCGAGGAACCACCAGCCGGAGCCGAACTGCATCTTGCCGGGAACGGTGCCGTCCTGAAAGTTGCCGATCATCGTCGCGAAGGCGTAGTTGTCGGCCGGATTCAGATTATAGAGGACGGTGCGCGGCAGTTCGTTAGTCGAGTCGAGCGTGTCGAGGTAGCGCGACAGCGCGCGCGTCTGCGAAAAATCGCCAATCGAATCGAAGCCCGTGTCGGGCCCGAGCTTTTGCAGGAGCCGGGTGTTGTTGCTGCGCTGGGCGCCGAGGTGGAGCTGCTTGGTCCAGCCTTTCTTCGCGTCCCAGCGGCCGAACTCCAGCATCATGAAGGAACAGAACTTCGCGAGATCCCCGGGCGACGCGGCTTTGCCGGCGCGGGCGGCGTCATAGATGGCCTTCGCATCGACGGCGGCGCAGGGCTCGGCATAACAATTTTCCATGCCGTGATCGGACAACCGGCCACCGACCGCATGAAAGGCGTCGTGACGTTTCTGCAACGCGGAAAGAAAATCGTCGAAGGACTGCACCGTCATGCCGGCTGCGCCGCCCAGCTTCTCCAGCCAGGCGTTGAAGGCGGCCGGTGCGTTCACTCGCAGCGCGTTGTCCGGCCGGAAGGTCGGGTAGACGCGCGTCTTGAGGCCCGATTGGTTGATCTTGGCGTGCTGGTCGAGTGAGTCGGCCGGATCGTCCGTGGTGCAGATGACGGCAACCTTGTTGGCGTTGAGGATGTCGTGCACGCGCATGCCCGCGAGTTTCTCGTTGGCCTGCTGCCAGATCCGGTCGGCCGACGACGGGTTGATGATGTCGGTGATGCCAAAGTAACGGGCCAGCTCGAGGTGCGACCAATGATAGAGCGGATTGCGCAAGGTGTGCGGCACGGTGCCGCACCAGGCGTCGAATTTCTCGCGCGGCTTGGCGTCGCCGGTGCAGAAGCGCTCGTTGACGCCGTTGGAGCGCATGGCGCGCCACTTGTAGTGGTCGCCGCCGAGCCAGATCTCCGCGAGGTCGGCGAAGGAGTGGTTCGCCAAAATCAGCTGCTGCGGCAGGTGACAGTGGTAATCGTAGATCGGCTCGGCCTTGGCGAAATTATGATAGAGGTCGCGCGCCGCGTCCGAGTGCAGGAGGAAATCGTCGTGGATGAAGGGCTTGGTCATTTTCGATTTTGGATTCCCGATTTTCGATTAGCCGGAAGCGCTCAGCGGCTGATGTCGCCGAGCATGGCATCGAGCGTGGTGTAGGAGGCCAGCAGCTTGCTGGTGGCGGCGCAACGTTCCTTCGAGGCCAAGCCGGTGTTTTCCGCGAGGAAGATCAGGTAGGCGGCGATGCGCTTCGAGAAGAGCAACCGGGCCTCGGGGCTGACGGCGTAGAACCGCGCGCGCTGGGCGTAGCCGGCCGGCGTGTGGTCACCGAGGGCGGACTTCTCCGGTTTGCCGCCGGCGGCGAGCACGTAGAGGAAGTTGTATTCGAAGAAGATCATGTGCTCGGCCGAGGGCGGCAGCGCCTCGAGCGCGGCGCGGCAGGCGGCGGGCGAGGCGAAGACGTCTGGAGGCGGGGTGCCCCCACCCCGCTGATCCCCGCGGGACGAGGGCGTCCCGCCTCCATCAGCCAGTGACGTCGTGACGAAAATGCGCGCCATCTTCTGCTCGGTGGCGTCGGGGCTGAACGCGCCGGCGACGGACATGTCGACGGTGAACTTATACCAGTCGCGCCAGAGCGCGGCGTCGGTGGCGTTCTGCGACTGCGAGAGCGCCACGCCCATCTCGTAGGTGTAGCGGCCGCTGGTCTTGATCTCAAGCGCGCTGCCCGTGACCTGCCCCATCACCTGGTAGTTCTCGGCGGATTTGCCCGAGCCGGAGTGAAAACCGATGCTCACGCCGAACTTCGCGCACACGTCCCACTGCTTCTGGATGAGGGCGCGCAGCGCGGTGTTGTCGGGATACGGGGTGTTCTTCTGGAAACCGAAGGCGGGCGCCACGAAGTTGACCGGCATGCCGAGCACCTCGCAGAGCGAGAGCATGATGGCGGTGGTCTCCGGCGTGGTGAGACCGGGCAACTCATCGATCGAGAGTTCGCGCAGGTAACCGCGGCCGACCGGCGTGGTGAACGCGGCGGCGCGCGCGGCGGCGTATTTCTCGTCGCGCCGCTTCATCTTGAGCATCGGCGTCCAGACGGTGACGAGCAGCTGGTTGAAGGCCGCCTCGTCGAGCTTCAGTCCGGCGGCCGCGACGCGCGCGCGCGTTTTCTGGACGACGTCGGCCGGGATGTCGGCGAGCTTGGCCGGCTGGTTGAGCGCGAGCTCGGGCGAGAGGTCGAAGGTGATGTAGCTGGCGAGCAGGCAGCCCGTGACCAGGGCGTCCTCGCGACTGTCGAACTTGCCGCCGATGGGCTGGTGGTCGGCGTTGAACGACCAGGCAATCTTGCGGTGATGGAAGCCGGTCTTGAGCTTGGAGAGCACGCAGCCGTGGCTCATGCCCTCGACGCTCTGGCCCTGATGGCCTTCGGGGACGTTGGTGCCGATGAAGGGGAACGGCACGGTGTCGAGCCGGTTGGCGAGCATCGCTTCCACGTCGTAGACGAGCTCGCGCGGGATGGAATTCTGGTTGGCGGTGAGCCCGATCTCGAGTGCGCTCATGGCCCACTCGACGGCCGGCCAGTGCAGCGTGGTAAAGCGCGCGCCGACGCCGAGTGTGCTCCGGCCGAGCTTGGCCGTGCCGGTGGGAAAGATGGTCGAGTCGGCGTTGTGCTCCTGGATGAGGTTTTTCAGCTTGAGCAGATTCGCCCACGAGGCCGGAAAGGCCGCGCGGCCGGGCTTCGTCAGCACGCCGTCCGCCAGAACCCTGCTCGGGTCGCTGAGGGTCGTTGACTCCAAGCGCCACGCACAATCCCCGGTCACTTGGTGCTCGACCAGAGTCCAGACACCGACGGCGGTCTCAAAGCGGGACTTATCGTGGAACGTCAGCCCGGTCGCGGCGGGGTCGGCAAAGATCCGCTGAATCGCCGGCCAGTCGAGGCAGAAGTCGGGTGAGACGCACGGGTTCGACGCGATGCGCAGGTTGTTTTTAAGGAGGAAGGTGTTGATGGCGGACATGGAGCAAAGGGGTTGGGTTGAATTTGGTAGGGCGGAGCGGCTCGCTCCGCCGCGGCGCACCGGGCCGGTGCGCCCTACCTTTAAAGTTCAGATCGTCATCGCGTGGTAGCCGCCGTCGACGATCAATTCCTCGCCGGTGATGAAGGAGCCGGCGGTGTCGCTCGCGAGGAGCAGCGTGGCACCGATGAGATCGCGCGCCTCGCCGAAACGCTTCATCGGCGTGTGGCCCATGATCGCGGTGACGCGATCGGGGGAGAGGATTTTTTTATTCTGCTCGGCGGGGAAGAAGCCGGGGACGACGAGGTTGACGCGCACCTTGTGCGGAGCCCACTCGCGGGCGAGGTTGAGGGAGAGGTTGTGCACGGCGCCCTTGGTGGCCGAATACGTGAAGACGCGCGACAACGGCACGACGCCGGACATCGAGCCAAGATTGATGATGGAGCCGCCCGACCCGCGCTCGACGAGATATTTGCCGAAGACCTGGCAGCCGAGGAACACGCCCTTGAGGTTCACGCGCACGATGCGGTCAAACTCCTCCTCCGTGATGTCGAAGAACGGTGTGGCGGAGTTG